>CAMDFN010000001.1 GCA_945897565.1 Chryseobacterium gleum
TTGATCTTGTCTTTGTACCAAATGCAGGTAGCCGTAACCTGAAGCCTAGGGCGCAAGGTTGGTCGAAATTTAAAGACATGAACGGGTCTTGGTTGTTCATTGAGCCTTGATTTTTGGTAATCAAAGAATCCACTCAAAAGTTCTTTTTGGAGTTGGATGTCGTTGGTGATGCCGAGCGCGCGCAGGTGCTCTTTGATGCCAGGGCTCGTGTCGGAATAAACTAAATTTTTGTTTTTGGGAGCATGCACTATTCCGGCGCCGTACGCGGTACCTTTTCTATTTTTGAGCGCTTTTTTGAGCAATTTAACACTGCGCACAAACGGAATGAATTCGACAACGAAGCTTTCGTCGGTCATGCGGGCCAAACAATGCGCTTCTTTGTTGTTGCCGTCTGTAAAAGTGAGGTCATAGACTTTGTGGCGGCCGCTGCGGATGCTTTTGGTGAAGGAGATGTCTGCGTCTTGGATCAGCCTATAAAATTTTTTGTCGTTGAGTTTGTGGTCTTTGTAAAAAGTACGGACATCTCGGTTATCGATGATCCAAATGCGTTTGTTGATGGCATCTTTGACCCGGTTTCCGGGCGTCCAGCTACAACCCCGTGTATTGAAAATACCGAAAGTAAGGATGAGGCCAAGTCCGAAACCTAGGCCGTAATAACGCAGTCTTTTCCAGAATGATTCCATGGCATAAAAAAAGGGAGCGAGCTCCCTTTGATGATTTTTACATGAGTGCTTCGAGCTTTTCGGCTAGAACTGCTTTGGGAACAGCTCCAACTGATTTGTCTACAACCTCACCGTTTTTGATAAATAAGATAGTTGGAATAGAACGCACGCCAAATTGAGCAGAAACGCCCATGTTGTGATCTACATTTACTTTGCCAATTAATGCTTTTCCGTCGTATTCGTGCGCCATTTCTTCAATAACCGGCCCGATCATGCGGCAAGGACCACACCATTCTGCCCAAAAATCGATAATTACGGGAATTTCGGATTTCATGACGAGCTCGTCGAAGTTTTGGTCTGTAATTTCTACTGCCATTTTATATTTTTTATTTTCGTTACTACTTTAGGAGCGTCAAAATTAACGCTTTTTTAATTCTTGGGCCAAATATTTTGCGGTATAGGAGACTTTTTGAGCCTTTTTAACCATTTGAGTAGGTGTGCCCTCAAAAAGAACTTGACCACCGCGCTGTCCTCCTTCGGGGCCGATATCGATAATGTAGTCAGCTGTTTTGATCATGTCGAGGTTGTGTTCAATCACCAAAACCGTGTTGCCTTCGTCTACCAATCTTTGCAACACCTTGAGCAACAACTGAATATCCTCAAAATGAAGCCCGGTAGAGGGTTCGTCTAAGATGTAGATGGTTTTGCCTGTTGCTCTTTTGGCAAGTTCGGCAGCCAGTTTGATGCGTTGTGCTTCACCACCCGATAAGGTTGTAGAAGACTGCCCAAGTTGAACATAACCCAAGCCCACTTCTGCTAAAGTAAGCAGCATGCGGTGTATTTTGGGTTGGTTTTCAAAAAACTGGCAGCCCTCTGAAATGGTCATTTGAAGCACATCTGCAATAGATTTTCCTTTATAGCGAACCTCTAGCGTTTCATTATTGTACCTTTTGCCATTACATTGTTCACACAATACATATACATCGGGTAAGAAGTTCATTTCGATCAAGCGCATGCCTCCGCCGTTGCAAGTTTCACATTTGCCGCCAGCCACATTAAACGAGAAGCGTCCGGGTTTGTAGCCACGGATCAGTGCCTCGGGCATGTTGGCGAATAAACTCCTGATTTCATCGAAAACCTTAGTATAGGTCACCGGATTGGAGCGGGGTGTGCGGCCAATTGGGCTTTGGTCAATTTCAATGACTTTATCGAGGTGCTCGAGACCGGTAATTTGCTTGTAAGGCAGCGGCGTACGAATCGGGTCATAGAAATGATTCATCAAAAGCGGGAAGAGCGTCTGATTGATCAGCGAAGATTTTCCACTCCCGCTTACCCCCGTGACGTAAGTGAGCGTACCGAGCGGTATTTTGATGTTTACACTTTTGAGGTTGTGCCCGCTTGCACCTTTTAGTGACAAGAAATTCCCGTAACCTGTTCTACATTTGAATGGCACTTCTATATTTCTTTTCCCATTCAAATAACCTGCAGTTATGGTATCACTTTGCAGCATTTCTGCATACGTACCTGCAAATACAATTTCGCCACCATGACGGCCAGCACCCGGCCCAATATCGACAATAAAATCGGCTGCTTCCATCATTTCTTTATCGTGCTCCACTACGAGTACCGTGTTGCCGAGGTCGCGCAATTTGGTCAGCGAGCGAATGAGTTTGGTGTTGTCTCGTTGGTGCAAACCAATAGACGGCTCGTCGAGGATGTACAGCACATTGAGTAGTTCTGTGCCAATTTGTGTTGCCAAGCGGATGCGTTGCGCCTCTCCGCCTGATAAGGTTTTGGCGCTGCGATGCATCGTGAGGTAGTCGAGGCCCACTTCCAAAATAAAACCAAGCCGCGTATTGATTTCCTTGATGATTTCCTTGCCGATATACAAGGCTTGCTCATCGAGAATATGGGGTAGGGTGGCGCACCAGTCTTGAAGTGTTTGCAAGTCCATGACGGCGAGTTCCCCGATGTGCAGTTGTCCAATTTTAAAGTGCAAAGCTTCTTTTTTGAGTCGGTAACCCGCACAGCTCGGACATGTTTTCTTGTGCATAAAACCCTGAGCCCAGCGTTCAATTGCAGTAGATGAATCTTCGGCATGACGACCCATAAAATGCAATAAGCCTTCAAAGCGTTCTTGGTAGTCTAAAGGCCCTAGCTCCATGTCTTCGTTGCCGTAAAGCAGCAGTTCTATGAGCTCTTCATCGATGTCGCAGATAGGTGTATTGAGTGTAAATTGTTGGGCTTGGAGTAATTTTTCAATTTTATCGAAAATCCAGGATCTTTTGTAGATGCCCAAGGGTGCAAGCCCTCCTTTTTTAATGGAAAGTTTGGGGTTTGGAATGATTTTGTCGCGGTCCATTTCACTCACCTCGCCGAGTCCTTTGCAGGTGGGGCAAGCGCCGTAGGGAGAGTTGAACGAAAAGAGATTGGGTTCTGGCTCGGGGTAAGAAATACCTGTGCTCGGACACATAAGTGAACGGCTGTAATGGCGGATGTCTCCGTTTTCTAAATCGAGCACCATAAGCGTGCCTTCGCCGAGTTGCATACAAGTTTGTACTGTTTCTTGACAGCGTTTGACATCGACGTCTCCGGCAATAAAGCGGTCTACAACAACTTCGATGTCATGGGTTTTGTAGCGGTCAAGTTTAATGGGTTTGTTGAGTTCATAAAGCGCGCCATCAACTCTTACCCGCGTGTAGCCTAAGCGCTGTATTTGCTCAAAAAGCTCGCGGTAATGTCCCTTTCTGCCCTTCACTTTGGGCGCGAGTAGGGCTACTTTTTTGCCTTTAAAAGTAGTTTGAATCAGGTCGGTGATGTCGTGGTCTGCATATTGGACCATTTTTTCGCCGGTCTGATACGAATAGGCGCTTGCCGTTCTTGCAAAAAGCAAGCGAAAGAAGTCGTAGAGTTCGGTGATGGTACCCACCGTTGATCTAGGGGAGCGCCCCACCGTTTTTTGTTCGATGGCAATGACCGGGCTGAGGCCGTCAATTTTGTCGATGTCAGGTCTTTCAAGGCCGCCGATGAACTGCCGCACATAAGTAGAAAAGGTATCGAGGTAGCGGCGCTGGCCTTCCGCAAAAATGGTGTCAAATGCCAAGGATGATTTGCCACTGCCGCTCAGGCCTGTAAATACGACGAGTTTTTGACGCGGAATTTCGAGGTGGATATCCTTGAGGTTGTGTTCTCTTGCCCCTTGAATGCGGATAAAATCGTTGGGATTGCTGGCTTTAGGCATTGGCTTACTCAAATGACGTGTTGGGCACTGAAATAAAATGAACTGTAAAATTACACTAAATTTGTAGACTATGCCGCGCTTCTTTTTGCTGTTTTTACTCAGTTTTCCCCTTTCTTTTTGGGCCCAGTTTCCATTGCAGTTAGTCCTCAATCAACTCGTCCAAGACCCTCAATTGGTTGGCACCAAATGGAGTATTTGCGCCGTTGACCTCACTACCGGCGACACCATTGCGGCGTATTTGCCTACCAAACAGCTCCCCGGCGCATCGATTACCAAATTGGTAAGTACAGCTGCGGCATTAGAAATTTTAGGACCTAAATACCAAGCAAAAACACAACTTTTTTTGGACGGCGAGCTCAAATCAAACGGTGTTTTTGATGGTGATATTTGGATTGTCGGAGGTGGAGACGTCTCGTTGGGTTCTCGCTATTTCAATGAGCCTGGGCACGAACTCGATTTTCTTTCTAATTGGGTAAAAATCATTCAAAATCAAGGCATTCAGTATATCACAGGACAGGTCATTGCCGATGCGAGCGCCTATGGGAATGACAAATGTCCAATAGGATGGGAACAAGTCGATATGGGTAACTACTATGGCTGCGGTTCGTTCGGACTCAATTTTTACGACAACACCCTGAAATTGACCTTTCAAACAGGCGCACCCGCAACGCCCCTTGTCTTAAAAAGTTGTTATCCTTATGATCCAAATTATCGTTTACAAATCGAGGCCAAGGCCGATTTGATTGGTACAGATGCCACATTTATTCACGGTGAACCTTATAATTATCAACGCGTGATCAAAGGGAATTTACCGGCCAAGCGCGAGGCCTTTGAAGTGAAAGGCAGTATGCCAGATCCAGAGCAACTATTGGCCTTGCTGTTTTATCAAGAACTCCAAAAGCAAGGAGTGCGCGTCGATGGCGGATCCGCGTCAGTGCGTTTGTCTCCAAATTTGAAGCAAGAAAAGACGGCAACACCGTTGCTGCTGCACACCGAAATTGGTCAAAAACTTGAAGACGTTGTTTTTTGGACCAACCAGCGCAGCGTCAATATGTATGCAGAAGGTCTGCTCCGTCAGCTGGGTGCAAGCGCTCATGGTAGCGGCACCTATGCAAATGGCGAACGCGTATTAGATTCCTTATTTCTTAAATGGGAACTAGGGCCCTGCGGAATTGTCGACGGCAGTGGCCTTTCAAAAGTCAACCGCATGAGCGCAGCACAATTTGTAAAGCTTTTAAGCCAGCAATCAAAAGCACCGTACTTTTCAACTTATTTCAAAAGTTTGCCAGTTGCAGGGCAAACAGGAACGGTTAAAAATCTCTGTAAAGGACAAGCCGGAGAAGGCAGGGTGCATGCAAAAAGCGGAAGTATTCAAGGTATCAAAGCCTATGCGGGTTATGTCGACTCAGCAAGCGGACACCAAATTGCATTTGCAATTATTGCCAATGACTACCCCATAGCCGGGGCGGCAATGGCTAAAAAGATGGAGCCATTTTTAAATGGCCTGGCTACATATCAAGCTCAACCTTGATCATTTCCTTCCAGAAATCTTGAATGCTTATGGCTGCAACACCGAGCATTTGTGGCACAATACTCGCAGGAGAAAAGCCTGGTGTAGTGTTGACTTCAATGACATGCGGTTTGTCATTTACAAGCATAAAATCGATTCTTGCAATGCCTCTTAATCCAAGTAAATCGTAAATTTTCTTTGCTTGTGCCTGCACTTCTTCTCGGATCGTTTCTGCAATTCTAGCAGGCGTAATTTCTTTTGATTTGCCATCGTATTTAGCGGCATAATCGAAAAATTCTGTCTCGGATACAATTTCGGTGAGGGGCAAGGCGATGAGCCCTTTTGTACTTCTGAATACACCACAGGTTACTTCTATTCCGTCTAAAAATGCTTCAGCCACAGCAGTTTTGCCCTCCTTAAATGCAGTGTCAAAAGCACTTTGAACCTCGTTTATGGTTTTAACTTTTGAAATTCCAAAGCTTGAGCCAGAGTCTGCTGGCTTCACAAATAGGGGCAGCCCGAGATCAGCAACTAAAGAAGGGGCATCTATTTTGGCCCCGAGATGAAACAGTTTAGATAAAGCCACCTCAAAACCGAAGCCTTTTAAAAACTGATTGCAATACCATTTGTCAAAGGAAAGCGCACTTGCCAATACACCCGAATTGATGTATGGAATTTGCAGCATATCCAGATACGCTTGGATCTTTCCGTTTTCACCGGGGTCGCCGTGGGTGTAGATGATTGCGGCGTCAATGCGGCCTTCTAGTTTCAAGCGTTCTTGCCAGTTCTCTCTTGAAATTTGAATCAAGACACATTCGAGGTGCTCAGGGAAGTGAATTTGAATGGTTTGAGCACTCTTTATTGAAATATTGTATTCAGAGGAAAATCCTCCGCAAATGAGTCCGATGCGCTTCATGCGATTATTTTAAGGCGAAATTATCTAAAATTGGTAATTTCGCAGCATGAGACCTTTGTATTTTATTTTTTTGTCCGGATTAATCTTTGGTTTTCGGTTGTTTTTTAAACGCACCAAGGAGGTGCGTCCGAGTAAAAGTCGTTTTGGAAGAACTATCTTTGTAAGTAACCACCCTTCTTCCTTTCTCGATCCCTTGGTGGTGTCTTATATGCGAAAGCCAATTGTCTATTTCATGACCCGCTCAGACGTATTCAATCGCATTACACGCCCCTTGTTCTGGCTTGCCCACATGTTGCCAATTTACCGCCAACAAGATGGTGGCAATTCCCAAGAAAAAAATAAAAAAGTCTTTAAAAAAGCGACCGAGACCCTTGCGCGCAATCGCAATTTGCTGATGTTTGGCGAAGGCATCACCGACGACATCTTTGAGCGCAGGCTAAAGCCGATCAAAAAAGGGGCCATGCGCATAGGTTTTACCGCCTTAGAAGACCTCGATTGGAAAGTTGAAATTCGGGTGCAAGGTGTAGGTATAAACTACACCAATCCCGGTGTCATGCGCAGTGAGGTATTGGTTGCCGCGGCTGAGCCAATTTTACTCAATGACCACAAAGCAGCTTATCTAGAAAACCCCAGTAAAGTCATTTCAGAGCTCAACCGCGAACTTGAGCAGCGCATGCAGGCCCAAATTACGCATGTCAAGGCAGACGAACACCTTGTGCTGCACGAGCAAATCATGATGCTCAATCGCAAGGGCATGCACGTCAATTGTTATGATCCAACTATTTCTTTAGAAGATCGTTGGCTATATGCTCAAAAATTGGCAACTTACTTAAATACCCTCGATGCGTCGGCAAGTGAACAAATAGACCAAGTCCAAGCACATATCAACGCCTATTTTTCTTCCTTACGGCAAGCCGACTTATCAGAAGCTGAATTATATTGGTTTGCCATCGAGAAGAATTGGCGTTTACGCACCCTAATGAAGTTAATTTGTCAATTCCCATTGTTTATAGTGGGGCTGGTGCACATCGCATTACCGACACTCTTTATTACGCGCTTCGTTGAAAACAAAATGAAAAGACCAGTGTTTTGGTCCTCAACTAAAATGACTTTGCTTTTATTGTTTTTACCAATCTGGAACATCCTCCTGTTTGCTGCGGCTTCGTGTTACATATCTTTGGACACATGGAACTGGATACTGCTATTTGTGGCCTTGAATATAGTTGCGTTGGGGTACTATTTATTTTTGAAAAATACCACCCTTTTGATCAAATCATTGCGTTATAACGCACAAAGCTTGCGCTCGGTTGTTGCACAACGAGATACCGTTTTACAACAATTGGAAACACTGCAATTCTAATGGAAGAAACAACACGTATAAAGAAGCCTAAATGGTTGCGCGTCAAGCTCCCCACGGGAGAAAACTACCGCAAAGTAAGAGGCTTAGTAGACGAGCACAAACTCCACACCATCTGCGAAAGCGGAAGCTGCCCAAATATGGGGGAGTGTTGGGGCGAAGGCACTGCAACTTTTATGATCCTCGGCAACATCTGCACGCGCTCTTGCGGATTCTGCGGCGTCCAAACGGGTAAGCCTGAGCAGGTGGATATGTTTGAGCCCGGCAAGGTGGCCAATTCAGTCAAAATTATGGGCGTCAAGCATGCGGTCATTACTTCCGTAGACCGCGATGACCTCAAAGACGGCGGCTCTGAAATTTGGTCCCAGACCGTGCGCGCTATTCGCCAGCAGTCACCCGGCACCACATTAGAAACGCTCATTCCCGACTTCGCTGGCAACTGGGACAATTTACAAGTGCTCATAGATGTGGCACCTGAAATTGTATCACACAACTTAGAAACGGTCCGCAGACTCACCAAACAAGTCCGCATTCAAGCTAAATACGACCGCAGTTTGGAAGTGTTATTTCGCTTGAAAAAGGGTGGAATGCGCACCAAATCTGGCGTCATGTTAGGGCTCGGAGAAACCGAACAAGAAGTTCTGGAAACCATGCAAGACCTGCGCTCTGTACAAGTAGATATCCTCACGCTTGGCCAATACCTACAACCTACGCCAAAGCACTTGCCCATTGCAGCATTTATTGAGCCCGAACAGTTTGCTTACTATCAAAAAATAGGCCTGGAAATGGGCTTTCGCTTTGTTGAAAGCGGCCCCTTAGTGCGCTCGTCTTACCATGCCGAAAAACATTTGTTCGATCAATAAATAATTGAAAATTAAACGAAAGAAAAATTTATGGCAAAATTTGTGTAATTGCCCATAAAGTTGACTCATTATTAAGAGAATATTTCTTAATTTGGCACACTAATCATGCACTATTAATAATTTTGATATGAATAAAAAGGTATATGTATTTGGTTCTCTGATAGTTGCAGGTGTTTTTGCCCTTGCGCTCACTGCTTACCATTTCTTGCCCCAAGCGGGACTTTATCGTCAGGCTGGTTTGTCTTTTCTGAAAGAAGGCCGTTCAACAGATGCCATTTCTTGGCTCAAGGCACGTTACATCGATGTCAATACCGGCGAGCCTGTATCCAACGAAACACTTGCCAAAATTGAGCAAGAAATCCGTAAAATGGGTACTTCAAAATCCATCGTTTTTGAATCTCTTGGCCCCGACAACATCGGTGGTCGTACCCGCGCAGTATGTATAGACCGCACCAACATCAACCGCATTTGGGCTGGTGGAGTGTCCGGAGGTTTGTTTGTTTCCAACAATAAAGGCAACTTCTGGGAGCGCGTCGTACCTTATTTTGACGCAGGCGGTAACCCGTTTATCTCGAGCATGACCATGACTCCAGACAACACACTCTATGTAGCTACAGGTTCTAACGAAGAAGGTTGGGGTGGCAATGGTGTTTATTATTCCACAGATTTTGGTGCAACATTCGCTAAAATCCCGGGTACAGCAAGCTGCACAGAAGTAGGAAGTTCAAACGCCGACAACTACGTTTGGTTGGCTACGGCCTCTGGTCTTAAAAAATGGAAAGTTGGCGACGCCTCTTTATCAAGTGTTCCTGCAGCTAGCGGAGGGTGCTTTGCGCTGCAAGTTTCTAAAAACGGTCAAGTGATTGTTGCGGCTTATGCAGCAAACAAAACTTTTGTCTCTACAGACGGCGGCACTTCCTTTACAGATAAGTCTGGAAGCATTGCCAACAATCTCGTTCCAACCGGAGCAGCGCGTATCGAATACGCTATTTCTGCAACACAAAACACAAGTGGAAACTACTCGCTCTATGCGGCGCGTACCAATTCCAACCTACTTTCCATGCATGTTTCCCATGACAACGGCCAAACTTGGAATCAATTCGTAGGGCCCTCAGGTCCGCCAAATGAATTCGATATCTACCGCGACCAAGGCACATACAACAGCATCATCTCCGTAGACCCGACCGACTCAGAACGCCTGCTCATTGGTGGCATCGACGTTTGGGAATGGAAGCAAACTGTAAATAACCCGCCATCAGGTGGTTTTGAGAAAATATCACTGTGGTTTGTCAATCCAAGCTCTCCAACTTATGTTCACGCCGACAACCACGAAATGAAATGGGACAACAACAACCGTTTTTACGTGGGCAACGACGGTGGTATTGGAATATCCAACAATAAAGGAGCATCTTGGTTTCCAGCCAATCGTGGCTACAATGTGACGCAGTTCTATGGTATCGCATTTGACGCCGGTGGCCGCGTAATGGGAGGTACCCAAGACAACGGAACACTCTACAACGACTTCAGCTTATCTACTTACCATGAATTCCGCGAAGTAAACGGCGGCGATGGTTTTGAGTGTGAAATATCTTTCTTCAACCCTAGCGTGATGTTCTCATCTATTTATTACAACAGCATCTCACGCTCTGGTGACCGCGGTGTCAACTGGACCAACTTTAGCCCAAACTTGCCAGGCACCTATGACCCAGCAGGTACAGACGACAGCCCGAACCACCCTTTCCACACCGAACTCTTTTTGGCTGAATACTTCGATCCAAATTCACAAGACTCCGTAACCTTCATCCCTAAGAAATTTTACGCAGCTGGAGCACAGCTTCGCATTCCTTCTATGGCTTCTGGTGACACCATCACTACATCGGCTCCAACGGCGCTATATTTTGACGACACTTTATATTATGATGCATCACTTACAGCTGGGGGCATCAATTACGGTATCAACAACGCTACCGGCGAAACGGTAGAAATGGGTTCAGATACCGTTATCTTCAACGTGTCTTGGGATACCCTTCGCATTGCTGACCCCTACCAATCTTGGTTCCTTGTTTATGTAAATGCCAACGGAGGAGAGCTTTGGGGCACACGCAATGCTACACGCTTCTCTGTACCCAATCCGGGTTGGTTGTGTTTGGCAAAAGGTATTGGCGGCGGTTTGTTCAATTCTGTTGACGTAGAGTTTTCTCGTGACCTCGGTCGTTGCTACATCAGTTCTGGCAATGGCGTATGGCGCCTAGACGGCCTAGGAGACATCTACACCAGCGATGCGAGCTTTGCATCTAAGGCAGGTTATGTCACGCAAGGAGCTACTACAACAGCGCCAACAGCAACAACACTTACCAAGATCACCAATACTTCATACGAAGGCATTGCCATCAATCCAAACAACGAAAACGATCTAGTTTGTTTTGCAGGCTTTAACGGCACCAACAAGCGGACCAACAATGCTACAGCATCCTCACCAACGTTTACCAACTTGGGTGCAATTGTTTCCGGTATCGCTACCTATGACGGTATCATCGATCGCAATGATCCAGATATCATAGTTGCAGGTACATCTAGCGGCGCATGGGTTTCTGAAAACGGCGGTGCAACCTGGCAAAACGCTTCAACAGGTTTTGAAGGCACTCCAGTCTATGAAGTACGTCAAAACTGGCGTTCTTTTGACGAAGGAAACGGACGTCCAGGTGAAATCTACCTCGGCACATTCGGTCGTGGTATCTGGAGAACAACCCAATACCTCGGCACCGACAACAACACCAACAAACCAAGTGGTGTTTTCAAAACCAAATTACGCACTTATCCCAACCCAACCCGAGACAATACTACCTTAGTATTTGAATTGGCGCAAAGCGGAAAAGTAGAAGTTCAGGTCTACAGCATCACAGGTCGTTTGGTCTGGTCTAAGCAGCTTCAAATGGCAGATGGCACCCAAGAACTCAGCATTGACAGCGCTGAGCTCCCTGCAGGAACATACATTGTTAAGTTCAATGCGGGCAAGCAAACTGACACAGCTAAGTTTATCAAGATGTAAGCGCTCACACCGCATAAGTAAAAGGAGGCTACGGCCTCCTTTTTTATTACTTAGTTTTACCAATATGGCTCAAAAATCTGTCAGAGAACGCTTGGCATTTACCATGCTGATCTTAATAGATGTATTTGAAAACGAACCCATTAACTTGAGTCGAGAAGACCTCGCTAATTTTGTTGGTACCGCCACCGAAACGCTCATCCGCTTGCTCAAAGATTTCAAAGAAGAAGGAATAATAGAGGTACGAACGCGTAAAATTCATGTCTTAGATCGCCAGCGCTTGCTCCATATAGCAGGCAAATAATTAGGCGAGCACCAAATTGGCAAAGTTGGCCAACAGCACATTTCCATAATTACCAGACACCTCCGGATGAAACTGCACCCCATAAATAGGTTTTTCGCGGTGTTTCATGGCCTCGTTGATACACACATCTGAACAAGCCAATAGGTCAAAACCGCGTGGTACCGAAATGTGTTCGCAGTGGTCTTCTTGCATCTCAAAAACATCGGGCAGCCGCTCAAACAAAATGTCGTCCTTGATGAGCTCAATTTCTTGAAAACCGCGATCTTCGCGCATTTTAGAAACGCGAGCACCATTCAATAAACCAATAATTTGATGTCCAAAACAAATGCCTAATAGGGGCTTGCTATAACTGTTGATCCAAGAAAAGTGCTGTAAATAAGGAGCTGGGTCTATTTCGGTCAGTAAAATAGGTGCTCCGGATATAACAATCCCTTGGAATTGATCCAAAGCATCTAAATGAAAATCCATTGATCCAATGACTTGTACATCGGTATATTCTTCGAGCTGAGCCGCAATTTGCTCGGTTTTGCTGCTGCCGCAGTCTATGAGCGCAATCATGATGTTTTTTTGTGAAATACACAGCTGATCGCACGGTGGTCGCTGCGGGTTTGTTTTTGTATTTGAAATAGCGACGCGTTCAATAAGGGGCTGTAAAAAAGGTAGTCTATACGCCCGGCGGGTAGTCTGCCAACATAGGTTGTGCCTAAGCCTTTTCCACTTCCACTAAATGCATCGAGTAGCGCGAGTTGAAATTGGTTGTAGGTATAAGACATAGGAGTGTCGTTGAAATCGCCACAAACAATGACCGGATAGGGTGAGGTTTTGAGGTGTTCTACCACTCGTCTGGCTTGGTCTGCACGTTTTTCAAAGGCGCTGCGCAATTTGCGATAGACCGCAATGGCACCTTTTTTACTGCCATAGGTTTGGACTTCTTCTCCCTCGATATGCGGGTCAGTATGCAAGCGTATAGATTGCAAATGCACGTTGTAAATTCTAAAGGTGTCTTGCCCCTTGACGATATCGGCAAAAATACAATAATTAAAATCTTGTACGCCTTGTGTCTCGAACATGACATCGCCTCGAGCAATCATAGGGTGTTTTGAAAACATGGCAATACCGTAGTTTTCTCTGGTGCGCCGTTTATGTGCGCTGCGCTCATGGTAATCGCGGGTTTTCATGATCAAATTGAGCGAGTCCATGACCTCAAAATTGGTAGGTTTATCTTGTCGGTAGAACTCTTGTAAACAAAGTACATCTGGTTCTTGGCTGCGGATAAAATCAAAAATTTGATTCCTCGAAGCGAGCGCGTCGTTAAAAGAGGGGTTGAATAAATCAAATAGCCGCACATTATAGCTCAGTACTTTGAGTCCGTTTTCTTGTTTGAATTCAGGAGCAGTTGAAAGCATTGAGAAATTTCGAAAATGGAGTTTGCCGCCAATCAACAAAACCACGAGACAGTAAATGGCCCATTTAGAGCGAAATATTGCCCAAAGCACCAACCAAATAAGCGTCAGTGCAAGAAAAATTGGATAAGTGAGCCCAAAGAAAGGCAAAGAAGGAATCGTTGCCGGATGAATATAAGGCGCAAGATAACTCAACAACAAGCCAACGAGACTCAGCGCAGTAGCCAATTTAAAAGGGCTTGAAAAAATTTTGAAACGCTTTTTAGACATCTTTGCTTTGTTGAAATAAAAAGTCTTTCTCAGCTTTACTGAGCGCATCATAGCCTTTTTTGGAGATCTTATCGAGGATGGTGTCGAGTTGAGCTTGGCGGGTTTGTTTCTGCGCCCTGAATTGTTCGTCTGTCAGGGGGCGACCGCCTTTTTTGACTTTGAGGTGGCTCTTTTTTTGACGCAATTTAATGCCCAGCCAAGGTCTTGAAAGGCGAATATGCCAAAAATGCTGGATACTCCAAATACCAAATAAAGCGCCACCTATATGCGCAAAATGCGCAATTTGATCGGCGGTTCCGAGAGAAGAAAGATCTTTTAGAAAGAAAAACAGGGCGAGCATATAAATGCGCAACGGGAAGACACCAAAAAGTTGTACCTGGAGCTGTGGTTGTGAAAATGCCAAAGCCATAAAGATGGCCATAATAGCACCAGATGCACCCACAACAGAAAAGTTACTGCCTTGAAGCGCAGGGAATAACTGCTGCGCTAATATTTCTGTTAGATTACCTGCCAACCCACCAATGATATACAAATGCAAAAGGCGTTTGGCGCCAAAAAAGCGCTCGTAGGTTTGCCCTGCAAAGTATAGGAATAATAAGTTTCCAAATAGATGTAAAAAACCAAAATGAGCAAATAATGAGCTGAGGAGTGTCCATGGGTGTTGCAGGAAGTCCTGTCCTACGGGCAAGGCAAATAAATACTGACTAACGTACCCTTGTGGCAAACCGTCGAGAAAGCTGAAAATTTGTAGTCTTTCTAGCGCATTGATCAGTTGAATGAGCGCGAATACACTTACATTGACAATCAAAAGCTTGATGGTCATGCTGCCGCCTCTATATTGGGCTTTTATTTGTTCAATTAACGGATTCATCACCAAAAATTTGAACGGTCTTTTTTGTTCCAAACGAATACGAGAATTGCGCCTGCGATTGCGCCACCAATGTGAGCGAGGTGCGCTACGTTGTCGCCGGCTTGGGGCTGAAAAGATAGATACAACTCCCATAAAAAGTAGGCAGAAACCAAATACTTGGCTTTTACAGGGATGAAAAAATAAAGTCTGAATTCTGTATTCGGAAAAAGAATGGCAAAGGCGGTCATGATGCCAAATACGCCGCCAGAAGCACCAACCATTGGTGTAATCGATTTTTGCAGGTAGTTTTCTAGGGCGGGTGTCACGCGGATTTGGTTGTCTGTGAGGTACGTATTGATTTGCCCCACTAAATCGGCATTGAGGTTGACGTTATGTTTGAGATAGAAATCGAACTGTTCGAGGTCAAATTGACCAGCGAGCATAGATTTGAGCTGCATGATTTCTATAAAGCCAATCATGTTGTACAACGCAAAAGAACCCATTGCACTCACGATGTAAAAAATGAAAAAGCGCTTGGCGCCCCAAATGTTTTCTAGGTAGGCACCAAGCGTCACAAAAAGCCACATATTGAAGAAAATATGCAAGAGATTGTTGGTGTCGTGCATGAAAAAATGCGTAACAACTTGATAGGGCTCAAAAAAGGGTGAGTTGATGTAATGGGCACCCAACGACATTTCAAGGTCTATGCCCTGGCCTTTGAGCACAAAACTCGCTACAAAAAAAGCGATGTTGAGTAGCAAAATATTCTTAGTGACTTGCGGAATGTTCTGAAACATGGTTATAGTTTTTTGGCCAATTCATCAAAACCCAAGGTGAACATAATGGGTTTGCCATTGGGGGTTATGGTGTGTTGCGGACACTGAAAAAGAGTGTCGATAAAATGCTCCACTTCTTCGTGGTGCTGAAGTGTGTAATTTTTGGAGCCGATGAGTGCGAGCTTAGCAACAATAAAGTGGGCAACATCTCCGCTTTCAATGTCTGAATAGGTAGCTGCGTTGGTGAGCTCGTCTAGGCAGGTTTCTAGGTCTAAAGAAGAGAGTAGGGCCGGCACGGCCATAATTTGAAGTTGGTCTTCATCGAGCTCAAAGGCAAAGCCCAACTGTGACCAAAGGCTTTTTTGGCTCTGCCAAGTGAGTTTCGCTTCTTTGGCCAAACTTCTTTCGATAGGAAAGAGCAATTGTTGCGAAGCTAAAGGTTGCGAAACAAAATGTTGGATAAGCTCATCGAAGAGCATGCGGTTTTTAGCGCGTCTGATATCGATGATCATGAAGCCAGATTTAGTGGGGCTCACTAAATATTTGTCGTGGAGAAGAAACTGTTTGGCGGCGGCTTCTTCTGCAAAAATCTGTTGATTTTGGGTTGGCGCCTGTTCTTCTATCTGATAAAATTGTTGCCAATCTTCGGGGCTGGGAGGCGTACTGCCAAATCCTTCTTGTTGTAGTGCAGAGCTGTAGTTTTTAGATCCACCATTGCTAATAAGCGCTCGGTGAACGGTACTTTGAAATGGATTGTATGACGGATTGACTAAAATTTGAGGCGCAATCGGATCTGATTTTCTGAGCTCCGATGGGACTTCAAAAGCACTTTCTGATTCGAAGTCTAGGGTGGGAAATATATTGTGTTTGCCCAACGCCTGTCTGACGCTGCTCAGTAATATAGAATAAATAAAGCGGTCTTCCTCAAATTTAATCTCGGTTTTGGTTGGGTGGATATTGACATCAATTTTGAGAGGGTCTACTTCTAAAAAGATGCAATAACCAGCATGGTGTTTGTCGCTGATCATGCCGTCATAAGCTTTGGTTATGGCATGATGAAAGTAAGGATCTTTGAAAAAGCGGTCGTTGACAAATAAATATTGCTCACCTCTGCTTTTCTTGGCCATTTCTGGCTTACCCACATACCCACTGACGCGAACGATGTCTGTGTTTTCTTCTATTGGAACGAGTTTTTCGTTGCTGCCCTTTCCAAAAATAGCTGCAATACGCATGCGGCTATGGCCAGCAGGCAGATGTAGGATATCTTGGCCGTTGTGTTGAAAGCTAAACTGACGTTCGGGATGAGCCAGCGCCACGCGTTCAAATTCGGTTTGTATATGACTGAGTTCGATGGCATCGCTTTTTAAAAAATTGCGTCGGGCCGGCACATTGTAGAAAAGGTTCTTCACTTCAAAAGAAGCGCCTTGCTGACAAATAACTTCTTGTTTGTTTTTAATTTGATTGCCTTCGATATCGATTTGGATACCGGTGTCGGTGTTGGGTTGTTTGGTTTTGAGGCTCACGTGCGCAATAGCGGCAATTGATGCCAATGCTTCTCCTCTAAAGCCTTTCGTTTGCAAGGCAAAAAGATCGGCAGCGGTTTGCAGCTTGCTAGTGGCGTGGCGCAGAAAACACTTTTCAGCATCTTGGGCATCCATACCTTGGCCGTTGTCCAGTACTTGAATGAGGGTTTTGCCGGCGTCTTTGACCACCAATTGAATTTGTGTAGCGCCCGCATCTACTGCGTTTTCAAGCAATTCTTTGACCACCGAGGCAGGTCTTTGGATAACCTCTCCAGCGGCAATTTGATTGGCGATATGATCGGGCAGTAAGTTGATGATGCTCATGCGGGCTCACGTTGGTTCGTGCTGAACAAATGTAAGCAATTCCGCTGAGTTGACAGGGGCTAAATGCGAACGATTGTACCTGAGTAGGTTGTTTTTTCGTTCGGTAAAGCTTCCTGCAAGACGACTTTCCAAATATAGGCTTTTTGCGCAGGCACCATTTGGCCCGTGCGTTGGTCTATGCCATCCCATGCATTTTGCGCATCAGAAGTTCTGAAAATAACCGCGCCATTTTCTGGATCTAAAATGAGCAACTCAAATTGCAGCTCGCGAATGGTGAGTGCGTAAGGCATAAAGGTAGCATTGCGCTCGTCTCTGGATTGTGGATTAAAGGCATTGACAGCCAATAAGTTGTAGTCTTCGTTCGCCGTGATCTTGATTTTTTCAGTGCTCTTACAGCCATCTAACTGACCTTCGGCAGTGATGGTGTACGTTTGCCCTTTGAAAGCCAGTAAATCTACGCTGCGGTTCTTTTTATTGAGCAGTGTTCCGTTCGCGCTCCAACTGATGTCATTGGCATTGGATTCTAGATTAATGCGAATGCGCGGGGTGCCGTCTTCGTAGTTGATGGCGTCGGCATCTAAACTCAGCTTAGGCCCTTGGCAATTGCTGGAAATTTGAATTTCTAGGGTTGGATCAGCCACAATTAATTGGCGAGTGGATGGGTTGAGATTTTGTATTTCTCCGGATAGTGGGGTGCTGATCAAAGTAAGGCCCTCACTAGATGAGAATGGTATATAGTCGCTAGCCGTAGCTTGTTTCGGACGCCACTCACCGCAAGATGCTGAACCAAAACCAGTTTTTAAAGAATGCTCAGAAGTTGAATTTGGCCCCTCAGTAGTTTCTTTCCCACCTTCGTTATTTTTTAGATAAACAATTGCATTCGTGCCGTCATAGTTGCATTTCCAAGAGGTCTTCTTTTTACTTGCAGATTTAGAAGCAGCTTCTTTATGCGTAGACGCAACGTTTTTGGCTGGTGTAGCGCTTTGTTTTTTGTTGTTGTTGGAGGCGAGATTCCAACCAATAATGCCCACAACAATAGCAGCAACACAGGCTATACCGAATTTACCCAACCATGATAGCCCACCGTTGGCTGTTGGCAGTTTTTTAGACAGCGCCTCCCAAGCTTTTGGGTCGTAGTTGTAGGAGAAGTCTTCTACAAGTGACTTTATTTTGGATTCAAATGGATCTTTCATCGTTTTTCGATCTGTATAAATTGTTCTTTTAAAAGGCGTTGCAAATTCATTTTTGCTTTTGCCAAATTGGATTTTGAGGTGCCTTCGGAGATGCCGAGCAGTTCGGCAATTTCTTTGTGGCTGTGGTCTTCGATTACATAGAGGTTGAAAACAGTGCGGTAGGCAGGCGATAGTTTAGCGATCGCTGCTTGTGCAAGTTCTGCTTTTAGTTGGGTATGTTCGAGGAGTTCTTGTACTTGCATGGGGTCTTCGGCCATGGATTTGAAGTCGTTGTCTTTGTCAGACAAGAACGGATCTTTTTTAGCCTTGCGCAAATGATCGATAGCTGTATTGCTCACGATTCTGCGCATCCAACCCTCAAGTGAGCCAGAGAAATCAAAATGTTCCAATTTGTCAAAGACCTTTAAAAATGAAACTTGAAGCACCTCTTGAGCGCTGTCGCGCTCGCCTATGTAGCGCATACTGACAGCCATCATTTTACCGTAAAACATAGTGAATAGGCGTTCTTGCGAGCGTCGCTCACCTTTGAGGCACCCCTCCACAATTCGTTTTAAGTTTTCTTGCTGCTCCAATTTTCAATATTTACTTAACGCAAAGCTAAGCAGAGGGTTGCCTTAGTTTACCTCCCAATCTCGTTTTGGCAATAAAAAACATCATTTTTTTGTGAACTATGCGTAAATTCGTCAGGCAAAACTTTTATCCATTTAAAAACAAGACAAATGAAAGTAACAGTTGTAGGTGCAGGAAACGTAGGAGCAACCTGCGCCGATGTATTGGCTACCCGTGAGATCGCCAATGAAATTGTATTACTAGACATCAAAGAAGGATTTGCCGAAGGCAAGGCGCTCGATATCTGGCAAACAGCCCCCATTAACCTTTATGATTCTCGTACGGTTGGTTGCACCAACGATTACGCGCGTACCGCAGATTCAGATGTTGTAGTCATTACCTCAGGTTTGCCACGCAAGCCAGGAATGTCTCGTGACGACCTTATCGCAACCAATGCTGGTATCGTTAAGACCGTGACGGAAAACGTCGTGAAACACTCGCCTAACGCTATTATCATTGTCGTTTCCAATCCACTTGATGTCATGACATACTGTGCATTTTTAAATGCCAATATGCCGTCTTCTCGTGTGTTTGGTATGGCAGGTGTACTTGATACCGCTCGTTACCGCGCATTTTTGGCAGAAGAACTCAATGTATCTCCAAAAGACATCCAAGCAGTTTTGATGGGTGGCCACGGTGACACCATGGTTCCACTACCGCGCTACACAACCGTTGCTGGTATTCCAGTAAGCGAACTCATCGACGAAGCACGCCTCAACGACATCATCGAGCGCACTAAATTCGGTGGTGGCGAAATCGTTAAATTACTTGGTACTTCAGCATGGTATGCGCCGGGTGCTGCTGCAGCTCAAATGGTAGAGGCTGTTGTTCGAGATCAAAAACGTATTTTTCCAGTTTGCGCTTGGTTGCAAGGTGAATACGGTTTTTCTGACATCTACCTTGGTGTGCCTGTAGTTCTTGGCAAAAATGGTATCGAAAAAATCATCGAACTTCACCTCAACGATGCAGAGCGCGCCTTACTAGCCGATTCAGCTGAAGCCGTTAAAGGTGTCATGGAAGTGCTAGATAACATGAACGCGAACGCTTAATTAGCATACTTAATTTAGCTGCTTCAAATACATTTCAAACCGTGGGTTTCTCTCACGGTTTTTTTTGTCCTTTAGGGTAACTCGATTGCACCTATATCCGGCGGGTTGTTGCGCGCTTGACCCAAAATATCCGTAAAAATGGCAGTGCTGATGCCTTGATTAGATAAGGAAGAGGAACTCGTAAAATGAAAATCTTTTTCAGCAGGGTTGACAAAAAGTGGAGAAAGGTTCCAAAATAACTGACTTCCATAAAAAGAGTCTGTGTAGGTTGTCTCAGATTTGAAAACAGAGTAATTAAAGTCAAAATTGAGTTGTACACCAGCCATTTGAATGGTATCCATGGCAATTTCGGTGTTCAGGTTGCCGTAAATAACACAGTTTTTAAAGATGCCTTCTTCTATGCTCGACACAAGGGTTTGGTTTTGGGCGTAGTCGTTGTAATAATTACTGATGCCAACGGCTGGGTTGGTTGAGGCGCCATAACCGAGTAAATTGCAATGGTTGAAATTGAAGTCTCCGCCTTGCAAGACCAAAAGCGCATGAGTTCCGTTTTGCGAAATCAGACAGTTTTCGGCCTTCACTTTAGCGCCGGCAAAAATAAAAATACCGTAGCGCGCTTGGTTGTAAATTTGGGTATTTTGGATGTTCAGGGTATAGCTGGTGTTGGACGGATCTTCGCTGAACAAATGCACGCCGGAGGTGCCGTTTTTGAGAATGGCGTAATTGATATGACTAGGCAGTGCTTCATGAAGGTAGATGCCGTAATACTGCCCGCTTACATCTTGGTAATCTTGTTCGAGGCGGTCGCCTTGAAAAACAACTTCATTGCCCAACTGACCTTCTATTTGTAAAGCACCTTTGTACACATACAAAAGCGCATTTTTATGCAGGTAAACTTTTGTGCCGGCAGCAATAGTGAGGGTTTTTGCGGAGTCTACAATTGCCGCCCCGTAGATAACATGTGGTTTGTCGTTGGGCCAAATACCTTCGTTGAAATCAAAAATTTGCGACTGAAAATTGGAATAATGAAAGTAGGCGTCTTGGCCCCACGCTGCAAGTTTGACGTATTGATCTTTGCCATTTGTTCGAAAACGAATGGAATCTTCAATAATAAGCGGGTTGGTACTGTTGTTGGCCTGCAAGGTAAGTTCCACAAAAATAAATAAAGAGTCTTTGGCTTCGAGAAGGAGGTCTTTGTGCACGGCGCCAGGCGTGCCGTCTACATTGATTCTATAAACAGAATTCTCGCCTCCCATCAGTTCGACCTCTTCAATTTTTAAACTGCGCTGATCGGGGTTGTATATTTTGAAAGATTGAGTTGTAGAGCCAATGGTGGTAAAGACGGTGTCAAAAACCAGGGTATCTGTCGAAAAGGCAAGGTTGGATTTAGAGAGCAATATTTGCTTATTGCACGAGCTCATGGTGCCCCAAAAGAACAAGCCAAGTAAAACCGTGAAAGCGAAGAAGTAACGCATAAGAAATGAACGCACAAAACTAAAGAATATTGGTGGTTCAGCTCAATTTTAGGTAAAAATGTTCTTTAGCTTGCCCCGGACGGGGGCTCAAGAGTCCAAAATCAAAACAATCTGCACTAAAATGAAACGTTGGCTGCGAAACGATACCTTCCCAAACTAATTGATGACTTGATTTGTGGGGTTCGAGGATGACTAAAATTGAATCGGGGTGCAGCGATTTCAAATGGATGGCTTCCAAAAAAGTTAAAAGTAAATCAGCACCCAGGATACAAATGCAAGGTGCATTTCCATTGAAATTATTTGGAGGTATATCTTGCTTTAGTACAGACATAAAAACCGGATAATCCGGAAGGCAATGCAGCAGTTTATTCAGGAAATTTTTAGTTTTTTTGGATGCTATATCCGAAAAATATCGATTGATTTGGGTCGGTTTTTGACAATTCACGTGATCCACCAACCAATAGGCAAAAGGTGAGTGGGTGCCATGACGTCCTTTGGCTTTCCATAGAAAAGCTGTATATTCGATGCAGCGAAACATGACGCAAAATAACAAAAAAACTACCGATGTCGGCCCAAACTAATGCAACCATTGAAACACAAAGGCAAGCCATTCTCAATGGGCAGCAAACCCTTCAGGTTTTAAGGCCTTGTCGGCTAGGCGATGGCATCCTCAGTTTTACTGAAGAGCAGCAAGAGCGCTATCGGCAAACCACTCGCCTGTGCAAAGAACAGTTGCGCTTTTTTATTCCTGCTTCTGGTTCTGGTTCGCGTATGTTTGCCTTCCTTTTCGATTATTTACAACACCCAGACGAAGAAAACACCAAACAGGCAGAGCGCTTTTTCAGTCGACTTCAAGATTTTGCACTCTTTCGCAAATTACCGCAAAATATACAAGCTGCTTACGCTGCAGGCGAACTTACTTTGCATGCATTTATAGGGGTTTTGATGGGCCCCGACGGGCTCAATTTTGGCAATTTACCCAAAGGCCTCATTTCTTTTCATATCCACGAGCCTTTTGTACTCAATGCATTTCAAGAACACCTGAGCCAAGTACACACCTTAGCCAAAGGGCCAACACATTTTCACTTTACGATTCAACAAGACTTCGCTCTTGCTTTTGAGCAGTGCGTTTCTGAGCTGCAGTCGCTTACGGGCCAAACTTATCATGTCAGTTACTCTAGCCAAGACAAAAATACAGATGCTTTTGTGTTTGATCAGCAGCAAGAACTTATATGTGATTCAAATGGACAACCCGTGCGCAGACCGGCTGGCCACGGCACACTCTTGCAAAATTTAGAAGCCCTCCATGCGCCGTATATTTTAGTCAAGAATATCGACAATGTACAGCATTATAGTCAAAGGCAGCTGAGCAATGCCAATTGGGAGTTTTTATTGGGTCTGCAAATTGAAGTGAGAGCTACCTTGCGCCAATTTGTTTTGGATGCTGACCAAACGGGTTTTGCGCGCTGGAATGAGCGCATTGGCTTGGTAGATCCAACGCAATTAAAGGATATTTCTACTGCCGATTGGACCGCCTTATTGAATAAGCCTCTACGTGTTTGTGGTATGGTACGCAACGAAGGCCAACCCGGCGGCGGACCATTCTACGTAGAGATGAACGGAGCGCCTACCAAGCAAATTGTGGAAAAAGCCCAATTGCACGGTCATCCAGAGGCTAGTAAACTCATGTTGCAAAGTGCTTATTTCAATCCTGTGCTGATGGTCTTAAGCCCCTGCGACCTCTCCGATAACCCGCTGCCATTGCAGCAATTTGCCGATCCGGGCACCTATTTTGTGGTCGATAAAAATCAAAATGGTGAGCGTATTCATTTTGTGGAGCAACCCGGCTTGTGGAATGGCGCAATGGCTCATTGGAACACTCTTTTTACAGAAGTGCCCTCTTCCGTTTTTTCACCAGTTAAATCTGCCTTAGATTTATTGGATTTTGCACATCAAGCAAACAAAGGCGCTTAGAATTGGTTACTTTTGTAAGCCAAAATCAAAAAGCATGATACCCGTTACAGTTTACAGTGAAATGACGCCAAATCCTTTAACCATGAAGTTTGTGGCCAACAAATATTTATTGCCAACCGGCGCCTCTGTCGAATTTGAAAACAAAGCAGCAGCCAAAGGATATTCTCCCCTAGCAGAGGCTTTATTCGACTTCCCCTTTGTGACTAAAGTTTTTATTGCAGTCAATTTCGTAACTGTTGGCAAAACCGATAACGTTCCTTGGGATTTCATTACAATGGAGCTCCGCGAGTTTATCCGGGAATGGATCAGTTTTGAAAAAGAAGTGCTCATTGCTATGCCGAGCCAAATTCAGCATGAGACCCCCACCGACGCAGCCGAAAGTGAAGCTCAAGGAAATCTAATGACATCCAAAAAAGCCAATTTTGAGCCCTCACCCCTAGACGACGCCATTATAGACCTACTCGATCAATACGTAAGACCTGCAGTTGCCAACGACGGCGGTGCGATCGATTTTCTAGGTTTTGAAGACGGAAAAGTAACCGTAATGCTCAAAGGTTCTTGCGCGGGTTGCCCATCGTCTACAGCTACACTAAAAGGCGGCATCGAAAACCTCCTCAAGCAACATTTACCTGAAGTGAATGAAGTGGTGGCTTTTAATGCATAATTTTGACTTGTTATAGTGTCTATGTGCGAATTTTGCGTTATTTTTAGATGAACAACTTTTAAACTTGTTGTTTCTCAACAAGACCTATGTCGCTCACAACACCTAAATATAACGTCAAAGACGCCCTCAAGTCCCATTTTGGTTTCGACCAATTCAAAGGTGCCCAAGAACAAATCATTGAAAACGTACTAGAAGGTCGCAACACTTTCGTGCTCATGCCTACTGGTGGCGGCAAGTCTTTGTGCTACCAATTGCCTTCTTTGATTTTACCCGGCACTTCAATTATTGTTTCGCCGCTTATTGCACTCATGAAAAACCAAGTAGATGCCGTACGCGGATTTTCTCAAACAGGTCAGATTGCACATTTTTTGAACTCTTCACTCACTAAAGCTGAAATTGCTCAAGTAAAGTCAGATGTCTTGAGTGGCCAAACCAAAATGCTTTACGTTGCCCCAGAGTCACTTACAAAAAAGGAAAACATCGATTTTCTTTCAGCGGTTCCGATTTCCTTTTTTGCCATTGATGAAGCGCATTGCATATCGGAATGGGGTCATGACTTCAGGCCAGAATACCGGCGTTTGCGCGAGATATTCGAAAAAATCTCTTCCGTACCCATTATCGCCCTTACCGCAACAGCTACGCCTAAAGTTCAGCACGATATCCAAAAGAATCTCAACATGCTGGATGCCGATGTATTTAAATCGTCTTTCAACCGAGACAACCTCTATTACGAAATTCGCCCAAAGCGCGATATCGAGAAGCAAATCATTCGCTACATCAAGCAACACCAGGGTGAAAGCGGCATCATTTATTGTCTGAGTCGCAAAAAAGTAGAAGAAATCGCGGAGCTATTGCAAGTAAATGGCATCAATGCGCTTCCGTATCACGCAGGCCTAGACGCGAGCTCTAGAGCCCGTCACCAAGACGCCTTTTTGATGGAAGATGTCGAGGTTATTGTAGCTACCATTGCCTTTGGCATGGGCATAGACAAACCCGACGTGCGTTATGTCATTCACCACGATATCCCGAAGTCTATCGAGAGCTATTACCAAGAAACCGGACGCGCTGGACGCGACGGCGGTATTGGAGAATGCATTGCATTTTATAGTTACAAAGACATCGAAAAACTCGAAAAATTCCTGCAAGGCAAAGCCCTTACTGAGCAAGAAATTGGCAGGCAGCTCTTGCATGAAATCGTTTCTTATGCCGAAACATCTGTTTGCCGTCGAAAGTTTATCTTACATTATTTTGGCGAAGAATTCAGTCATGAAAGCTGCCACGAAAAGTGCGACAACTGCAAGCATCCGCAAGAACGCATGGAAGGTGGTCAATACCTCAATTACTTATTGCAAGGAGTAGTGCAGCTCGATCAAACTCAAAAATCAAAGCACTACTGCGCGTTTTTATCTGGGCACGTCAATGCCGATATCAAAGCCTACAAACACGACCAACTTCCTTTATTTGCAATAGGCAAAGACCACGACGAACACTTTTGGAATGCAGTCATTAGGCAAGCTGTAGTTGCGGGTTATCTTTACAAAGATGTAGAAACCTTTGGCACGCTCAAACTCACCTCAAAAGGGACAGCGTTTTTAGCTGCGCCAGACAGCTTTATGTTGTTCAAACAACACGATTTCTCCAATACCGACGACGACGACATCATCCTCAATCAAAAAGGCGCAGCCTTTGACGAGGTCCTGTATGCACAGTTGCTCGAGCTGCGTCGCAAAGTAGCCAAGCAAGCAGGTGTGCCGCCATTTGTTGTGTTTCAGGAGCCTTCTCTCAGAGATATGTGCTTGCAGTATCCTATAGATCTTGCCGAACTCACGGCTATTCAAGGTGTCGGAACGGGCAAAGCACAGCGCTATGGCGAACCATTTTTAGCGCATATTGCAGCGCACGTAGACGCCCTTCAAATTGAACGCCCTCAAGATTATGTTGTCAAATCTTTGATCAATAAATCGGGTGCAAAAGTGCAGCTCATCCAAAACATCGACCGAAAGTTACCACTAGAAGACATCGCAAAATCTCAAGGAAAGACCTTTAATGCCTTACTCGAAGAACTCGAAACGGTCGTTAATTCAGGCACCAAACTCAACATCGATTATTACCTTAACGCAGTGCTTGACAGCGACAACCAACAAGAAATCATCGACTACTTCATGAGTGCTGAATCCGACGATTTAATTACCGCGTATCATGAATTCGATGGTCTTTATACCGAAGAAGAATTGCGCTTGGTACGCATCAAATTCTTATCTGAATTCGGTAATTAATCCTTTGTGTACAACGCTTTCCATGCCGAATTGCGGGTAACACTATGGTAATTCGCTTTGGCTTCTTGGAAAATGTTGCGTCCTAACCTGAGCCCTTCCGGGCTTCTCGCCAATGCCTCATAAATGGGCAAAACAAACTTGCGGCGTCCAATTTTTTGCAAAAAGGCTTTTAATTGCGGTTCAATCGTAAAAATGTAGTCTGAATTTGCCGCCAATACAAACCAATCACATAAGATCTCGCTATTATGGGTTTGGCTAAAATAAAATTGTTGGTCAAGCATCTTTAAACGTTTGGCATTTGTTTGGGGCTCAAGCGCCCGAATAAACAACTGCCATTCTTGAATGAGGTAATCGGTGTATTGCACTTGAATGCGCTGCTTGATGCGTTTGCGCTTGCCGTTTTTGCGGATCCATTTGTATTTGACAACGGGTTTAAATGGGTTTTCGCCTGAATTGAATGCTGTTGCAAACGTTTTGATTTGGTCCAATCTCGGGGCTGCAATTGCGACGCAATTTTGAGGCAAGCCAGGCTCGTAAATCCATTGGCGGTAATTGAAGTCAGTTCCGTTTTTGGCCAATAATTGCGCTTCTAAATATTCAATAAAGCGGTCAGCGGTAATGGTTTGAAACGCAAAATGTTTGAAATACTTTTTGAGAAAGAGATCGAGTTGGTTTCTGCCCACCGCAGCTTCTAATGTGCGAAAGAAAAACGCGCCTTTCACATAAGCGATATCAGACATCGCGATATCGGGGTCTCGGTTGACTAGGTCTAGGTGCAATTTACTATCTTGAATGGAGCTATCGGCAGCCATTTCGGCCAAAGTTTGTTGCAGCTCACCGAATTCAACCTGCGCTAAGATATCAGCGATTTCTTTACCCCGCAGCGCCTCCATGATGCGTTGTTCAAAATAGACGGTGGTGCCTTCATTGAGCCAGAGGTCGGACCAAGAGTGGTTGGTTACCAAATTGCCAGACCAGGAATGTGCCAATTCATGTGCCAAAACCGAGACCAAACTTTTGTCGCCGGTGAGTAGCGTAGGATTGGCAAAGGTGAGCATTGGATTTTCCATGCCCCCAAATGGGAACGAATAAGGGAGTACCAATACATCGTAGCGCCCCCATTGATACGCGCCGTATAAATCTTCTGCCACGCGCATCATTTGTGGTAAGTCTTCGAACTCCTTAGCGCAGTCTGTCAAAAGCTCCTTTTCAGCATAAACCCCGCAGTTTGCACCGAGGTCTTTGAAGGCGATGTCGCCGACTGCGAGTGCAATTAGATAACTTGGAATGGCTTTGTCCATTTCAAAATGATACAGACCGTTTTTGTGCAGGCTCGTTGGGTTCTTGGCACTCATGAGGGCTAAAAGGTCATTGGGTACCTTCACATCTGCACTGTAGGTAATGCGGTTGGAGGGTGAGTCTTGGATGGGAATCCAGGTGCGCGTTAAGATGGCCTGCCCTTGGGTGTAGAGAAAGGGTTTGGTTTTGGAACTCGTGAGGGTGGTGTCTAGCCAATCAAGTGCCGCAGAAGCGTCGGTGGTTTGATAGTAGATATTGACATTAGTGCTTTTAGAACCCACATTGACCAATAAAGCTTGCCCGATAATACTGTCTTTGTCCATTGGCCCGATGGTGAAGTCGGTTTCTTTCTCTGCACCTTTTGGTCCTAGAGTTACTTTTTGAATCAAGAGCCCTTTGACGTCAAAAATAGCGGTATCTGCACCGCGGTTCCGCATTTGATGTCTGGCTACGCCGTAAATTGTTTGGGCTACAAAATCTACCTCGAGATCGAGGTGGAGGTGTTGGGTGTTGATCTGTTCTAAATTGGCATAGCTGTGGTCGTCGTGAGGCCTTTGGCTGAGTTGTTCGGTGGCGGCGGGCTGTTTGTTGGGCGCGTCTGAGCAAGACCAAAGTAAAACGATAAAGAACAAGAGTAGCGCGCGCATCAAGGATCAGTTTGAAGTCTAATATAGCCAAATTTTTCTTGCGGACCAAGTATGCCGTAGGTGTAAAGCCCTTTGTTTTTGATGTCAAACTCAAACGCTTTCGGAATCAGGAGTATGTTTTCGGTAGCGCGCTCGTGGCTAACTTGGCGCTGCAATTGCCCTGTTTGGATGTCGATGCGCACCCAGGCACCCACATTTCTATTTTTGGACAAACTAAATGTAGCCACTTCCATTAAGTCCTTCTTAAAGCTGCCATTTTCATCGTAATTGGCTTGTGAATCATTGAAAATAAAGTTCAATGAAGTGCTGTCCATGAAGCTGGCATAGGAGCTGAAGGGGCCGTAGTCATTGATGCTGACTTGAATTTTCGGGATGCGCTGCTCCCAGCACAACTGGCCACCTGCATCAATACAAAAAGCAACGATATCGTTGTAGTAATAATAATTAGTGGTCATTCTTTGGCCGGTTTGGCTGTTGTAGGTGGTATTGGAGTAGACGTAGAATTTTTCTATAGAACCAATGTAGCTGCCGTCTTTGAGTGTGTAAATATCGCGAACTTCATAGCGCGAAAGCTGCGGTTCTTGGCCTCTGCGCTCCATGCGTTTTTGGATGCGCATTTGTTCATCTATTTCGTGTTCACTGAGCATGATTTCTACGCTCAATGGAATGAAGCCAACGGCCATAACGCTATCGGTGCTGAGGTTAATTTGTGCATTGAAAAAGCCGTCTTGTTTCTCGTTGGTATTGCTATTGCTGTAAATGCCAAATAGCGTGAGTTGGAAAGGGTATTGGGCGTTCATTACAAAATTGGAAATGCGCTTGCCTTGCAAATCAAAAGTGTAGTCTTTAATTCCTGCTTGATTTATTTGATAGACGTGAAGGTTTTTAAAGGTTTTGCGCACGCGAATCCCTTGGTTCTCTACTGCACTCATTTCAATCACGCCAATAAAAAGATCGCCGTTGTCTGTGAGCAAGTAATCTTCGATGGAACTGAGGTTGGCGTCAAACGGGAGGTTGTATTCTCCACTACTCATCGCTTTCAAGTCCTGATCAAAGAGCTGGTAGCCATAGGTGTCTACGCCATTGCGCTTGCCGGGTATTTGGTAATAGGCTGCAAAAAACGCCTGGTTGGGTGCTTCAATCAGCTTGAACGCCGGTTGTGCATTGGGGCGGGTGTCTGTATAGGTGAGTATTTCTGCTTCTTCGAGCACATTGAACTCCGCATCAAGCACCTTGACAAATAATTTCATTTCCTTGCCATCTCGGTCGGCAATAAATACAGCATGCCCATTTTTGAGGCGTATGGTTTGCTCATAATAGCCAAAACCTTCTGGGCTCACTGGCTTGATTTTGGTACTTGTAATGCTATTGAGTTGCTCGTATTGCGTCAGTGTATAGGAGCTGCTGCCAAGCTGATTGCTTGCATGGATGGTCGAGAATTGTTGGTTTTCGGCCGGAAGAATACCAATAAGTGCACCTTTACTGCGTTGAAGAGCACCCCATTCCCAGTTTAAGTTTTGAGCTTCTAGCATGAAGCAGAAAGCACAAAACAAAGAAATGAGCAGGCGCCGCAGCATTAATTGACAAGTTGAACCCCGACGTAATTTTCAGGACTGATCAGTTTGAGCTCAAGCTTTAGTTGGTCTGAAACGGGTAATGCGTCGATGAAAGCATGTACACTTGCTTTGGTGACGCGTTCGTTTTTGCGCGTAAGGCCTTTGAGTGCTTCGTAGGGTTTGTCAAAGCCTTCGCGTCGCAAAATTGTTTGGATGGCTTCGGCAACGACGGCCCAGTTTTGTTCGAGGTCTTGAGCTAATGCGTCTTGGTTGAGCAAGAGTTTGCCAAGTCCTTTGAGCGTAGCGCCAAAAGCAATAACGCTGTGCGCAAGTGGAACACCCACTACGCGCAATACAGTAGAGTCGGTGAGGTCGCGTTGGAGGCGAGAAACAGGAAGTTTGGCAGCCAAGTGCTCGTAAAGAGCGTTGGCTAAACCTACGTTGCCTTCTGAGTTTTCGAAATCGATGGGGTTCACCTTGTGAGGCATGGCTGAAGAACCAATTTCTCCTGCTTTGATTTGCTGCTTGAAGTAGTCCATGGAGATGTAGGTCCACATATCGCGATCTAGATCGAGGATGATATTGTTGATGCGCTTCATGCAGTCAAATATGGCTGCAAGTTGGTCGTAGTGCTCAATTTGGGTAGTGGTTTGGGAGCGATCCAAACCGAGGATGTCGTTGACGAAATGATTGCCAAAAGCCACCCAATTGGTGTGGGGGTAGGCCACAAAATGCGCATTGAAATTGCCAGTTGCACCTCCAAATTTGGCGGGCAGCTTGAGTGTTTTGAGGTGTGCAATTTGCTTGGCCAAACGCTCTGCAAAAACTTGAATTTCTTTGCCCAAGCGCGTTGGAGAGGCGGGTTGGCCGTGGGTGCGCGCAAGCATCGGGATGTCTTTCCAGTCCTGGGAAAGCGCCACAAGTTTGTCTTGAACGGCTATCAATGACGGTAAGTAAACCGCTTCAATGCCTTCTTTTAACGAGAGCGGAATTGCGGTGTTATTGATGTCTTGGGAGGTGAGTCCGAAGTGAATGAACTCGAGGTAAGCGGCCAAACCAAGGCCTTGCATTTTTTCTTTGAGGAAGTATTCAACCGCCTTGACGTCGTGGTTGGTGGTTTGCTCCGTTTCTTTGATCCAAAGTGCGTCGGCTTGCGAGAAGTTGGTGTAAATGGCCCTGAGCGCAGGGTAGTGCCCTTTCGGAAAATCAGATAAATTGTAAATACCGCTTTCTACAAGAGCAATCAGGTATTCGACCTCAACTAAGACGCGGTAGCGAATGAGTCCGAATTCAGAAAAATAGGCTTGTAAGGGAGCGGTTTTGGATTGATAGCGACCATCTATCGGGGAGATCGCGGTAAGGGCGTTGAATTCCATGTTGTATCTAAAGCACAAAGATACAACAAGTGTAAAAAATAGAAAAATGCAAAAGCGAATTATCGTAATTTTGGTGCATGCAAGTTTCTGGTCGTTTTTTGAAGTTTCAATGGGTGGTTCTTATCCTGATTTTTTTAGTGGTCTTTGCCGGAAGTTTTGTCCGGATGTCGGGCAGCGGAATGGGGTGTCCAGATTGGCCAAAGTGCTTTGGCAAGTGGGTTCCGCCCACCGAACTCACCGAATTGCCCGAAGACTACCGCGAGGCTTACTTGCTCAAGCGTCAAAAAAAAGTAGAAAAGTTTTGTAAATTCCTCGACAAAATCGGCTTAGACGCCACCGCTCAAAAAATCAAAAACGACCCAAGTGTTTATGTGGAAGAAGCTTTCAATGCCCGCAAAACCTGGATCGAATACATCAATAGGCTCGCTGGTTTTTTGGCTGGCAACGCCATGCTACTCGGTTTTGGCTGGCTTTTATTGTATTACCGCAAAAGAAAATGGCTCCTTTTAACTGCCCTCAATTTGGTCTTAATGGGCATTGAAGCATGGTTTGGCTCTATTGTAGTGGCCACCAACCTCGTTCCCTGGACCATTACCGTTCACCTCTTTTTAGCCTTGGTTATCATTGGTTTACAACTCTATTTGATACACGAACTCACCAACAAAAAACGCCCAGACTTACCACAGCAAAAGTCTTTTTCGGTCTTGAGTTGGCTCATCCTATTGATTACCTTTTACCAAATGTTTTTGGGTACCCAGGTGCGAGAGGCCATCGATGCTTTGGTCAAAAAAGGCTACTCTCGGGCCGAATGGATAGAGCAGCTTGGCATGCCGTTTTTTATCCACCGCAGTTTCAGTTGGTTGGTCCTGATTTTACTCACTTATTTGTTTTGGCAGAACCGCAAAGTTTGGCACTATGGCCGCATCAATGTCGCATTTTACGTCCTTTCGCTTGAACTTATAACGGGCGTGGCTTTAGCTTATGCCGATATGCCAGGTCTTGTTCAAACGGCTCATTTGGTTTTTGCCACGGTCTTACTTTCGGTTTTGCTCTTGATGCGTTTTGATGCATATAGATACAAACTGAATTGAAATCCACCTCATTTTGTCGGCTGCAGTCGTTAGTGCTAAGAACCCAACCGCATGCTTAGGTTTGAAGCCAAACATGAGGAGGCACTAGACGGCCAGCTTTTCTATATGTATAAAGGAGATTTAAAAAGGGTTGTGCTCAACGCGAATTAACGCCAAAATGGACGGCATAAGTGCTGAAATTCAACAAAGTAAAGTCCAGAAGGAATTTGTTCCAACGAAATTACTTGTTGGGTTTGACTCACTTCCAGTGCTTGCAAGACCCTCCCTTGCACATCTCGGATCGTCAATTGCGCACCAATAAAAACGGGATTGATGCGAATAAGCAGCGAGGCATCTTGCAAATTGATAGCTACTTCAAATAGCTCTTTTTCCGTGATTTGCGCTTCGGGGCTCAACGCAATACGCCAGGTTTCGTTGAGCCTTTCATTGGCTGCTATACCCGTACTGAAATGAAAATAATCGCTGCCAACAAAAGGCATACATCCTTTGCGCGCATTTCCAGAAAAAGGCAAAAGTTGTTCGATTTGAAAGGTGTTTAAATTAATTTTTTCCAAACTGCTTAACACATCATCATTGACATCTACGCCCCCAAAAACAAATAACAAAGAATCGTTTTGCGCATTGCCCAGATACATTCGGGTTCCGAGATCGACTTGAGCGCTAAAATTACTCCATTGGTCGTTTTGTGGATCATAGCGCCAAGTGTTTGCGTTCCATCCGGTTTGGCTGGCGTCGTTCGTGCGGCCGCAAGCCACAAAACCATTCGTTTGATTGGCAAAACCAATGCCGCGCCAAATGCCTGCAAACGGCAGGTTGCCTAGTTGCTCCCATTGGTTACTACTCAAATGAAAGCACCACACTTCGTTGAGTATGCCTGATTCATTTCGACCGCCAACCCAATACAAATCTGAGCCAATGACAAAATGCTGCGCTCCTGCGCGGCCCGTTCCAGGAAATTCTGGCATGGGTTCCCAAGTATCGGTAAGCGGTGCATAGCGCCAAAAAGTTTTGAAGTAGTATCCGTTGCAGTTTTCACCACCCAAAATATAGCCCTGCTCTTGGTAACCGAAAGCGCTGGCATACTGCCGTTCTTGCCAAAGGGGTAAAGATGCTGCGGTGTTCCAAGTATTGTTATATGAATCGTAAACGAAGAAGTCTCCGGTGCAGGCGAAATCGCTGCCGCGCCCAGTGCCGCAAAAATGCAGGCTCCCGATGCTAAATTGTGCGCCGTCGTCGCGGGCAATCCCAGGAAAAGCTGCTTGCTGCTGCCAAAATTGGCCCTTTACATCAATAGTCAGAAAGAGCAAAATCAAAAGTAAAACCCGCATGCGCTCTTAACGAAATAATTCGATTTTTAGTATCCTAAAAGGCAGGTGTACCAGTAAAATGCGGTCTAGATGGGCGCTGCATCACCCGCCATTTGTAGTTGAGCTGGAGGCCGTATCGGAGGGTATTGCTGAGTAAGCTCGGTTGATTGAGGTTCAAACTGAGCATGATTTGATGTGCTCCTGAAATTTGCCGACCGTAGCCTAAATTGAATTGGCGGCGGGTGTAACCTAGCAAGAAATGATCTGTTTTTCGGAAATAACTCACAGAGGTATTGATGGATTGAACCCCTTCGAAGTACTCATAAAAAAGCGTGGCATCAAGGCTTTGTAGGCTGTCTAGTTGAAATGATTTTTTAAGACCAACATGATAACTTGGGAGGTTAGTCAGGTAGAGAGGCTCTAAACTCCCGATGTCTACTTTGGACGAATAAATAGCATTGACACCGCTAAAAAATTGCCAATTCTTGTACCTGAGTTGGAAGCCTAGATTTAAATCGGCCAATTGATATTTTTCTGTAAAGAACTCAATGACAGGTGAGCTTAAGCGATAAGCATTGTAATTGAGGCCAATTGCTGGTCTGATGCTCCAGTTTCTACTGAGTGTAAAATCACGGCCAACACTTAAGCCGACAGTCGAAGTAGTTTGATATGAACAAAAACCAGCATAGGCGGAGTTCAAACCAAATTTCCATTTGCCCATACTTTGCTGAAAGCGCAGTGCAGCTTGGTAATTTGTACAATAGAGGGAGTTGAAACCGATATAAGAAAAATTGGTATTCAAGGAGCTGGCCTGGTAGCCATCTCCATGGACTTTCGCATCTAAATGGTAGGCTGGATTTGTGAATTCGAGTTGGTCGGAGGCGTTACTCAGCTGAGCTATAGAGGCAAAGGGCAGTATGATAAGGAGAAGGAAAAAAGAATAGTTTTTCATAGTGTTTGGTTTAAAATTGATTGAATAGATCTTGCCTAGTTGAGACAATTTTGAACATCCAAAAGTTACACTACACCTTTACCCGACTTTTTACGTTACCTTAGGTTGTGCACAACGCCTACATGAATCCTGAACCTGACAAACAACTCCTTGTGGCCGCTCAAGCGGGCGAGCGAAGAGCCCAACTGGCTTTGTATGAGTTGTGTTATCCAGTTCTAATTTCAGCAGCAAGGCGCTATTACCACAATACCGACGAACAAATGACTGTAGTCAATAATGCATACGTCAAAGTCATTCTTCACCTTGAATCTTACCAAACGGGGCGCTTTTTGAGTTGGGTCAAGCGCATTATTTCCAACGAAATCATCGACGAATACCGCCGCAACAAACGCTATAACGAGCTCTATCGCTTCGATGCACCCGTAGAAGAGCGCGGCGCTCCAGACTTTCAGACCGATGTCATTTTTACCAACGAACAACTCCAAAACCTACTATTGCAATTGAGCGAGTCTGCCCGGCTGGTGTTCAACCTCTTTGCCATCGAAGGTTACAGCCATAAAGAAATCGCCCAGCTCTTGGGTGTCACCGAAGAAACTTCTAAGTGGCACACCAAAATGGCGCGCAAAAAATTACGTGAATTAATCGAAACCACCCATGAAAAACCCAGTCAAAGATCCGTTGGATAAACTTTTTTCAGGACTCAACAACATTGCCCAAGAGCGCCCAAGCCCAGCGTTTGTGCAAGACCTCGAGGCGCGCTTAGATGCGCTCGACAAAAAACGCCGCAAGCCGCTTTTCGCTTGGTGGATTTTCTCTGCGTTTGGTGCCGTTGTTTTGCTAAGCACTTATTTTTTATTGGTTCCCGTTCGCACCAAATCTAAGGTTCTGAAGAAATTATCATCGGTTGCTCAATCCACTCATTTGTCGGCCTCAAAATCAAAATCTACATCATCTATATCAATTAGCAACGCTTCGTCTTCAACCTTTGCAACAAGAAACGCTTCATCAAAAAAATCCTCATCTTTAACTTCATTCGCTACTTCGATATCAACATCTCTTTCATCACTTTCTTCCAAGGCTGCAGCTCCTTCAAGTGAAATTATTGAGGTGCAACAAGAAACGTATGTCATCAACCCAATTTTGCTTTCGGACGACCATATAAAAGACAGTGCCTTGACACTAAATCGATTGACACTAACTCAACCCATGCCCACATTACCACACGAGGCAATGCCAACCAAAAAACGAATCCAACACCAATTGGGTTTGCAGTTTGGCCTTAGTGGTATTTTCTCGAGTTTTGAGGTGCCCACGAGCAATCCGTTGTACACAGCAACAGAGTTGAAGCAGTTCAGGGATACACGCGAAATTGGAGAGCGCCAAACCAGTAGTTGGGATTTCAACTTGCGCTATGGGCTGAGTATCGGCAATTGGCAGCTACAGACAGGCTTGCATTATTTTGAATGGGGTGAACAACTGCAATATGAAGTCATTTCTGTTAGCGGAACCAATCGTTATCGTTACCTAAACGTGCCTGTGCTTGTAGGATATACCTTCCATCTTGGAAAGGTTCAGCTCCTTCCTTTTGCCGGCGCGGCATTTGGCAAATGTCTCTCTACGCAAGGCACTTACATTCAACCACAAGTAAATGGTGTGGCACTGGCAAATGCCAAACAAATTGCAGGCACTTTTATTGGGCAAGTGGAACTTCAATACGCACTCACGCCTCAACTAAGCGTAACCATTACGCCCGTTTACCGCCGCACAATGGGCGCACTCATAGATAACGGTCTGGTCGTCAATCGCTATCAGTCTTTGGGCTTGCTAACGGGGTTTCTTTTTAAATTATAATACTTCTTAGTGTGTAAATTACACTAAGTAAAATAATTTGCTACATTTACGTCATAAACCTACGTAACTATGCCAGCAATAATCAAAGGCCTCGGAAGCTACTTGCCTACGCTCCGCATGACCAACCAAGATTTCATTTCTCATCGTTTCTACAAAGATATCGACCAACCTTTTGATGACAGCAACGAGATCATCATTGAGAAATTCAAGGAGATTACAGGTATCCAAGAGCGGAGGTATGCCCAAAAAGACCAAACCAATTCTGATCTTGGCATTTTAGCAGCCCAGCGCGCTATTGCGGCAGCGGGCATAGATGTCGAGACCATCGATTACATCATTTTTGCACATAATTTTGGCGACGTGCGCTTTGCCTCGAATCATTTAGATATGTTGCCGGCGCTGTCGTCGCGCGTAAAACATGCGCTTGGGATTGCCAATCCGAACTGCGTGGCCTACGACATGCTGTTTGGCTGCCCTGGATGGATAGAAGCACTCATTCAAGCAAATTTATTCATCAAGGCTGGGGCTGCTCAACATTGCTTGGTCATTGGTTCAGAGACGCTCAGCCGCGTCGTGGACCCCCACGACCGCGACTCCATGATTTTTGCCGATGGCGCCGGAGCCTGTATTTTGAGCGCCGGTGCGCCAAATGATGAAAAGGGCATTTTGGCCCATGCAACCCAAACGTTTACCAAAGACGAAGCGTATTTTCTCAACAATGGCCCTTCCTTGAACTCCAAGCACCACATCCACGAAAAATACATCAAAATGCAGGGCCGCAAAATCTATGAGTTTGCCCTGAGCAAAGTGCCTGCGGCCATGAAACTGGCCTTGGATAAAAGCGGTGTAGCCATAGAAGAGGTCAAGAAAGTATTTCTTCATCAGGCCAATGAGAAAATGGATGAGGCTATTATTGACCGCTTTTACCGCCTGAACAGCGCAGAGCGCCCCGCACACATCATGCCCATGAACATTCATTTGTGTGGCAATAGTTCTGTGGCAACTGTACCTACTTTGCTCGACGCTGTTGTTCGTGGCGAATACCCAGAACATGAGCTCCACGAAGGCGATGTCATTATTTTGGCGTCTGTGGGTGCCGGCATGAACATCAATGCGGTGGTGTATAAGTGGTAGTTTTTAAACTTGCATACCCGCTTGATACAATTTGAGTTCGTCCCAGGTGACTTTTGAACCTAGTTTTTCTTTGAGCGGATTCAAGGAGGTCCCTTCAAAGCCCTCAAACATGAGCTCAAGCTCACTGATGCGTTTGGGGTTCATGACGTCGGAAAGTTCTATTTTCTGTGCGCGGATCAGGTAGGCAAAATGGCTATTGATGGTTTGTACCGATAGCTGCCGCTCGCGGGCAATTTGAGCGGTATCTAGTCCTTGTTCAAGTAATTCAAGCGTTTTTTCTTGGGTGCTTTTCTTCTCTTTCTTTTCTGGGCTTAATTTTTTGGTTGTCTTCAAGAAGGAGTGGTCGTCGTCATCTGGGTCGTCGAGTAGGGAGGGTACTTGCTTGAGTTCTTGCTTGACAATGGCAATTTTGGACAATTTATATTGCGTAATTTCTGAGTTCCATACGCTGTTTTTGGTGATTTCACCTCCTTCGGCGATGGTTTCTATAAGGATGCGTATTTTCTTTAATTGAAGGATGGTTTCGGTCATGATGTCATCGAGTTCTTCTAATTCTTCAGCATAACTCTTTGTTTTGCGGATCCGGCTGAGTTCGGCAATTTTGCGCAGGTTAGAAAGCAGCACAGCATCGAGTTGCGGATAGAAATAAGCATAGGCCGCCAAGACACGTTCTTTTACAAACTGAGGGTCAAAATGTGGCTTGGCAAAGATGCCAGCCAACTGCCTAATGAACTTTTCTGCAGGTTCTTTGCTGGCTTGCACGACCTGATTTTGCAGTGCTATCCAGCTTTTATTTTTGGTTTTTTCACTTTTGGTACCTAGCGCTTGGTAAGAGGCTTCGTGCATACTCCATTTGGAGCGCAGCTCATACCAATCAAAGGCTTTGCTTAGGCTTTGCAGTAAATAATTTTTGGTGTGTTGTTGGAGCACAGCCGGCAATTGCGCTTCATCGGCCTTGTTTTGGCTGTACGCCATGACTTGTTGGTCATTGGAGAGCCCGTTCATGCGCATGGGTTGTTTCAATACCAAACCTTCTAAAGTGCGCAAGCGAGAAAGCGCAACATACGCTTGGCCGGGTGCAAAAACATCCGATACATCCAGCACTGCTTTGTCAAAGGTGAGCCCCTGGCTTTTGTGAACGGTGATGGCCCAAGCTAACTTGAGCGGATAATGCACAAATGTGCCAATGACTTCTTCTTCAATGGCTCCGGTGGCTAAATTGAGCACATAACGGATGTTATTCCACTCAAATTTCTCCACATTGATAGACTTTTTTTCTTCTGGAAAGTACACCGTGATTTCTTGCTCACTGAGCGATTTGATCCGGCCCATTTTTCCGTTGAAATAATGTTTTTCAATAGAGTTGTCGTTTTTGATAAACATGACTTGAGCACCTAGTTTGAGCGAAAGCGTGGGCTCAATAGGGTAGAGGTGTTTGGGGTATTCGCCCGTGATTTCTGACGCGTAGTTCCATTCTTTATCCTTTAAGGCCTCAAGTGCTTTGCTATTGATGAGGTCAGCCTTTGAATTGTGGGTGCTCAGGGTAATGTAGCCCTCTTCTTTGGTGGCATCGAAATTGGTCCGGACGTATTTGTTTAAAATAGAAAGGTCGTCGGCAGTAATTTGGTTATTGCGCAGCTGATTGAGCAATTGAATAAAATCTTGGTCTTGTTGGCGGTAGATGGTGCTTAACTCAATGTATATGGGCTGAATTTCTTGCAAAACCCGGGCGTGAAAAAAGAAAATCCCGTTGTAGTATTGCCTTAGCACTTGCCATTCTTCTTGTTTGGCCACTGGCGGAAGCTGAAGTAGGTCACCGATAAACAAGACTTGCACGTTGCCAAATGGCTGATGAATGCCACGCACATTGCGTAGCGTCCAGTCGATGGCATCGAGGAGGTCTGCGCGCAGCATGCTCACTTCATCAATAATAAGCAACTCAATGCTTCTGATGATCTTGAGCCGCGTTTTGTTCATGGTAAAATGGCGCAGCAAGGTATCTTTTGTTTCGAACTTAACGGTATCGGTAAAAGCGGCCTGCGCGCCAAACTCCGGGATAAAACCCGAAAAGGGCAATTGAAAAAAGGAGTGAATGGTAACGCCCCCGGCATTGAGCGCCGCAATACCTGTAGGCGCCACAATGACCGCGTTTTTATGCGTAGAGGCCATGATTTTGCGCAACAGCGTGGTTTTACCCGTTCCGGCCTTCCCGGTCAAGAAAATAGATTGATTCGTTTGATTTATAAATTGTTCTGCAAATGCAGCTACAGCATTTGTTTGGAGCGCGTCGGGTTTCATTATTTTGAAGGTACGCACTATTTGAGAAACTTAGGGAGAATATCTGTTGAATCATTGAAATAACAATGGTATTTTCAACTTTTTTGAAAATGACTTTCCCTACCCCTTCGTCTTCAACTTCGTAAAGTAATAAATAGCGCCGGTGAGGCTGAGGCTAAACAAGATGGTCCAGACCCAAGACATGACAAAATCGCCATCTACAAAACTTTCGAACATGCTTTGGAATTGAATGCCGGAGAGTAAAGTGAGCAAGATGGTCATCATGAGGTCGCTGTTTTCTTGTCTGTTGGCAATCAATTCGTCTTTCAAATCGTCGAGCGTTTGAATGTTGTTTTCTAGGTTGGATTTATAAATCAAGACGCCCCTGTGGTCTGATCCGAATTCGTAAAGGTCTTTTTCGGTTGGGTACTGAAAAATATTGGGTAAGTAGTTGTCATTGAGCCAGTGGTCAATCTCGGTTCGTACCCTGCGCAGCTCATTTAAAGCAATTTGTCCCTTTGAATTTTGATACTTGTATAAATTTTCAATGGCGCTATCTATTCGGTTTAAGGTGAATTCGTTATTGACGAGCACCATGTTAGGGATAAGTAAGTAAGGACTGATGCCAATTGAATTTAAAGTAGCGGTGAACATGTCGTCGTCATGACATGCGCAAAGTAGAATCCCTCGATTCATGAGCAGTAAATAATTTTCATTCGCCTTTCTTGGAATAAGTGTGTCGGTCACTTCGTCAAAATCCATGCGCTCAAAATCAAAAATACCCAGTGCAAATCCACAAAAAATATTATTGATGGCTTGGAAAGTTGGGTTGTTGTAGTAGGTGCGTTCGTATTGCTGTTCTGCGAGCTCGTGCCCTTCGTTATATTGCTTGAGATTGAGATAAAATGCCGACCATTCAAATTCAATGGAGGCATCTTCAAAATCAATAAATGCCGTGTCGGTTTGCAATATGCCGCTTAGAATTTCAAAAGGTTCAGTGGTGTCAAAAGTGAGTAATTGTTTGATGAATACTTCAAAATTGCATTTTGGAATGGCTTGCGTACTGAATTCAACGGCTGCTATCATGCGCACATCCTCTTGTTTGCTGCCAAAGAAATTCAAGAGTTTAATGCACTCTATTTCTGTTATGTAATCGCCATCACCTGTAGAGATCACCACACTCCATGTAGAAGTATTTCCATTGAGCGCTCTTGTTCGGCTGATGTGCAATTTTGCGCTGACTTCCTGGCGAACAGATGAGCGCTGATGGCGCTTTCCTTCGGATAGGTAATTGTATTGTTCGGGAAAATGAATGGTGATGGGCAGCACGCCCATTTGAGCCTGGAACTGGCTTTCAAAAGGCCTTCTTTTTTGAAAATGAGCCGAAAGCAAGTCGGTTTCGTAGGAATAAAATTCATTGCAAATAGCAGGTTTTTCGGCTGAGTGCACCTCGTCTTTGGTTGCAAATTGCATGCAAATAGATGCTTTATTCATCCGGATTTGCGGCGTTTCCTGTTGGGCAATAGTTGTAAGGTTGACCTGGTTCATTTGAGAATTTGTGAGGAGTTCATTTTGCATACGTACAAATGTCTTATTTTGTGTTGGTTCTTCAATGCCTAAACCAATGAAAAATTCTTTTAGAAAACTGATCAGTAGTTCAGTGTCAAGGGTGTGATGCTGGATCCCCTCGAGCGGAAATGAAAGTAAAAATAAATTGTCTACTTCTTTTTTTCCAGCGGCTAAAGCCGGTTGGGTATATTGGATTGGAATAGCTTTGGCCCCGAGGTGTTCAAAAATTTGAAGTCGAGTGGCGGGGTCTATTGAATCAGTTTGTGTACGCCACGGGATATTCGATTCAAAGAGCAATGCTTTGGTCTTAAATTGATAATAATTTTGAATTTCTTCAATTGCGTCAGGAAGCAACTCTCTGATCAATTTTTTAGCCAGACCTTGGCCACGACTTTTTTTACTCACCGCAATATAGATAAGGTGAATGACGCCAATTTGAGGATAAAAATCGGCAACCAGACCACCATTTGGTTTTGTTTGATTGTCAAAAACTAAAAAAGTCTTCGGAAAGGCATTGGGTTGGCAAATGCGTGTTTTGATATCCTCCCAATCTTCTCGCTCATCCGCATCTGGGAACGCTTCTTCGTAAATAGGCACAAAGGCCTCTATGCAAGATAAATGCTCGGTGTAACTTGCCTCATTGTAAATTAGATGTTCCAAACCAAATGGGATTTCATTTTCAATGACTGTACTTCTACCACTTTAATTGAAAACCTAAATTTAGGTTATAAAAATAGAGGTCTATAGGTAAAGGTCGGTAAAAATCTATGTTCTGATCGTAATGCAAGACCATAGAAAGGTGCTTAGTGACCTCAAAATTCATGTTCATATCCAAAAACCAACGCGGTTGCGTAAAATGAGCAAATGCGTCATTCATTGGGAATTGTAAAAAGGTAATTGCCGATAAGTCAATTCCTTTTTTGAGCTGCACAGCAGTTTTTGCCGAAAAGTTCAAGCGTGGAATGTTCCTATAAATGATTTCAGTTGAATTGCCTCCAAAAGCATAGCTGCTCAGGTTGGGGTTCCATTTTTCGTATTCATAAAAGGCACCGATGCTCATAAAAAGGTCGTCGGTTTTGTCGTCCCAGAATTTAAATCGCGCATTGCAACCAGCTATTGCCCGATTTTGAAGCCCCCAAATGCCATTCCATTGGTATTGCATAAAGTAATCTGGCGCCACGCGCTTTTTATCGTTGTTGCGCAGGCGCAGTTGAAAATAGCCGTTGTTTTCCAAAATAGTTTTCCCGTTAAAAGAAGCATCGGTATTCAATAAAGTGATGAGCACTTGGTCATTTTTAAAAAAGCGATCATATTCAGCTACATTGGTCAGTTCAAGTAAGTTCTTCTTTTGCTTGTCGCTAGAGAAACTTACATTCCAGGAAAATAGTTGTTTTCGGGGTATGGAATCTTGGCCGTTCTCGCGGTCGACGTTAAGAATTTGCCCAAAATAGTTGGGGGCAATAGCCAGTAAAATAAAGATAACAAATTGTTTCATTGGGTGACAAAAACGTGATTTTTCCAAAATGACATAGCCAATTCCAATTCAGAAGCACTCATCCATGAACTCGGAAAAGCAGGTGCGTAAGCGCCAGGAAAAGCGGTAATCCATGCGCCTTCGCTTGACTTGACTACGACCAATTTATTGGTTAAAGGTAAGTGCTCAAATTTAACGGCTTCGATAAGGTTGCCATTTCGATCTAATTGATAAATATCTTTTTGATGTACAGTGTTCCTGGCAACAATTTGCTCTGTGCCAACTACTTTATCAAATTGATAAACTGAGGCAATTCTACTATTGGATTGGATGATTTGCTCAATGGGTTCCTTTACCCTCACGAGTGGTTCAAGTTGAAAAGGATTTTGACAAAATGTTTGCTGAAACTTGGAGCCAATAAGTGCTAATTGGTCCTTGATTTCTTTTTCTGAATAGCCATGTTTGCGAAATTGATCAAATGATTGTTGGTCAATTTCAGTGAAATGTTTGAGTAAATAAAAAGCTTGTTCGTTGGTCATGCCTTACGCTGTTTCCATTTGCGAACGATTTTTTTCTTTTTCTCCGGGAAAAGGTAGGCAAGTAAAGGAATCGCCAAAATGATAGCAATGATTACCACAAGTGGGTAAAAACTAAAATAACCTAAACCAACTGTTTTTCTACCAATCTCTAGGTATTCAATAACGGGTTGTAAACCTGATATTGAAGTCATGGCACCAACCAATCCTAACAAAAGATTCGAGCGCTTTTGTTGGTCTTCTTGAATGGCTTGAGAGATGCGGTTGATGCGCTCTTGGAATTTTTCTAATTCTTCATCGATTTGCAAACCTTTTCGATGCTGGTGGAAAATAAGGTTGGGTAAAAAGTTGTACGATATATGGCTTAGGTTGTATGTGTTGAGGAAACTTTCAAATTCGTCTCGAACCTTCACTGAATCGTCACCCATCTCTAAATTGTATCGAAACAAATTGTACTTGATAAAGATATTGTAGAGATAAATTCTAAAGTAAGTTTGGGTCCAGGTGAGTTGCATTCCTAAAGCCAAATTCGGGTTTGGTGAGGTGATTACACCTTCACCCACAACAGTAAACGTATCGAAAAGAGGTAGAATGGTGTAATTGTTAAATACGGCAATCTTTTCTTTCATCAAGGATGTGAAATATTCAGGGCTAGGAGTAAAGTAAGAATTCCCTCCAGCCGTTCCAATTTGGGCTACACTACCTAAATCGTAAAGCAAGTGTTCACGAGTTTGAAGGTCTATATTATTGGCCGCTTCTGGGATATCAATGATAGAAAATAACTTGAATTTGCTTCCAGAAAATTCATCTACGTGAATTCGTTTTTGATCCTTAGAACTAATTTGAATACCATCTAAAAAATGATCTTCTATCCATGAAACCCAACTTTGATCGACTCCTTTATGTTGAACGGTTGAATCAAAACTTCTAGCACAATACATAACATCCGACAAATGCGCCAATTCAAGTTGACGTGGGCTTAGTTGGATACTAAAAAAATGTAAGCCATTGGGAAACAAAAAAAGTTCTACTTGGCTGAAATCAGTTGAAATTTCAGTAACATTTTCACCAAACCCTTTTTTAAATATAATTCCTTCAGTTGGTTGTAATTGCAGCACGGTAACACTCGATTCTTCCTGACCTAAAAAAAGTAAATCTCTGAATTCGGGGTAGAATGTGTTTTTCAGAAATGATTTAGTTTTATCACTGAAGAGCTCCTCTTTGTAGCCCGATTTTAAAAACTGTTGAACAAATTTCTTTGAATATTTCTCTTCGAAAATCCCAACTAATTTGATGATTGCGGCGTTCGCCTGAAGTTGTGCGTGCATGGTTATTTTATAAATTGTTGATTCACCCAACCAGTGTCTGTTTTATCCGTAACAAATATCCAAGTATTTCCTCCAATTACAGCACTTGAATCATTGATTTGCCAAATGGAGTCATTTTGTTTCAAGAATTTCAAAATTTCACCATTGGTTCCTGCAGATTTTCGAAGATTGAGGCCTTCAGTATTGATGATTTTACCTGAATTTGAGTCATTACTTTTTTGATCATCTTCGCCAATAAAACCGAAATAATTGAGCGCACCGTAAACGATAGCAAATAGAATTATCCATGTAATTATTTGAACTAGACAGCCGGGTTTTTTAGCAGGTTCAGTGGGTTCAATATCATTGATCATACGATCAATTTCAATCTGTTTTCTTGTAATATTGCGTCTCTTTTCATCTAAATCGGATGAAGAAAAACTGGAGGATGTTGATGAAGTATCTTCTGAAGAACTTGAGCTTGAGCTACTTGAAGAACTAAAAAAACCACTGGATTTTGGGGTTCTAGAAGACCTTTTGAAGGCATCGGCCTCGTATGCGTATTTCACTCGAAAGACTTTAATGTCTGCATCATATGCATATTTAACTTCAAAGGCTTTGTAGTCTGCCTCATAGGCATACTTGACAAGAAATACTTTTTCTTCTGCTTCGTAAGCATAATCAACAAAATAGACCTTTTTATCAGCCTCATACTTGTGTTTAACGAGAAATAATTTTGCCATTCAATACTTTTTACCAAATTAACAAATTATTGTTTTTATCCACAACTCTTACAAGCACGCGGGAAGTTTTTATATATTTGAGAATGCCCAAACTGCTACTCAACGGAAGCAATTCTGTGAATTATAATTTACACGGTCAAGACCTCGTCTTGAACTTTGAATTTCCAGAGGCACTGTTTGTATCTATTTATTACAATGAAATCCCAGTTACAGACAAGTTCAAGAGCAGCCCATTTTGGTTTTGGAAACGTCGTTCTTGGCATCGAAATACAGGTGAGTTTAAGGCACATGTCAACGTTTACCATCCATTTGTAAGAATTACCCTTTGGTCAAAATGGTTCATTCCAAAAAGAATCATGATTCCGTTAAAGGTAAATCACATCAAGGTTCAATCATCTTTACCTAGTTGGCAACTGAATATGCCAAAAAAATTAAAAAATCCTAGATTATTTTTGGGTACAGGTATTCAAAAGTTACAAATTCCTCGGTTGATTGAAAATAAAAATCATTTTAAATCAATTGAATTTGAGTTGAATTCAGAATATTCAGATCCCGATGAATATCTAAAGTATAAAACCAATCATTCAATTTATATTAAAAACAAAGAAGTATGGAAAACCCAACTTATATAAACACGGTTAAGTGGCAAACTAAATTTTTATGGTGGTGCGCTGGTGCTGATGCCTATTTTTTGTCAAAAGCACCGATGCAAGATCGAGTTAAATATGCAGGAATTGGCGGTATTGTTTTATGCACTGGCTTGTTAGCGGCTTTTTCTGGTGGCTTTGCCTATTACACCATTTTTGGTCCTAAAAACAATGCGATAAACGATGCTACAAGCATTGGAACCATTTTCGGATCTGGAATTTTCGGTATCATTTGGGGACTCATCATCTTGAACCTCGACCGCTTTATAGTTTCCTCGACTGGTAAAGGAGATGGAACAGATAAAGTAACAGGAAAAGAGCTATTACAAGCAGCTCCTCGAATCATTATTGCACTTATTTTGGGTTTTGCTATTTCAGCACCACTAGAAATTAAAATTCTAGAGTCTGAGATTGATTCTGAACTGAGTGCATACCAAAAAGAATACGCTGAAAAACTGAACGGCCAGACAGATATCTTATTCAAGCAGAAAGTGGCAAAACTTGAAAAAGACAAGGCTGAATACGAGAAGAAGTTAAAGGGTTACGAAGCTGAGCTCAAAACCTACGACGACGAAATTGATGGTTTGGTAGCGGTTCAACAAGCAGAGATGCAAGACAAGCGCGCTTACGGGTTTGGCCCGGTTGCTCGTAAAATGCAAGCCGATATTGATACTAAACGCGCCGAAAAGGATAAGTTTATCAAACTTAAAGCAGCTGAGGTGGGTGCTTGGCGCAAACAACTTGACTTTGCCGATAACCAAATCAATCAAAATTCAGACGACCTTCGCCAGGCCTATAAAGACAACGAGACGCGTTCTCATGGCTACGACGGTTTATTGAAGCGCATTCAAATCTCCCATGAAATAGGCGGCTGGATTCCTTGGATTATTCTAGGCGTTTTCTTGTGTATTGAAATGGGTCCAATCTTCTTTAAAATGATGCTGAACAAAGGCCCTTATGACTACATGGTGGAGAACTACAACAAAATGCGCCAGGTAGAAGCAGGTGTCATTTCCGAAAGTTTGCTTTATGAAAGTGTAAATGGCATCATGCACATGGAGAAATATACCTACCTCGACTACGAAACGGCAAAAGCTGAAAGAGAGGAGAAAATGCTCAAGCAGAAGGAACTCAATAAGCAAATCATTGAAGAATGGAATAAAACCACTTCAAAAGACATCAAAGAAAACCCTACAAAGTACTTCCAAAACGATCAACAAGCCTAAGGCACATGCTTGAAAAACTTGCCATCTACTTGCTAGGTCTAGAACCTGAATGCTATCATACAGCATCGCAACAAGAAAAGTCCTATATCAATTGGGTGCTTTTCTCGTTTGCTGCTGTATTGCTTTCATGCCTAGCTGCAATGTTTGTGATAGGCTTATTTGTTTCGGGTAGCCTAATTATTGCTCTTTTGATCATGCTGTTAGGTACGTTTGTATTTGTGAGTATTTTTCGATTTTCGTTGATACTCATCAAGCCCGAGCTAACGTTCTTGGTAAAATTCAATCAAACGGTATTGCAAACTACCTGGAAAGAAAAATGGAAACAAACCTTAACTGGCTTGAAATCTTGGCGTGCGTATTTCAAAACCATCCGCTGGAACCCAGATGTGGCCATACCAGGTTTTACACTTGTTTTTAGGCTTTTTTATATGGGCTTGCTTGCATTTGTATTGGTGTTCCCAATCACGACCATTTTTCATTGGCAGCGCACCATGTCTTATAACCAAGAATTGAGAGACAAAGCACTGCAAGTTTATACCAAAGGTCTCGAAGAACAAAGCACCTTAGTTGCTTTTGAAAGTGACATTTCGACTTCTAAAAAGCTGAGTTGGTACGAGGATAAAGTGAGTAATGAGTATTTCACGATGCAGTTGTTTAAACACGCCAGTACGTATCCAGAATTCAAACTCATGATTTGGTTTGTCGGCATCATTCTGTTTTTGCCGCACTTTTTCTTGTTTCGCATGATGCGCAAAAAAGAGTTTGTGTATCAGGCTGCTGTTCAGGCGCATTTCAAGCAACTTATTGAAGCCAATTTCAAGCAACTTGAAAAATCAGCGAAAAAAGTCCTTGCTAAATATGAACTTTTTGAGCCAGAGAGGCATCTAAATTTTTTACAAAAAGGGAATCCTTACCTGTCAAAAGATGAGCCCATAGTGCTTGAAAACATCAGTTTTAAAGATTTACAAAATCAGGTCAATACCTTGAACCCTACGACATGAAAACGATAGTGACTTATTACAAAGGTGTAATGCGCTGTCAGTTTTCTACGCAGCGTGCCAAGGAATTGGGTAAAGAGCACCGTTCTATTTTCCGCCACATTGCCCTTGAGCCCACCTTTGAATTATTTGCTTCTGAAGAAATCACAGAAGAGGTTTATAAAAATGCGGTGCTTTCTATCAACGAAGGTCCGTTTTTGCGCCATGCAGAGCGCGAGGTCATCGATTATTACCACCAAGACTTAGCACCCGATGGCAAGCGCATGTATGCCGATGAAATTTGGATGGGTGTAGAGACCGAAGCTCAAATTATCGATGCAAAGGCCTGGGATTGGAATAGCCTGCGTTTTGATGCGATTCCTCCTAAGTACTTGCACGATTGTTTTTTGGCCTACCATCCGAATGCCAATCACGGTAGAATCGGAGGGCCGGTTTACCTCAAAAGAGTCCAGGAGCTAGACGAAAAAGGACAAGAAATTTTTGCGAAAGCAGATTCAGAAGCAACAAGAGCAGTTTTGCTCGAAAGACAAGGCTGTTTCCAGGAATCAAGAGGTTGTACGCGCAAAATCTTTGGCTTCAATCTGGGTCTCAAGAATTGGATCAATTCGATTTTTGGTGGCATTTTTGGTGCAAATTTGATCGGCAAAGAACCCAATGGCTGTATGCCAAGTTTATTTCCGAGTGGTTGTTCGGGGGCTGGTTGCCAGCGTTTTGGCTGTGGCATTTTGAGCTTATTGGCTTCCTTGGCATTCTTACTTTGGATGCTGCGCTGCTTGCTTTTTGGTGATTGCGGTAATCAAAACGCAAACCAAGTGAGGGTGGTCGAGAAAATTATCCACGACACCATTTACGTGGAGAAAAACTCTAAAGTCGATACCGTCACATATGTTGACGAAACAACGAATACAACTGTAAAAATGCTTAGTTTGCCCAATGTGCAATTTGAGAAAAATAAGGATAAATTGTTGCGTTCGTCTATTCCACAAATCAATGAACTCGCGGCATATTTGATGGAAAACAAAGAAATAGAAGCTGAAATCATAGGCCATACTGATGCTGATGGCGATGCCGAAACCAACCGTATTTTGTCACAGAAAAGAGCCGAGGCCGTGCGCCAGTACCTCATCAGAAATGGAGTAGAAGCCAACCGAGTAAAGGCCACAGGAAAAGGAGAGACAGAGCCCGTTACAGATAATAGCACAGCTGAAGGCAGAGCTATGAATAGAAGGGTGGAGGTAAAACTTTCACAAGTAAGCTCTACCAAAACTACCCGAACGCAAGAACAACGAAGACAAGAATAGTGGCAAATCCGCACATCAAATATTACAAAGCAACATTTAGCGGCATTTTTAATAGCCGTGAGCAAGCGCATTTGCCCTATTATCAGTTCAATGAGATTGAGTGGGAGCAGTTGAAATTTGAAAATCTTGAACCGCTCGATTTTTATGAAGCTTGGGAAGAACAAACCAGTAATTCTTGGTACCGAAAAACACTCAAGCCCTACAAGAACATGTTTTTGTCGAGGCAATGGGTTTTGCGTTGGCCCAAGCTGATTTCTGCCCGAGACTTCCCCTGGATTCGCGGCGTCAAACGGCAAAGACCTGTTTTTAGAAAAAGACCTCATTTGGTAATTCCAATTAATGAGCAATTCCAATTACATGAAACGCTACACGAAGTTATCCTGAAGCAAATTGCATTTGTCGAGGATGGAAAAGAATGGTTTGGAGGTTTCAGACGAGCCCAAGGTGTGGCCTTATTTCAGATTCATTTAGACCCGCCTAAAAAAACTAAACCTGTTGCGTCGCAAACCGTAGATCCAACAGTCAACCAAATCGCAGTTGTAGATGGTAATTTAAATCTCAACGACACCAATACAGGGGTAACCAATATCTGGTCCATCAATCAACAGTTACAAGAAGACGCAAGTGTGGTTTCTCCGGTTCAAGCACCATTGCAAATGAGCCCGAAAGGCAACCGCCGTTGGCGTTGGTTTGTTTTGTTGTGGTTGATGTTGTGCTTGTGGAAAGCACCTGCTTTGCTTGTGCCTAGTTTACTCATCTTTGGTGCTATTGCATTTTACCGCTACTTTAGAAAAGCATGCTTGGGCTTATTAGTCTCTTTGTTTTTATTCGGGATTGTTGGCTATGTATTGATGCAAATTTTACCCGGTCAGGGAGACAACCAAGAAGCGGTTAAAACCGAAGATGGCAATATTAAAATTTTACCTCCTAAACCAACAGACAACAAAGATCTACTTTCTGAAAAGGAGATTACCTGGTGGGATTTCATCCGCAATAAATACGCTATTTCCTATGCCACGAGCGCAACGAGTTTCTTTGAGTCTGAAACGGTTCATGCCCAAAAAGCAGAGCAAATCCAGGCGCAAAGTAGTGTAGAATATTACCGTCAATTGTATGCCGCTATGCAGGCCATGGATGCACCGAAATTAGACAGCATCATAGACAAGTTCAGAACAAAAGCACAAGCTAAAAACCTCAACAACATACAAACGGCCGAGATGGTTTGCACCTTTGTTCAAGAAATACCATATTTCTTGGTCCACGACTACAGTTGCCAAAAAGCCGTCGCTGAATCCGGCTCTAGTTTCTTGGCTGAATACCACAGTGAAAACAAACCATGTTTGCCTGAAATTCCTGGCGGCGTACAATCGCCATATGAGTTCATGCACAATTTAAAAGGTGATTGCGACACCCGAAGTTTATTGGCCTTTACTATTTTGAAAGAATTAGGCATTTCTGCATCCGTCTGGATCAGTGAAACTTATGGGCACTCTGTTTTGGGCGTTGGCTTGCCAGCAGGGTCAGGTTTTTACAAAGAGGTCAATGGCCGCAAACATTATGCGATAGAACTCACCGCAAAAGGATTCCGCTTGGGAATGATATCCCCCGAGCAGCAAATTGGTAGTAACTGGGATATCGCTTTATTTTATAACCGTTAAGTCATGAGTATTTTAATTATTTTTCAATTGCTAATTGCCTTCGTATTGGGCTTCACGGGCCTTTTTATCATTCATCGGGTGGTAACAGGTTTTTTAGTGCGCAACTATCAAATTGACGACACCGATAACACTTCCTTGAGCGTATTTCAGGTAGGCGTTATTCTAAGTGGTGCGCTGATCTTGTCGGCTATTGTAGACCCAGCCGTGAATGCCATTCGCATACTCAATCCTGAAGGCACCCTCAGTATGTCTAACATGGGCAGCGCCTTGGGGTATATTGCGCTTTTTGCCATTATCGGAATTGTCTCTACATTTCTTGTCATTACCGGTGGCTTGGTCACCATCTTCCAAATGACGAAAGTCAATGAAATCGAAGAAATGAAAGCCAAACGCATCAATTCATCGTTAATCGCCGCAGCATTAATCATCGGCATATCCTACATAGTTAGTGACTACTGTGGTCATTTGTGCGAGGCGATGATTCCGTATCCAGAGGTTTTACAAATTAGATAAAGGATTAAAAGCACCGCTTGTTTTAAGTTAGTCATCTTAGCATGAATTCATTCAAACCCACTTCAGAATCAGAAACAGTTCTTACAGAGCTTATGATACCCAGCTACGCTAATTTTGGGGGCAAGGTGCATGGAGGCATTATGCTCTCCTTGATGGATAAAGTGGCTTATGTTACAGCTGCCAAGCACAGTAGTGGATATGTGGTAACCGTTTCTGTGGAAGGTGTCGAATTTTTGAGCCCTATTGAAGTTGGAGACCTCGTGAGTTTGAAGGCACGTGTTAATTATGTCGGAACAAGCTCCATGATTGTGGGTATCAGAGTAGAAGCGCTCAACCCGAAGACAGGAGTGGTCAGACACACCAATTCTTGTTATTTCACCATGGTAGCCAAGGATGAAGATGGCAAGCCTACACCCGTGCCAGGACTGCTCATTACTGATGAAGAGAGCCTGCGCCGTTTTGCAGAAGGAAAGGCCTTGAAAAATTTGGCAAAGCAAAAAAGGCAGTTACTCAAAGAAGAGTTTCATTCTAAAAATCAAGAAGAGCTACTAAGTTACTTGAAAGGTGAGCGCTTGAGTTATACTGTTTAATTGGTATACCCAATCAACTTGCGGTACTTCACCTCAACCTCTTTGAATTCCAAAACATCAGCGAGTTCAATGGTCGATTTAAGGGGCTCTGTCCGATCTGCCTTAGGTAATTCAGCCAAACGCAACTTTTGATTTTTAAGCACTTCGTTGACAATCTTTCGGATTTCACGGGCATTTCCAAAACCATTTTGACGCTGCTCACTCAAATGAGAAATGTACTGCTCAATGATCGCATGCGCCTCTGTTGAGAGTACTTTTCCTTCTTTTTCAAACTGCTCCGTGCAAACTGTGATCAATTCAGATGTGCCGTGGTCCTCGAAGTTGAATAGTTTATCAAATCGAGATTTCAAACCAGGGTTGGAGGTCAAGAAATTCATCATTAACTCGTCATAGCCAGCAACAATGACAATAAATTTTCCGCGGTGGTCTTCCATCATTTTGAGTAAGGTGTCAACTGCCTCGACCCCAAAATCTTGGTTTCCTCTTCCCACTAAATTATAAGCCTCATCGATGAATAAAATACCCCCAAAAGCTTCCTCGATTTTTTCTTTGGTCTGTTTGGCAGTATGCCCGATGTATTGTGCCACCAAGCCACCACGATCAACTTCAACCAAATGCCCTTTATCCAGCACGCCTAAACCTTTGTAGATATCGGCAATGATACGTGCAACGGTTGTTTTTCCGGTTCCAGGATTACCCAAGAATACCATATGCAACGCAGATTTCTGATGGTCAAATTGTTCCTCTTCTATATCGTAGCGAATCAGTTTTACCAATTCCTCCACTTCTGCTTTCAAAGTCTTGAGCCCAACGAGTTGCTGTAGTCTTTGGAGGGCATCATTCAAAATGGCTTCATCGTAACCTTGTTTCACAGGTTCTTTGGCCGCTTCAGCCAAAGATTTTTCATAAGCCGCATTGGCTCTTTTTCGTTCTTTAAATTCTTTATAGGATTCAAATAAAAAGAGTGCAAGCAAAAAGAGTAGGGTAAGGGATGCAAGAATACCCATTACCCCCATAATTATCCAAAAAATTGACATCAGAAAAGCAGTTTTTTAATATATTAACGAAAGATACAAAAAGCCATGCCAAAAGACAAACACCCTGAGCGCCCACCAAGAGATAATAGCCGCATGATCTGGGAGCCAAGAAAGGTGATCAAGTCCATAGATATCCCTCTCAATGAAGGAATAACTTGTGTGCTTGGCGCTGCGCAAAGCTGCACCAATACCAAAAAATGTAACCGCAAGAATACCTGCAATGAATCGTTGAAACCATTTTTTAAATGAACCAGCACCTCGAACCCACTTACCTCCGCTACATCTACGATGGCCTCATTAAAGGAAGCATTCATCCGGAGAATGCCGCAGAATTGCCAGACGGTCTCATTGGCATGTACGAAGAAGCCTTCGACGAGCGAACTTCCGTTGTTGAACGCCAAAAACTACTGCAACGCTTTGCCATTTGGGCACTATTAAAAAAAGAAGTGAGCGCTGCTTTTGTTGCCGAAATATTGGGCGAAACGGAAGACGACATCCAAGATTTCATTTCCAACTACAGCGCCTGGTTCAACAGCCCGGAAAGTGGCAAATACCAGTTGTACCATGAGCGCTTGAAAGTGTATTTGTTGCAGAAGTTGAGTGAGGGGGAGGTTCATATGCTTCACGAGAAATTAATCGGAAGATTAGAACAAGCCATAGAAGAACAAAAAGCAGATGAATTTGAGTGGTATGGGTTGGAGTTTTTGGGTGTCCACTTGTGTGTTCAGGCAAGGGGGAATACAGCACTTTATTCAGTAAAACTATTACAACTTGCAGAGAACGAGTCTTTCAAAACTAGACAATATTTAATGTCCGCATCTTTTGAATGGACTTATTCCACCTTGGATCAGATTAAATCCTACTTTTTTTCGATAAATGATTTAGATGTCTCGTTGCGAATCGAGATACTTTTTGCAGAAATATTTCACAAAGAAAAAAACAGCTTTTCAGAATTATTAAGCTTTATAGAGCAAGAAAATCTTAACCTTTTTATAAAAAGATTTAGTGCTTTAAAAGGCGAGTCAAAAATAGAAATTGAGAACTTTTTCTATTTATCTATTTTCATGTTGGATAGAATCTGTGCTTTCACGTTTAGTTCCGAGAAAATAAAAAATCAGTTTCTAGTTGCTACGGCCAAAGTTCTTGACGACAACATTCCAAATGACATAGATCAATTTGATTGGGAGCGAATTATATCTCCCAACCACGTTGTAAAAATTATAGAAAATTTAATTGAAATCAACCTTGAAAATATTCTGATTTCTAGAACTAGGTTAAATATCGACAATTGGAGAGTTGACGAAGAGAAAAAGAAACAAGCTGGACTCGAAAAAAATCGGGTCAAAGCAGATATTTTATCAGAAACAAAAGATGTCAATGAAAAACTACCACCGCTTGAAATAAAGAATATTAAGGGGAAAAGAAAAAGCGTTGAGGCGCAGATTGAGTATTTAAAGGCGCTCTGGGAAAATAATGAAATCGAACGATCTTGGGAATTATTAGAAGAAATTAAAATCCAACTAAAAACGTTTCCATCATTTAACTTTTATTTTCCCTACAGAATTTCAAGTTTAGGGATAACACGGATTAGAACTAGAAATTCATGTTGGTATTTTGGACAAGTTTTGGATGTAATTGGGTTTGGAACATTGCCACTTGAAAAATTTCTTAATCAATTAAGCTTTTTCAGAGTTTTAAATCCGATAAAATACAAAGAATACAGCTCGTGGTACTTCCATTATTACTATTTAGCCCAAAGCGAACTGAGGAGTCAAAATGCTGATCAAATTTTCAATGGTCAAGATATAGTTCATGTTCTAGAATTTGTTTCCGATATTCTCAACCCAGAAATTGCGTTTAAGCCGGAGGAACCAAGATTTTATGATTCATTGATTTCAACTTTGATCTTTTACGGTGAATTTAATACAGCCTTAAATTTCATTGAAAAGCTTTCCATTGAATTTGACTTTGATGATTCGACAATTATCAATAATGCTGAATCATGGCGAGTTAGTATTTATTCAAAATGGACTTTTGCATTTTTAGAAAAAGGTCAATTCGATCATGCAATAAATCTCTTAGGCAAATTGTCTTTGCCGTATTTCAAAGATATTATTAGGAAAACACTTAGCTCATATTACTTAACACTTGGAGATATAAAAAATGCCGTCTTTTGGGCACTCGAAGTTTCTGAGGATAAAAGTGAATTTATAAAGTACTTGTCGTCACAAATATCAGAGATGCAATTTGAAGTATTTATCAAATGTCTTTTGCGTTTCTATCCTAAGAATAATTTTGCGACCTCAGTTATTGACTTGATAAACATCGTTGATGCTGGAATTATTAAGCTCATTCGCGACGAATCAGCTAATTTTTGGAGTAATGTATGGTTTCTACTTCTATTACATCAGAAAGGAAGAATTGACGATGGAACGTTCAAGTATACTTTGAAGTCACTAATAGATAATATTCCTGCAAATGATATTAAGGTAAATTTCTGTGTTCAACTCTATGGTTTATTGTGTGTTCACAAGAAGGAAAAAGGTTTTGACTTTTTACTTAAGGAAATTAAAAATCAGAAGAATATAGAAAATATTAACTCAGATGCACCATGGGGTTCTAAGCACCATGACTTGTTTAAAAATATAGAACATAAGATATTAACAGCAGTAGATCGATACAGCCCATTAAATTTTTGGCTAAAACTTAAAATATTATCTACTATCCATACACTTAACTTTTATCGACCAATTAATAGTAAGTCAGTGATCAACTACTTTGTAAAATCAATATTTAAATCTTTTTTTAGGTTTTTTTATTATTTGATTGTTTCAATAAGAGTATTATTCTTCCCTCAGATATTTTCAAAATTTAAAATGAATAAGAGTATGAAAACTGTTCAGAAATACCTTGACCAAGGTGATTTAGAACTTTCGATAAAAGAATTTTTAGAATTGGAAAAATTTCAGATTCATCCATATTCCAATGGGCTTGAGTTTTTTGAGTTACTGTTTTCAAAAATACAAAGTCAAGAAAAAATGTCTGATTTTGCTGTTATTTGTGGGTATACAAATGCTTGGGAACATCAGAAGCAAAAGAATTTTGTTCTCAACTTTCTCGGATTGGACTTGAAATTCCAAAGAAATAAAGCCTATTTCGGCAATTTAAACCAGTTGCTTAACCCAAGTTCAATTTCAATAGAGGCTGTTATTAAAAGTTCCCATTTCTTTGAAGGAAATAGAAATTTCAGGTTCGCAACACTCTATAAATACGCTGTTCAAGTAATCTTAACTTCTGGGCAGAGTCAACAATTTGAAAAAATGATGAATTTAGACGTGTACAAAAAAATTTACAAAGCTCAACAATAAATGCCCCACCTCGAACCCACCTACCTCCGCTACATCTACGATGGTCTAAACAAAGGAAGTATCCATCCAGAGAATTCCGCAGAATTACCGGACGGCCTAATTGGCATGTACGAAGAAGCCTTTGAGGAGCGCAAATCAGTTATCGAACGCCAAAAACTATTGCAGCGATTTGCGATCTGGGCATTATTGAAGAAAGAAGTAAGCGCTGCCTTTGTTGCCGAAGTAGTGGGCGAATCCGAAGACGACATTCAAGAATTCATTTCCACATACAGTGCCTGGTTCAATAGCCCCGAAAGCGGTAAATACCAATTGTACCACGAGCGCTTGAAGGTGTATTTGTTGCAGAAGTTGAGTGATTTTGAGATCAAATATTTGAATAGATTAATAATAGATAAAGTCCTATATAAGGAAGGCAATGAATTTGAAATATACAAAGTAGAGTTTTTAGTTTTTCATCTGTTAACTAACGATGATTTTTCTAAAGCATATGATTTTTTAATAGATTATCAAACTTATCTAGTTGCTGATAAGCATTTTCAATCAGATATTTTTCTTCAATTTCAACTTGACTTATGTATTCGGAAGTTTGCTCAATTAGAAAAGGAATCTGAAGTTTTAAAATTGATAAGAATACAATATAGACAATTAGATGTTAGCCTTAATAAGGTGATAACAAACCCCTTAGTTTTATTTGATGCTATTTCATTAATTGATACAATAGAAGTTTCAAAGCGATTGAATTTAAAACAACGGATATCTTTTTGGCAAGATGTATTAATCAAATTGATTCAAAATCTCGATGATTTAATTAATGTTAATGAAGTCCTTAAAAGATTTGATAATTCTGTAGAAAGTTTTCAAATTATTGATCGTAATAGCAATCACCAATTTAAATTTGACGCGATTTCACGAAAGAATTTTTTTCTTTTAATTAATTATCTTTTGGATAATAATATCGAAGTTAATTGGCTAATTAATCGATTTGATTGGTTGCCAGATTATTCTTTATCACGAGATGCAATTTTGGATGATGAAGAATATTTTTCTGATTTTAAAATGATTCAAGGAAATAACAAAGAAAAAATTTTAGAACATTTTAAAGAATCATTAAAAATAAAAACATTTAGTGATTTGTATAGAAGTGAAACTTGGTGTTTAAAATTCATTTTAAGGCTTGCTGAACTTAATATTCAGAATCAAACTCGAAAAATATTATTTAATGAGATTAATAATTCCATAGTTTTTAATCAAACTAAAGAACAAGTTTTATACTGTTATGCGCAAAAATATAAATTGTCCTTCCTTCCTTTTGGAATAAGTGATGAAAATTGGAAAAACAAAATAAATGATGGAATTGATGGTCACGCATGTTTAAAATTATTATTGAAAGAACTTGATAGTGAATTGATCGTAAATAATGAAAATTTGAAATGTTTGTTCCTTGATTGTCTTTATGAGATTTGTTCAATTACTGAAGGGGAGTTTGCGGATTACACAATCCAAGATGAACTCCTTGAAGAAATGATTCTATTATTTTTAGTTATATACACCAATGTTGGAATCGATAAATTTATTAGAGCAATCGATTTTTTTTCATTGAACTTCCAAATATCATTATGGAATGAATATGTTGGTGAGACTGGTCCATTGAATCTCAATGAAACTATTTATGAAACTGTTCTTCCGTTTATTCTTAAATATGATAATAGAGAGAACAATGTCGCATCGTTGTTAAAAAGCCAGACCGTTAAAAAATGCGAAATCATATTGTGTTTTTGCGATATTTATAAAGAAAGCACGTTCGAAGTGAAAAATATTCCAAAGTTTATTCTGAGTGAATTAACCAATTATTTCCATGATGAACCGGAATGTTTATTTCATATCATAGCATGTCTAAAAATAGATATAAACCTTGTATATCAGAACTTAATATATGAAAATAAACTTAATTTTAAAAGTGCAGTACTTTTTGTCTATCAGTCTTTTTTAACACAGGATATTTTAGAAAAAATAGAGGTACAGACGTGTGATGACTTAAATTCAGAAAATATAACTTTTTTAGAACCTCTGCTACAGAAAGTGCTCATTCACCTTATAAATTCTGATTTAACATCAAAGAAATTATTATCACAATTATTGGATACCATGATCAACTCTAAAAGATATTACGACATAACGGATTTATTGAATATATGTAATAATAAATCCTTTATATATATGAAATTCAGGAATGATTTTAAATATGCAAATCAGCTAATTTCTTAAGAATGAACAAAGAAACTCACCCATTTCTAGAACTTGGTAAAGTGCCAAATGCTACCAAATTAATACTCGGTTCATTTCCAGTATATTCTATTACGTTGCCTGATTCGGAGGATAAACAGAGAATTCGTAAAAGTGACGGCACAGTTCCATTTTTTTATGGTAGTTGTCGAAGTAGTTTTTGGGGGCTTTATCATTTGTACATTGATAGTAGATTGCAAGTGCCGGTAAAACCAGAACTTGCAATTCAAAGCCTAAAAAACCATAGTATTTCTATTTCTGATATTATTTCTGAGTGTAAAAGGAATGGAATAAGTGCTTTGGATTCAGATTTGTCGAAGCGAGTTTACAATATTGAAATGATGAATGAATTCTTAAATTCCGGAGTTACCAAAATATTGTGCACATCTAAAGGAGTGATGGAAATGTTTCATGATCATGTTGTAAAGAAATCAAAAACATTAATTTATCAAGAGTCTGAGTCATTAAAATGGCAATCTCAAATCATTTCAAAACTAAAAGGAGATGATTCGCAAATCAAAAAGCTAATTTGTAAGCAGTATCTTTTCAAAGGAAAAACAGTTAGATTAATTTCAATTCCTTCGCCTGGTTCACCACAAAGACAATTGAAACAATTTGGTTTTGCAGGTTATGATTGGCGAGAATATGCTGATAAGTATTTTGAATTTTCATTTAAATGGTTAAACCAAAACTAATTACTATGTACTATTTCTACATCAACTATCCAAATTTTAAAGATCGAACAATTTTAATCCATCATGGTGATTGTGGCCAATGTAAAGATGGAAATGGAATGTTTGATTCTGGAAGTAATGAAAAAGGCTTTTGGGCCGGGCCATTCAAAGAATTTAGTCATGCGGAAGAAGCACTAAAAAATCTGATACATCTATTTAATTACCAGCCAGAAATTGGAAATCACTCATGTTGCAAATAAAGAACTCCAACCTCCCACCACGCCTCCTCCAAAAAATCCAGGCGGTTCAATCTGAAGACGATGCTTACGCGGCGGATGAACTCGTTGAATTAGGCGAAGAAATTCTGTCGCAATTGGCTGCGAAGGGTATTGCCGTCTATTTGCAGCAAGCGAAGCAGAAAGAAGTGTTTAACGACTTTTTGATTTCGTTGTTTTTGTCGAATGGGCATGCTTATAACGCAGGGCCGTTGTATCGTTGGGCTGCTAATATGCTCAAAGATGCTGATGGGGCAGAAGCGGCGCTTTTGAAACCTTTTTTCTGGGAAGAGAAGGATGGTAAACAAGTATTGAATGAGGCAATTCATCATTTGGCGAGTTTGAGAAATGCCGTGATGCACGGATTTTTTGTTTTGCCACCCGAGCGAAATAGGGAAGAGGCGAAAAAAATGGAAGCTATTCTGGCTCAGATGAACCAGGCAGGTTTGTTTGAAAAGCAGTTTGGAGCGTTCCATTTTGTGGATACGCAAGGATTCAACGGACATTGGAATATTACAGATGCGCAAGCTTGGAGTGCTTTTGATGCGCAATTTGCGTTCGGTCAGTTGGCGGCACGGGTAGCGCATGAGTATGCGCCAAGTTTTAGAACGGAAGAGCAGCAATTCGCATTGGAACAATTTGAAGAAAATACAAAGGTTTCCGATGAAGTTGCTTCGTTGCTTCAAAAGGGCAAGGGCGCATTGGTGGCTTGGTATAAGCCAGGAGCTGAACAAGGAGCTTCTGCTTATAAGCAATTTGTCCAGCGACTAGATACGTCAATTTTTCATCCGGTTTATTACGCATTACATCCAAACGGTGCTACGTTTACGGCCTCTTTTTTAGAGCAAGAATTAGCCAAGAGTTTGTTTGCATTGACAAGTGATGAAAAGGCGCTCAAAGACCCTTGGAAGTTTTTGAAGGCTCAAAAAGGGAAGCTGTCCAAAAAGATTGTAGTTGTGCTTCATGATGTGCATATTGCACTTTTCAGCCCGAATCACCTGACTAACTTGTTCAATGCTTTTTACGATGCCGAGATTCCTGTTTTGGCCACAGCTTGGCATTATCCATACTTGAAACGATTCTTCAATAGTTCAGTTGAATTAGTAGGATCTAATAGTGCGGTTCAGGATGCCGCTATTCAATTTTCTTTGCATAATTACCTGCGCTTCAAAGGCCCAAGTGAGGAGCAAGAGACAGAGCGTTTGGCCTACACACAACTCAAGGAAATCACCTCAAAACTTCAACATGAAATAGAGGAGAAGCAAAGTGTGGTTGCACGACGTTTTGCCGATGAAAATAAGTATCCGATAGAATTTGTGCACGAAGCATTCGGGATACTTTCGCCTTTTTATAGCCTAGACAAGCAACCATTTATTCAAGATGAAGTAGATGAACTCTATGGCTTCCCCAAAACCATTGAAGAAAGCTCCAGAATTTTCCTAACTTTAGGAAGGCGAGATGTGAAATTAGAGTATCAGCATAAAGTACTACATAAATAAATCAAAATGTTAGATAAAATCAAGTTGCCTGTAAACCAAATAGAGTCATATTTACAAGATGCGCAATCTATTTTAGAAGCAAAAAATATTGAAGAGTTAGCTTCAGTTTTAGAGTCAAGCCAGTCTGATATGAATCAAGTCTATGAAGGTGGTTTGAGTCAGATCAAGTCTGATTTAAAAGCAGCAGGAAAGAAAACAAGCTTTGATGAGGTACAGTATTCACTATTGTCCGATTACATTGGCTTTAATTTACAAACTATCATCTTTGAAGAATTTTTCCCTTCTATCGAAGATACAACTTATACAGTCGAGCATATTCCTAATTTATTGACTGGAGGAGAGCCAGGGGACGAGAACATGCAAAAAGTACGATTTATGAAATTCATTGGTTTATGTGGAAAGTCTATGGTTAGCGTTTCAAATTTTGCCGCAGCCACTGAAATTACCCCGATGGATTCTTTTATTGCTGACTTAAACGAAGCGACCATAATTGGACATTCATGGAACTCACCGTTGATATCTGTTTTCCCTCCGAAGGATAGCGCGTTTTTTACAAAGCTCTACTCAACCAAAGATTGGAAAAAGAAATTCTATCAACGTTGCATCAATGTTGTAAATGAGATGTTAACCAATATTCAAGAATGAACCCAGTCCATCAATACCACAAGCGCTATTTAGAACTCAAGTCTGAGAAAGCAATTAGTACTGACATAGATACACTTCAACGATTGGTTGAGGAAGACTCTGCAGGGCTAAACAATTTCTATATGGCAGCATTGGGAATGAGCACACTGATGCTCAGGTTGGGTGCAGTAATTCAGCTTTGTCAGAAATTTGAGAGACTAGATGATCAAGGCGATGCGTTGTTCATGAAGCAAATCTTGGATAACCTACGTGAATCCTTACCCTCAGACACAAGTTGGAAGAATTTGTGGGCACTTTCTGCTGAAGATGAACGCTGGATGGCCCCAACCGTGAAACCAAAGAACGGCGAGCCCTTACTCAATCGCTTTATTACTTTCAGAAACCGCTATGTGCACCAACTGATTCGTATTGAAGCCCAATTTGTACCCCAGTTACAGACATCTATCACATTGTTTGATGAATTGGCTGCATTGAGCCATCTTTTTGAAGGCGGTTCATTGGAGTTAATTGACGGTAAATACCTTTGGGTTCAAAATGGACAAACCTTGCAGTTGTATCCATATGTGCAGCCTGGAAAAGCAGGTGAAGACCCATACATTTTTCAAGGCCTTTATCATAACAAATCAAAAGCGCATTTATTGAATTTGCGTCTAGGTGATGAGGTAGACCAACCAGCAATAGATCACCTTGAACCAACCTTTGACCCGATCAAAGATGCCATCAGAGGTGGTGCTGGTCAGGTTTTTGACCACAGCGAACGAATTGCTTACTATCAATCATGTTTTGTGGGCAGGGAGCGTGAGAAAGCCGCTGTTCTAGAATTCTGTAATGCTTCAGATGAGCAAAACATTCTTTGCATCAAGTCACCAGCCGGAATGGGTAAAGGTGCGCTTCTTGCTGATGTCATTGAACAACTCAAAGAAGATAAAAATCAAGTATTGTATCACTTTTGTGGGGCAGGCATGCAAAACAGCCTCCATGCCAGCTTGTATCATTACATTTTGCAAGGTCAGCGTGCTCAGTATTGGGATACAACTGACGAACAAATTCAACGCAAATTGGAGCGCTTGCCGTCCAAATACATCGACGTTATCCACTTGTTTCAATCATTACTTACTGACCATCTCAAAATTCAGAAGAATAATGCGAGTGGTAATTTGGTAATACTCATCGATGGTCTTGACGAAGCGCAGGTAGCCTATTCACAACTCAAAATTTCAGATTGGTTTTATACCTACAATGACAAAGAAGAACCAGATGAGGACTGGAGAAGTCCAAGTCACATCCGCTGGATTTTTACTTACCGCTGTGATGACGACGGCTCAGAATCATTCTATCAATTCCCCAAAATGAAAGAACTAGCCTCTCTTCCTATACTTCAACCATTAACTGGCCTTTCTCCAGCCGCCGTAGATGACGCCTTTAAGCAGTTTAGTGTTTCGAAGGAATTCAAAGTGGCGGTAATAGAGAAGGCGGTGATTGTTTAATTTAATCTTACAAAAATGAAAATACTTAAATCCGGAGATGCTTACTTTAATCTAAATGTATTAGATAATTTTTATTTTTTAGACCCATATGAAACATTGACGCTAGGTTCTGGAGATAATCAACGAGAATTTCAAGTAGACCACTCAAAATATGAAGAATTCAAAACGAAAATATATGAATTCGTGCTCAATTCTGAAGTTGTAATGGAAATTTCAGATTACCTGGCTAAACAATAAAATTTAAGCATCCTTGAAACCAATTTTTCAAACCCTTTTATTGTTTCTTTTTGCTTCCTGCCAAACCCAGCAAGAACCTCCTATTCAAAAGAAACCAACAACCATAGCATCAGGTGCCGTTCAGAAAAAAGAACCAAGCAAAGACATGGCTAATCCCGTAATGCTAACCGCTGCCGGAGGTTCTGATATTGGCCGCTTGTTCAATGTGTATTACCGCACGGGTCAGCAAACTAAGATGTATCCTTTGCTTGTTAGCCAAACAAAGAAGAGTATGTCAAAAGACAAGGTATTACAATTACTGAGTAATCTCAATTATGGTTTTGACATCAAATTGAGTGGGGCAACCCATGAAGGGCCGAATTACACATTGACGTATACTTGTCAGGTTGCGCAAACCAAAGTGATCAAGCAACTCAAAGTAGTAGTTGAGAATGATACAGCTAGGGTAGTGCCGAAGGATTTGTTGAGGGGTGAAATATTCCAGTAGAATAGGAATTATCAAATCAATTTAATATATTCCTCCGTAACCAACTAAAATTCTCAGGTTATGGAAGCAATGCAAGCTACAACTACCTTTTACCCACTTCACGTGGTTCGAAATGAGGCGAATATTCCAGTCTTTTACCTTGAGTTTACAAAGTCTGATTACAGTGCTTTCGAGGCATCATTTTTAGATCACGAAACAAGTGAGCTATTCTATGAGACAATGGAATATGTCAGTAAGTGTCTAACTGGCGAACATCCGTTTGATTATGATACCTTTCAATTGCTGCTAGATACAGATTGCTGGGCATATATGAATTTGGTTGGCAAGAAACGCAGAGATGACATCCCTAAGGCTTACATCCGAAATGGTCATATATTGCAAGTTCAATTGAAACGTGACTTATCCTTATTGCATGCCTTTTTAAAAACAGGTGAATTAAAATCTATGAAGCACCGATTGGAGGTTCAGCGCTTGCTACAACTTTACTTAGATGATATGGGCTGGGAATGCTTTTGCCGCAAACTACCTTATCCGCCCATGGATATAAATGAAGAGCCTGCATTCAAGAAATATGCAACAGTTGGTCAACTCAATCTGTCACCAACCCTAATAGAAATCGAAGAATGTGTTTTTGTCATGATAGGGAATACCACGATCTATTTGCTTAAATTAGATGACCAACCAATTGTTTGGTTGCGCCCAGCAAATATTTCATGAGTCAAAAAGCACATTCTTATGTCATCAATTTGTTTGGTACTGCTATTCAATCTTGGGAGCTAATTATAACGCCTGATTTAAGAACTGCAATTGACAATTTACAAGCAGCTCAGCATTACACCATACAGGAAATCTTATTTGATTTAGACTTGATCCGCAAGCTGGGTGTCAAGCATTGGACTGAATTAGGAAGAAAAGTTGGGGGCTTAGAACTTTTGCTCAATCAAGAGGCACGGATTGAGCTTCGCAAAAATGGACGTCTTGCAGAACGCATTTTGGTAAACGACCTTTTAGAACCGATGCAATTGTTTGCGAAGTATAACACGGCCATTTTGTCTAAAAACACGCTTAAAACCGACTCTTTGATAGTTATAGAGTATTTAAAAGGGCAAACTGCCAAGTATACTTTTGAATCTGCTACATTTCAAATGGATCAACTTGATTTCGGCCTTGCAAATGATTCATTCACTTCGGATATTCGGTTATCAACGATATCCTTTCGGCAGAAATTATTGCGTTCAACGAGAGAAGAAGTATTGTTGATGGGGCAGGAGGTGATTCTGGGGCGAAAGGTTTGACATATTGAGTTGATGAAGGGTGAGGTAAAAATGCTGTTGATGCAATAATAAGTTTCGATTAGATTTTAAACTTCCTTAACTTTGAATGTGGTGCAACAAAAGTTATATATCATAAGTGGATGTAACGGGGCTGGGAAAACAACAGCTTCCTTCAATATTTTGCCCGAAATTTTAAATTGCCAAGAATTTGTAAATGCAGATGAAATAGCTCGTGGCCTTTCGCCATTTCGGCCAGATAAAGTTGCTATTGAAGCCGGAAGACTCATGCTTTCACGCATAGACGAATTAATACAATCAAATCAAGATTTTTCCTTTGAAACAACATTGTCAACAAGGTCTTTTATAAATACTATACAAATAGCAAAGGCAAAAGGTTATTTTGTAACGCTGATTTTCTTCTGGCTCGACTCAATTGATTTAGCCAAAGACCGAGTGCAAAGAAGAGTTTCAGAAGGAGGTCATAACATTGAACCAGCAGTTATCGAGAGAAGATACGTGTCGGGTATCAAAAATTTATTTAATTTGTATTCCGAAGAGGTTGATTCGATTTTAATCTACGATAATTCATCACTAGATCCAGAACTGATTGCTGAGAAAGAAATGCATCAGCATTTCAAGATTCTTAAAAACGAAAAATTCATCCAATTACAAAAAATCGCAAATGAGTAACGAAGAAAAAGATTTGTTGAAAGAAAAGATCAAGAAAGCTATTCAATTATCGGCTCAAAAATTGGTTGCTTCTAAACGAGCAAATGGCCAAAGTGTTGTTGTAAGCAAAGATGGAAAGATTCAGGTGATCAAACCTTAAGACTTATTTTTCACAAAAAAAGCCCCAACAACTTGAGGCTTTAATGGAGTGGGCGAAAGGTCTGAAATATCGAACTTGTTGTGGGAAGATTTGGAGGCCATGAGTCAGCATTCAAGTTATACTTAGAAATATGTTTTCACGGCAAATTCAAATTGATCGATAAAAATCTTTTTGAATGGGGTGATGTTGTTTTGCTCATAAAATACGAGCATTGCTTTTTTGTATTCAATAGAATCAACGGTTCTAAACGATATTGGGCAAAATCCCTCATTCATTAAAATCGCATTACTTATGATTCGTGCTGTTCGTTTATTTCCGTCTTCGAATGGCTGAATGTACGAGATCAATACAAGTACCAAAAGTGCTTTTTCAAAAATATTGTCTTTGCTGTTCACCAGAATACACATCGATTGTAGAGCCTCTCTGATTTGAAATTCGTTGTCTATTGGTTTATAGTTGGTTCCAGAAATACCAACTCTTCTTTTTCGAATATTCCTCCCAACTTTTAATTCCTTTATCAGGACACTATGCAGGTCCTCTATCCCTGAAATAGAAAGGGGTTTAATATAATCTTTATTTAACAATATAAAGTCCAAGGCCTCTTTATGATTAAGCAACATCGTGGCTTCATCCTTTGTTTTACCTGCTGCAGTTTGTTTTTCCCGGAGTAATTGTTCTGTTTCAAGAAGAGAATAGGTATTTCCTTCAATTTGGGATGATTTCCAACTTAGGTCAATTGCTAGGCGCTCAAATTCACTATTAAACTCTTCTGCCGTTAAGCTGGAGGTATTTTGCTTAAAAACAGACTGTAATTTATTCAATCGCTCAACTTCCGCTTCGGAAAACAATTGTGTTGAATTTAATACTTCATCTATTAAAATCAAATTAAAGTCAGAACGAATTAGTCGTTCATCAATTTCTTTTTGAAAGTATGTTTCTAAATCTACAGGAGCTAATACAAAATAGGCTGGTGAAAGGTGATACTTAGTTCCTTTTCCATTTCCTTTAATGTGAATGAATCCCTCCGCAATCAGTGCTTGCAAAGTTCGTTTCACAGTTGCATAGGCTGCAACGTGCTTTACCTCTTCATGAATTTCCTTTGAAGATGCTATTGCGTTTTGGCTAAGGTATTCGAGAATGAGTTGACGAAGATTGATTGATTCAGACATTTTTATCTTTTAAGCTCATAAATATATGAAATAAAGCTCAAAAAAGTACTTTAATGAGCCGTATGGGCTTTTATAATGAGCTTGAATAGCTGTAAATTATCGAAACTTGCAAAAAATACAATTTTCGACATTCAGAATGTATTTGAGGACTTTATGCTGCATAAAGCTCAATTTTTGACTTTTCTATTTCTTCTTTTAAAACAGGATTTCTCAAGGAATTAACTGAAACTAAATCAATGGCTTTACCAGTTAATAACTCTAAAGATTCAAGTAAAGAAAAGTAATTGTCTGCAAAGTCGAGTACGTCAATATCTTCAGAGAATTGGACCAGAAAATCGATGTCACTTTCAGCTGTCATGGTGTTTCGGGCCGCAGAGCCAAAAACAGCAATTGTTTTCACGTTATGTGTTACACAAAGCGTTGCTATTGCCTCCAACTTATTTGACAGTACTTCAATCATTTCGAATCAAATATAGTGAATAATTAATTGACTGTTACTTGCATAATAGTAGATAAATCCTGAGTAGTGTTTGGCACAAAAAAAGCCCCAACAACTTGAGGCTTTAAAGGAGTGGGCGAAAGGTCTGAAATATCGAACTTGTTGAGGGAGGATATGGAGAGGGGGGAGAGTATGTGAAATTTGAAATTTATTGTGCAAAAAAAAGGAACTTAATCAATTAGGAAAATTAGCTCATAATAGCTTCAATTTATTTGTCTTAGCAATTAAATTAGGGTCAAATAAACTACTAGCGAATAACATTAAAAGTAAATCTTCTTGATGTAAATTAGGCTAATTTATCATTGTTAATGAGAAGTTTGGTTTTATTTTCAATTGCTCGTATTTCAGCAATATTTCCCTTCAATTTCTGAATTTCTCCTCTGTAATTTATATCATCATCACCATTTTCATCCTCTTCTTTTTCTTCTGGTTGGACAAAATCAACTTGTCCTCCTTTTTGAGTAAAGTCAATCAATTTAGTAATTGACTTCTCTAAAGCTGTGATTTTGTCCCCATCTGTCTCTGGATTTAAATTTAAATCAATTTGAATAATGCTGGTAATTGAACTTATCCCAGTTTCCTTTTCTTCTTTTGCGGCATTCACTAGTGCTTGTTCGGCAGCTTTATTTGACAACTTTAAGGCTTTTAACTCTTCTACTTTTTTCAAAATATCGATTACTTTTTCTGCAACTTTTAATGTTTCCAAAAGAATTTTACTTACTGACGTAGCTATCCTAGCGGCTACAGCAAGTTCCAAAATAATTGATCCTTTTTGAGCTCCTACAACAACAAAATCTTCAGGACTCTTGTCTTGCGTCATTGCAATTCCTCGTCCTATGTCATACCAAGTTGAACCAAGTTTTTTTAAATCAGAAAGATTATTAATAGACGATGCATCCTTGAAATAGATTCTCATCATAATGTTTCCTTCTCCGAACTCAACTTTGTCAACACTGAAAAGTGGTTTTAAGGTATCTTCTATTTGCTTAATTTTTGTTTGAGCCGTTGTAAGCTTTGTGTTTAATTCGCTAATCTTTTGTGTTGCAGCTGCAATATCAAGATTGTTTTGGTATAATATTTTTTCAATCCTTTCAATTCCTACAGGACCAAATAATTCATCAACTTCCAATTCTTCTAAGAAATTTACTTGTTCCAAACTTAGACTTTGGAAATTTATCGGTCTAATCGCTTCAAATAACGCATCTCTTTCCGTTGAAAAGGGCTGCATTGGTTGATTCAGATTCCGCCTAATATTTGCATTCATTTTATTGAAAAGGGCTTGAAAATTTGCTGGAATTCCTTTTGCGACGACTTTCGCTTGAAACCAATCTGTCAATTTTATTAATTCATTTATTTGCATGGGATACTTTATCAAAGTCCGAATTTTAATCCAAAATGTTTTTTTAATCTTGCAATTGCTCGCGACTGATTTTGGTCATTAAGAGATCTTTCCAATGCAAGGATTAGATCTTCTATTTCTGACAGAAAACGATTTTTCTGATCAATTGATAGACTAGCGACCAAATCATCGCCGGGAAGAGTAGGGTTTATACATTTTATACTCCACCGGAATTTAGATCTTAGGTTTTTTAAAGTGTTGATTAATGCTATATCTTCTCTAATATTCAACGAGAAATTTTGAGCTGTCCAAACTGTTATTACTATGCCACTTGGCATTTTATAATAATTGTTTTCGGACCATGCCTTTATATATTTTATTAATCGTTGAAGTTGTTGATTCGTACCATTATTAATTTTAAACCACTCAACTAACTCCTTCGGATCACTTTTCTCCCATGAATTCTTTGTTGCCAAATATGGTGTATTCGATTTTTTATCCAAGTAATATACTGGCAGATCAATATTAAACTCTCCCTGATAAACCACCCTAATGCATTTATTTTTATGTATCGCACCGGCGGATGTTTGATATTCGACTGCTCTCAGCAAATTTTTTTGAAGTGTAACGGGAGCAATCTGAGGGATACTTTCAAAATACACTCCTAAATCAACATCATAGGTATTATCTTTTTTTAAAATAATTGTATTCATTTTGTATGAACCTTGTATGAAAAATTTTGGTGTTGGAAATCTCCAATCCTTTTGAAAGTGATATTTTATCGTATTTTGAATAGCGTTTTTAGAATTACTTAACTTACTAAGTCTCTGTTGTGACAATGAAATAAGATTATTAAACCGAAGAAAGGAATTGTGAAGATTTGCCATTACTTGTTACAAAATTTTTGAATTATTTCATTTGCATGATTACTAAATTCAAAACTCCCACGTTCACTTAGTTTTCTCAATTTAATCTCATCAATTTCATCCATTGCTATATTTAGAGTTTCATTTAGTTCAGTATTGATTCTCTTATATTCAAAACTTGGTGAATCGATTCTCTCTTTGTCAATTCCATTCTGCATTAAACTAATGAGATTCTCTACAATTTGAGACTGTCCTTGCATGAATAGATCAATTAGTCGTTGTTTTTTTCCATTCATCCAATAAAGTATTCCCCATTTTGTACGATGGGCTCCATCAGAAAATTTTTGATGACCAGTTCCTATTGATAAAACACGGATATTAGATAGATTTTGGTAAAAAGCTTCTTGTGCTTCAATAATTCCTATTAGAGCTGGATTGTTAGCAATAACACCGCCATCAACTTTGTTAGTAAAAGATTTACCCAAACCATTTAAATCTGTGTACTCAGATGAATAAGGTGAAAAGAAAGTTGGTGCAGCTGAAGTTGCTAAAGCAGCTTTGTAGGCTGGTATGTGATAATCTCGTGTAAATTTTCGATGATAATTGTTTTTTAGTACTGATGGTTGACCATTGAATAGATCGTAAATAGGAACACAAATATTCGTTTTACAATCGTTCAATCTCGGGTCTTCATTGTTCTCTGTTGCTTCTATAAATTTTGTTTTAATCAATTTTTCTAATTCAGTACGCTCATGAGAAGCGAAACGAAGTTGCTTACAAAATCCTTTTTTGCTACCAAATATTGCTTTAGCATTTTCTAAATATAGGTCATGTAATTCTCTAGCGGGAATTCCGAGTGCTAATGCAATCGCTAAAATACCTCCTGTTGATGTTCCACAAATCAAATCAAAATGCTCGTGTATTTGCCATTTATCATTGCCGTCTGCTTTTAATTTAGCCTCCAGTTCGGCTAATATTTTGGCAGGAAATATTCCACGTATTCCACCACCGTCTATTGATAATATATTGAAGGAGTGATTCATTACTTTTTTATGTTACTTTCCTTTTTGTTCTCAATCTGTTTTTCAATTTCTGTTTCATGATGTATTCCACCACCATGCCATTTGCCTGTGGCTAACCAGCATTCATAATGCAAAAGCCATTCTGATGTCCAGGGTATTATAGTATCAATAATTGGCATATGGAAATCCCATTGTCTTACCTTACGAACATAAAGACAAAGCCATTGTTTAGCGGTATTATAAACATGTGGAAGTTTCTTTTCACCTCGAAAGAATGCAAGTTTTTGATTAATTATAAAAACGTTTGGATGCTTTCCCTTTTTATAAATTAGTTTGATATTATATGTATCACTCAATGGAGAAGGACAAATTTGACATTTCCAAATAAGTTGATTTTGATCTACAATTAATTGTGAATCAGGAAAAGCAGCTTTTATTCCTGCTGCTTGAAGAGCCATGTTAAGAGGTGGTTGCTTAATCTTTTTTGCCATGAAAGTCATGATTTTTAACTGTGTTTCCTTTAGTCCCAAGGGTCCCAGTTGTTAATGCCATCTTCATCCCTCCAGATTCTCTTATTTGTCGATTACTTTCACCATAACTTGAAAAAGCTTCATTAACAGATGATTCTCCAAAAGATTGTGACATCGATTCCCGAATATTATGCAATCCTTTTCTACTAATCATTGATTGAATGTCCGCTTGAACACGCTGCATCCAATCGAAAAAATTCTTTTGACGCTGTGGATAATCAACCCATTTGTCCGCGAAGTTCTCTTCCTCGTTAACAGGATTTGCAATTCGTTTGATCCATTTATTATGTTCGATAGAATACCAATCTTGGATGAAGTCAGGCATTCTTTGAACTACATTTGATAAGGCGTCCAATACATTCTCCTCCTTATCATATGCTATCGCGGCAAGGGTAGTTATAATTATTGAAATGGGTTTGTCTTCATCACCATTAAACATCATATCTCTGTGTCGCTTAAGAATTTGTACAACACGCTGTAATGGAAGTTTATTCTTTTGGTAATTTGGAACAGGTTTAATTGCTTCAGATAACATAACTCTTCGAGTTGATGAAACTTCCGCACGATAAAAAAACCATTTAACATATCCAAACGGATTACTCTTAAGCCAATTTGTATGATCTGTTTCGAAAGGAAAATCGTCTCTTTCTCTGTCAGTAATACGAATAGCTAATTTCCCCACGTCACTGAGGGTTGAAGTACCCTTGAGTGATTCAGAGAGCATAAGACGATAGTTTGAATCTACGATACTTGGAAGAATATCTAAATGATACTTGTCATTGGGATTGTCGGACGATTCACGATAATAAAGTGTCCAACAACGGCGACCATCCTTTAATTTCACTTTCGACTTGTAAAGTTCATTTTGTTTGAGTTGGTCTCCAACATTTTTCTTTAAATCCTTCTGAGTCCAACTACTGTTTTTACCAATCAGATTACATACTAAATCAATATCTAGGTCATCATCTTCATTTATAGGTTTTACCATAGTACCTAACATAAATGAACCTTGTGGTAATATTTCAGGTGTATAATCAGCGAGCGCACCGCCTTCTTTTGAAAGCTGTTCCCCAACGGCTTTATAACTCGATACTGCTATATTAAATTGTGTTTCGGAGATATCGAGAGACTTGCCAAGTTCTTCTAATATCTCACCAAATTGTTGTTTTTGTTCTGTATTAAGCATAGGTTATTTAATTTAAATTTTTGCTATTAACCTTCCCAGTCAACAACACCTGCATCAAGCTTATTTTCTGTAATTTCTATTGATCTAGTTTAGTTTTGAGTAGTTAGATTGCTTAATCTTCCATTTTCAAGACTTGTCCAATCGGTCTGAAATTAAATTTTGCAATAATTGAATGGCTCATTTCATAATTATTTTGAAGGTATTACATTATGAATAAACATGCTGCATGGCTCCATTTTGATGATCACTTCTTCGGTTTCTGAACCTTCAATGGTGGATTATATTTTGGCGCATTTGGCGCAGCAACCCTTCGTCGTTTGTCTAAGTCGCCGCTATCTGTTTTTGGCTTTGGTCCAGTTTTAATTGCTTTGATGGTCAACATAAGTTCTTTTTTGTCAGTGTAATTAATGAACCCTAAATTAAATAATCACAAAACAAAACTTTTCCTTAATAACGTCGCCGTTTTAACAAGGGGCTTGGCAAAAAAGCAAGCACAGTAAGGATTCTAAAATAGAATAGGGGAGAAGAGGTGTGCGTAAATGGCGTATATGTACGCACATTTATAGTACAAGTACTACGAAAAAAAACAGGGTAGCTATTTAGTTTGAGCCGAAAACCAATTAATCTTAACGCAATGAGCGTTTTGCACGTTATAGTTTATTTAGTTTTGAAGATATGACAGGTTAATCTCCGGAGAATTCCTAATTATTCCGAATAATTACTCAGTAATTCGTTGGTTTTACCATGGATTCCTGAGTAATTACCACAGAATTCCTGATGTTCCGTGTGTATTACTACGGAATTCCTTGATTTTATTTTGGACTTGCCTACTCTACTTCAAATCGTTTCAGTTTTGGGGGAAGCTTACCATCCAATGATTTCTACATCATTTAAATTTTAAAGTGGTTTTTGCAAGTTGAATAATTTTTCCTTTCATACGCGGGATAAAACAGATTTCTACGAAAACTCTAAGATTAAGAAAAATTCAATTAGTCCAATTTGATAATCCCAATTCTTGTAATGTATTTAACCTCCATAATATGAACAGATTTTTTCTTTCTGTTTGATTTGAATTATAAAGTTGTTCTGATATTTCAAGAATTGACTGATTCCATTGAGAATTAGATTTTTGAAGTTGTTTTATTTTACTTATTAATTCCAAAAGGTCTTGATCAGAATGTGGATTATTAATAAAACAACTCGTTAAAACTAAACCTTCAAAAGTATTGAAACTCTCCTTTGATTTTTTAAAATGGTGATAAAAATCAAAAGCATTCTTTATTGATTTAACCAGAGTCATGTTCTTGTTAATTTCCTCAAGTATCTCATTTTTCAATTCTGATGATTTTAATTCATCAATTATGAATTTCTTCGTTGATTTTCCCAATCTTTTACCAAATGTAAAATTGATTGATTTACTAGGAATGAATAAGGGTTGAAAAAAAATCCATATGTAAAAATGATTTTTAACCTTCTCAAAGTAAAATCCCGAAAGAACATCACCTATCGGCTCCTTAAAGAGAACTTTCTTTTGATATGTAAAATCATCGAAGTTAGGAAGAATGCATTCTTTTACAAATTTGTTAATTGTTATCATTTGTTGGATGAATTTTGTATTTTAATTTCTTCTATTGGTATTTTCTTTGAGTCTAACGGCAGGTGATTTCTAATTTGCCTAATTCGACTTTGGGTAAGTGAAGCACCGCCAGATTTTAGATCAAATATAGCCGAAGGATTGTTTATATCTCCTAAAACTACATCTAATCGAACGGAACCCTTTGTGCCATGTGGTACAACTTTTCCTTCAAAATAAGATACTTCAGTAGATAAATTCCCTCCATATTCGTCAATAATTGATTCAAACTCTTTGTGAATTCTTGTTCCATAAATAGGTCCTTTACCTGGACCAACTTTTTCAACAGCTTTGTTTGCGGTATTATTAAGTATTTCAAGTGATTGATAATAATCATCTACAGTCCCCCCTTTAACTATTCCTGCTAAATAGTCTTTTTTATTAGATTTGAAAAATCTAGCAGAAGCAGAAGATGTAATTTTAGTACCAAAATAACCAATCAATGCTCCAAATCCTGCACTGTATGCAATTTCCTTTTTATTTAATTGCTTGATATTTTTTCCATGAATAATCATTTGTTCAGCCGTGTTTCCGACAGCACCACTTACTGCACCTGCAGACAATATAGCAATTGCCCCAGTTCCACATGTGAATATTATTACATCAGAAGCAGCTCCTGCTATTGCACCAGTTGCAACGCCTTTCCAAACATTCTCGCCCTTTACAGCAGAAATTACTCCTCCAACTACTGCGCCAATAATTGTCCCTATAAATTGTCCATTTTTATCAACTAGTGCTAAAGGACTATTCGCAGCATATCCGTAACTATTAAACATAGGATATTCACTTTGGTAAATATCTCTAGTTAAAAACAAGCCTAAATTTGGGTAATATAAACGCTCACTAAAATCATATAAATTTTGTGAAACTAAAATTTCACTTTCAATGCAGTTACCACTATACCCATATCGATACCCACCACTCACCGTTCTACCATCCAATTCCACACCAAACGGACTGTAATCGGAGCAGGTTCGAATACCGACGCGATATGAACTTACTGCTGGGCCGGAGCCGTTGTTCATCGGAATTTTAATGTCGTGAATGACCGTTAAGACATTGCCTAAATGGTTGGTCATTTCGTATTGCTTGAAGCCTTGATTGACAACCGTGTTGTTGTTTTCAGTACTTGGGTTTTCTACTAACGTAACCGATTCTGCGTACATGCCTAGGCGTGAGCTGCCGTAGATGTGGCGTTCCTTGAGTTGGAAGCTCATGGTTTGGTTTGGCTCTTGGGCATAGTCGTAGGTGGCCATGGTGTTGCCTTGGGCATCTAAAAGGTAATAAGTGCTCTTTTCAAGAAGGCCAGTTTGGTTGTTGTAGACATGCTTGGCAATTCGGCGCCCCATGGCGTCGTAATCAAACTTGAGGCGAGGCATTGTAGAGCCTGTGCTGCGGTTGATTTCCTTTACTTTGCCGTCTACACGCCACACAATTTGCTGAATATCTTCAGCCTTGTCTTTAACGAGCCTGCCTTCTTCGTCATAGACATAGTTGTAGGCCCCGTTGATGTTTATGTTCAACGGATCAAATCCTGCGCCTTGATCGTCAATATCGGTAGCATCAATGGTAGAGTCTATGGCATCATTGACATGATACAAGCGATTGCTCAGCAAAAAGCCATTGGCATCTCTTTGGTATCTGTAGGTCATGTCTTCGATTTGTGTACCGTCTTGTTTGTGACGCTTTTGGGTTAAAATGTTACCCATGGCATCATATTCAAAAGTATTAAAATATTTATTTGAATATACACTTCCCGACTGCCAATTATTAGCACTTAGATTGGTAAAGCTTCTGCTGCTTTTCAAGCGGTTCAATTGGTCGTATTCGTAAGCATTTGCCTGCGGCAAAACTTGATATGTAGTTGGGTGCGTTAAAGTTGTTTGCATGGCACGAATATTCCCGTTGTATAGGTCAGCACCATAGCTTGCAACATCACTGCCAACAATGCCCGCCTGCGGGCTGCCATTGATTGCCGTATTTATTGGTGTAAAATCACCAGCGTAATAATGCAAACCAAAAGACATGACGTCTTTTGCGAACCATGAATTTGGATTGTTTGTTAACCCAGATGCGGCATCGAGCCCCGGATCATTTAAAGAATCTAAAGAAGTGGCATTGATGCCTTTCATCCAACCTTGGAGTGTGTAGGTGTAGTCCAAGCCCTGGAGCATGTCTTTTCCGAGTTCCGTTCTAGACAACGGCCCATGGTCATAGTAGTGATAACGCGCATCGCGTTGCCAGTCCGTATTTTGCAAGAGTTCGTTTTCTAAAGCAATAGGCAGGCCTGAACTTAGAATTGGTGTTTCCTTGTTGGTATACGCATTGGTAATGCGGTTGTCTGCATCATACTGGTAAGCATGGTGCCATTGGTCTTGCTGGCCTGTTTGCACCGAAACCCGGTGCACATTGCCTGATATCAAATCATAAGTGTAATCAACTTGTTTGTATCGTTGAAATGCCAATGACGGGAAGTTTTCTTCCATTTTTTGGTTGTCCTGGATGAGTGTTTTCACATTTCCATGGATATCGTAATCATAATGGGTGGCATGGTCATAGGCTTCCAAATGATTGGTGTCTAGCACTTCGTAGTACGCCACATGCACTATGCGCTTGCGTTGGGTTAAAATGTTCGGATTAAAATTCGGCACATTATTAAACGCCGTTTGGTCATAATAACTTTTGGTCACTTCTTTGCGTGCTCCACCGCCACGAACCCAGACATTCAGTAGGGAATCATTGACTGTAATCGGATTGTAATATCCTGAAACTAGCGTTCCAAAAATGCCTTTGAATTGAAGCACATTCGCAGGGTTTTCGGTTTTCTCTCCGGCTTCTACAACTCGGCCAAGTTCGTCGTATAACGAATAGCTGTATTTTTTCGGGCTGGCATTGAATTGTCTTGCATTTTGGCTCACAATTAACCTGCCTAAACGGTCGTAGAAGAAGCGTGACGAATATTTGGCATTTGGATCGTGTAAAAAGCGCACATAACAATGCAGCGGATTACTTACCCCAAAGCCACTTAGGTATTTGCCACCAAAAACGGCCTGGTCATAACTTGCAAAATCAAGTGCATAGATATCAATATCTGTGGCGTTGTCTACCAAATAAGGATCGTTACCTGAAGCATAAACGTCTTGGATTTCTGCCCATGTACCAGCTGTAGCATAGCCGTATGGTGTCATGCCCGTGGCATTGAATTTATAGTACGCTCCGTTGTCTCCTGCAGCTACTGCGTAAACGTGGTCTATGAATTTCAATACATTGATATCTGCATTTTGAATACTTGCTGAGAATATAGAACCTGAACCGATTCCTTGATAAGCAAAAAAGCCATTCTCACCTGCAATTGCAAAGTCATTGTTGTCTAAGACATCAATACTATTGATTTGCTGGCCAGTATAGTTATAAGTAGTTGGTGTGCCAAAGGAGCCGTTTGAAGAAATAGTCAATGCTACAACTGCATTTGCTTTGGCAAAATAATAGTTGCCCTGATTGGCTGTAAGCGCTACAACATTAGTTGGTAAACTTGTTGAGATACTCGCTGTTTCATTTTGGATCATGGCGCCTGCATTGGCCCCAACAACCAATGACTTCGCAGCTGAAACGCTCCAAACTTTTGTGTATTGTGAACTTAAAATGGCAGCGCTAGCAGCGTCTGGTTTGATGGTTTTCCATTGTTGGTTGGTGTTCATTTTTCTCAGGGTGGAATTTCCTGCCAACAAAGTGCCATGGGTGCTAGATGAAAAATGAACATCCTTTATTCCCGTTAAGAACAAATCTTTGCGCGCTATGGTGCTTGCGCCAACATGGCTTAGCACAGTTGAAGCCAAACCACAACTCAAGATCTTAGTTGTACCTGATTGCGAATAGAAGCCAATATGATTCAAGGTTTGATTGCCTTGATATGTTTTGGCAAGCCCAAAGTTGTTGATTTGTGGTGAATAAAGTGTACAGCCATTTTGGCCAACAACATACATTTTACCCTGAAGAACTACCAATGAATTGAGGTCTTCTGTCACATCCTGAGAAACAGGATGCCCTGTATTCATCATCAGTTCACTTGCGCTGAATTGCTCATTGAAGATAGTTCCTTGGTACAAATACCCGGCGCTACCCGCAATGAAGTAAGAACCATTTTCCCAAGCAATGGATTTTAAGTTTGAATTGGTACCTGTAGCTTTGAGCTTCCATTTTTGGTTTTCAAGAGCATACAATTGGCCATCTGTACCTAGCGCTAAAATCTGGGCCGTATTTGGATGAGTAAACAAATGGTTGATTTGTGTTGGTGCAATTGCGTTGGTCAGATTCGTTGTACTTGGCGAAGAACCCAACTGTACTTTAAGTTTATCGATACCAACAAGTTGAATTGCAGCGCCACTTCGGTATAGCGCTTTATATGAGCCAGTTATTCCGCTGAATTCTTGAATCCAGCCGTTTGGTAATGCGTTTAGGTCTAAAGTATAAAGCTGGCCTGAGGCATTGAGTGCGGTGATTTTATCATTGGCAGCATCCATATGCATATCAACGACATTTGACAGCGCAGTCTGAACATTTATGGATGTGCTAAAAGCTGCCCAATCAATGGTATAGATCGTTCCACTTTGACATAATATGGCACCATGGAGGCCCAAACCACTTGCGTTTTGAGACTTCAGTTGAATGTCTTTGACGATTTCACCGGCCGGAAGGGCTACACTTACCCAACTAGGTAATTGTTGGTAAGCATTGTTGGTCACAAAAAGTGAATTGCCGCTTGCAAAACTCATTGGTGCTGCAATATAATTACCATTTTGTACGTGACTTGTCCAGATGGATTCAATTGAAGCTGTGCCATTGGCATGATTCACTTGAATTGGAGCATTCAGGATGTTTGAAGACGGAACAAAGCTAAGTAGTTGGCCATTAGCTGTTGACACTGAAATGGTCGTTCTGTCGGCAGAGCGCTGTAAACTCAGCACATTTTGCTGCGGAAGTTCGGTCCAAGTTTGCCCACCATCTGCTGTTCTGTATAGCTTTTGATTGGACAACGCCATTCCTTGTTGTAAATTAAAGAAAGCAAGTTGTTGGATATCTGTTTTGATATTATGATCAATGAGTTGCCATTCCAAAGTTGAACTGTTTGGATCCAAACGATAGAGCCTTGCGTCTTTACCAGCAGCGACGTAACTATTGTCTGTCAACTGATCGATACAAGTTAATTCAGGTGCGCTAAATGTTCCGATTGGGCTCCAAGTACTTGCCGCAAAAGCGCGTTCATAGATTTGTGATTTGAAACCGTCAAACACACTGACATAATGCTTCGTTAGGTCATGGGTGATTGAAGTAATCGTTGCTGTTGGTGCAATTCCAGTATTTGAAAGCGTGAAATTGATTAAATCTGTGCTTTTCGCTATGAGACCATTTTTACCGACAAATATCAATTGGTTGTTATTTACCGCTGATAAATAATCGATGTCAAGGATATCACTCACGAAAGACAATGCCGTCCAGGTAGGAAGTAAATCCCAGGTTTGGCCACCATCGAGTGTTTTTAATATAATGCCATCGGTCCCGACAGCAAAACCTGTTTGCGCGTTGACCATTACCGTCTTTTTTAAATCTGCTCCAACCAATCCATAAACCCTATTCCAAGTATGACCTGCGTCGGTGGTTTTGTACAAATAACCTCTGGTTGTGTTTACGCCATTTGTAGTGGGCACCTCTCCAGCTAAATACCCAACTTGGTTGTCAAGCATCTGAATTTGGTTTGTAACGAGCCTAGGATGTAAACCATTGGTGAGTTGGAGTTCAAAAACTTTCATTGGATCGGTGTCCGGAGATTTCTGACTCACTAACTGATTCAATGAATTGTACTGGTAGGTCGTGGCCAAACGGTGGCTGGTAAATATTTTCTTCTGATGTAGTTTACGGTCTGCAATAATTTGCTGTTCCAATAGATCACTGCTATTTGTAATAGGCAAAATATTTACACCTTCAGGCGGTACCGTTTTGATTAAATTTCCTGCCTGATCATAGTAATACAGGGTAAAATGATACAATTTTTCGGTATACGCATAATTCATTTGTTCCGCTACTGACAAACAATGTGAATTGTATTGTGCAGCAATGTTGCTCACTAGGCTATCAATATACTGTGCATACTGATTTTGAGCATTCATCAAGGCATTGTTGATCAATGCTTCTTCACATGGATTGGGTAATTGTACAGTAATTTCATTGATTGGCCCTAAGGTATCTTCAGGAATGACACAAGGTTTATCGCAAATTTGAGTTGGCTCGAGGTATAAATAGAGTGAGTCACTGAATCCAAACCAAATTAAACCATCTTTTACATTGTTGAGGCGAGCACAGAATTCATCTACGCAATTGCATAAATTCAGTTCTTTAAAAGCATCATAAGTGGCTAACTCCTTGTATAAATAATAATTATTATCTGTTGCCCATTCGTTATAATTGAACGCACAAGTCAAATATTGGACATAAGATTCTTTACACGGATCATCTGGCATTAACACCCCATTACAAGGGCCAAATTCAGTGATACTCAAAGGTGGGAACATTGGTGAATTGGCATTTTGCGAGCTACTGTAATTATATAAGTAGAGTAAATATTCGTGCAAACAACTATCGTAGTCGTTCAACATGTAAGAGGTAGCATCTAAAAACTGTGGCTTGAGCTCGTGTCCGTTTGACGTTGCCCAATAGGATTGGTTATATAACCAAATGGCTTCTTTGTATAAGGCATAGTATTTCTGATCGAGACGTGTGGTTGAAAAAGCCGCAATGGCAGTTGTCGTTGTATCTAATTTTTCTGGTAGAATACCAGGGCAATCCTGATTAGAAAAACTGTTTACATATTGCCAAAATAATTGTTGGCCTTCAATGGAATTCAAGACATTTTTCTCAAGTATATCCTCATAGGCGTACATCGGATATTCCTTTTCAAAACCAATACAAGGTGTTACGGTGTCTTGGGCATTAGCTGTTTCAAATTGTAGATATGCGCTTGCATATGCCTGGTACATTTGTTCAAATTGCGAACTTGCTGCTATGGAAGCATTTAAAAAACCTAAAATGTTATTTGCTCCCTGGTTTCCTATTGGGTTCGCTTCCAGATAAGTTAAAAATTCACCGTTATTTCTTGCAACTCGGCTGTACACGAAATCTTCTTTTGAAATTGGACTTAAAAGTGGTGCTAAAGAATCTTGGGCCCGCAAATTATAGCGCTGAATGCCTTCAAGATACCTGGCGTATTCAAAGAGTACATTTGTTGCATAACCATAGTTGGCCGCAAACATCATAGGATCCTTTAAATAATCAAGGTTATCTATGCCAATAATGGCATTTTCCATGAAGTGCAAATAAGCTGGCGTCGGGAAATGAAAGCCATTTTTGGTGAAATAATAATAATCTTTCGTTTCAATGTAATTGGTATCTAGAACAGTTAGATTATGTACCATATTGAAACTATCAATTGCACTGGTATACAATGCATATTGATCAAGTGTTTGGTCAATATAAAATTGGCCGCTCTGTAGACGTTCCATCCGAATGGTATCGAGGGCAATGATATTGATACCCGTTGAATCACAGGCTCTACATTCTTTGAGATTCAAACAAGTCTGCCCCGTAACTATTCCCTGCGTTCCATTGTCAAAAGTGACATGCAGTATGAACTGATTGTATGCTTGATTGACATTGGCATAACCCACCACTTCCATAGATTCTACAGAAGCAATATGCGAAATCGGATTAGCTGAATTACCTTTCAAAATTGTCTTACATGAACCGGCAGTAATAGTCACCTGATTTAAACCTGAGTCAAACTCAGACATGGTCTGATGAACACCTGGTTCGAATTGATCCGTGATGAAATGATCCAAGTAGATGGAGGTAAACCAATCAATTTGATTCAAATCTATACCACTTGTATAAGGTAAACACTCTTTGAGTAAATCCTCCAAAGAATTAAATGCTTCGTGCTCATCTGAACGACATTCCATGGGTATAGGTAGCCCGAAAGAACCCACAGGAATGCCTATCTGATTTTGGCCATTGACAATTCTCAATACATCTCCTTTGAGGTGAACGGTTGTGTTGTTAGATAAATATGCATCGACTTCAAAAGTGTAAGAACCCGTTGAAACCATATTGTCGAAATACTGAACAATATTCATGTCATTCCAATTGAATCCTGGAGGATAGTTCTGGTCAAACTGGATATACAAACCATCTTGTGCGTTCAAGTTTGCATTGAATAAATGGTAGGTGTTTAAATTGTCACTGATCCAATATACGTCGAAAGGTTGAGGACCACCGATGGCATTTTCAATGCTGAGCGTTTGTAAGCCAGTGTAACTGGTGTTTGCCAACGGATCGATATCTACAGCTGTTGTGCTCGTCAATAACTGACTGGCGGCAAGGGCACTTAATATATTTTGAAGGTCAGCGCCAAACTGATTTTGGGTGCCTACGCTTTGAAAATTACAATTCGCCAAATCAAAACCTACCATGGTTCCATTGATCTGAAGGGTCTGATTGAGGCCATTTGCAACGTAGATTCCTTCGGCATGAAACGCACTTGAACTATTGTGATACAAATGATAGATTTCATTGATGTCATCCCAGGCAATTGCGCTAGAACTTTTCGTAAGTGTAATGCTTGCAACAATAGTTGACGATGGATTTTCTATCCAAGAAAGTGTCAATGTATTTCCGCTTGCGATGACTTGTTGGTAAAGATCAGGAATGGTGCCCGGAGAGGCATAATTGTTATTGGCATAATACATACTCAGCAGTCCGCTGAAGTCATTTAAGTGCACATTGTTATTATCCAACTGATCAACACTGGCCAATTCGCTTAATAAGCTTTCAAACGCAAATTCAATCGGACACTGCCCAGTACTCAAGTACAACTGATAAGCACTCTGATTAGGTGTTGCATTGGGTATGACATCTTGAATGGCAGCAAAGCGCCTGTCTTTTTGTTCGTATTCATTAGCGAGCGCAAAATTGCATGGTTGCGCTGGGTTCATGAACCCAGAGGTACTGAAACTGAATGGCAAGTTTGAAGCATCAAACAAACCGGTTGTAAATGGATTGAAATTTTCGTTACCAATGCAACCACAATAAGAAGTGCATTCTTCTAATGCTATACAATCTGAAATTTCATGTTGAAGTTGTTGCTTGATACTTGAATAAAACATCCTTAGGTTGTTCCATTCGTTGTTCAGGATGGTGATTTCATAAGCACCATTGTATAAGCCACCAAAATCGAAGCAAGCGGCATTGGGGTTGGAATAAATATTATTACCGCATCTTGCGCTGAAAGCAGCAACTTCAATTGCAGAGCGCCAAACGCCTCCTATTTGCTGAAAATGCATGAAACGGTCATACATTTCTGTGCTTGCCAGACCACATGTAGAGGTAGCGTAGCCTGTCATGTTACTCATGAACGGATCCCACGCATGGGTGGAACTAGGAACCCACCAAGGTTCAATAGCAGCACTTACACTTACCTGACCACTTTGAGAAAAAATAGGCTGGTAACCTGAGGGGAGTAAATGGGCATTTACAGCTTCTTCAAAAGTAGTTGTGCCCAACAATAACTCATCAAAAGATTGACTTGAGTAAGCATCTGTGCTTTGGAGTTTTTCACCAAAACTCAAACAGGTCTCATAGTAACAATATTCCGGATGGTATTTGATGAGCGATTTTGCCCAAGAAGATTCAAAACTATTGATGAAGTCATTGACATTAGCCAACTCTTGCGGATAAATGTAAGGTTGTCCAGAACTATTGAATTTAATCAGTGAAGTACTTACAGGTTGCGGCGAATAAGCACCTGCATTTTGTTGTAACATAATACGGCTTGTGTCTCCGTTAGCGTCTAAATAGATAGGGTGTTCACCGAAGGCGTCGATTAATTTAGGGTGCTGCCAAATTTGGCTATTACCATAGGTATTCAATAAGGTATTGGCATTAAAAATTGATAAATTGTGTTGACTCGGATCAATTTGATTATTTTGATCGAGATATGCTGCGTATTGTCCGCCTGGGGTCATGTCCATTTGAAACAGCTCATAGGCGAAACGGCATGGATCAAAAGTAGAGTCACAGATATCTTGACAGTTTTTCAGCTCCTCATAATAATCATTGGCGGTCCCAAGGTTTGATGCAATATAGTCGTCTAAGGTCCCAAGATCATTTAAACAAGATTCACAAGTGATTTCACAGTCTGTAAGATCAATGGCTGCAAGTGCTTCTTGTTGAAAATCATATAAGGTCTGCACGCAAGTATTTAAGGTGGTATCTAAATACATGTCAATAAATTGTTGACGGGCATCCACGTTAATTGTCAAATCCTTTACCAATTGATAGGTTCCAATCGGTAAATTAAAGGCTGTTAAAGTTACAGGTGCAAATTGACCATGATCATTGTCATCGCATAAAGGATGAAAGGTATAAACCCCATTTTCTAGTTGGAAATGACCTGTTAATTGGTTGGTAATTGGCGCAGTCAAAACGTTTTGAGCGCAATCGTTTAGTAGAGAAATGCTAAGGTCATAAACACAGTTCACACAAATATCCGGTAAACATTCAAAATTCAATGGATCAATTTGGAATGCGTAATCAATCACAACATCTGAACTATTGACAAGTGTAAAGAAACTTGAATAGTGGATTTGTTCCCCGTTGATATCTATGGCATTCACCGCACTATCCGCACCAAAAGCATCGATTGTCAACTCAACTGCCGCATCTTCTTCGCTTTCAATGGCAAGTAAATTACTTGGTGCATCACCACCAAGTGCAGTTGCAATCACCCGACCTTCTTGATCTAAGTAACTGACACTCGCTTGCCCATTGGCGTCAATTACTGCGTTTTTCTGATAATGTGAATGGTATCCAACCTCGGAACCAAACAAACGGTCTAACTCTAATTGATTGGGTTTAGAATACAGATAGGTGGCTTCATGGCCAGAACCTAACTGAAACGCTGAGCCTACACCACCTTGTTTGCTGATTCGGCCTGTGTTATCAGGCGTATATTCTATCTGGCTAAACGGAAATTCTTGTGCATCTGGAACATAGCCTTGTTCTGCAGTTTGGTTCGGGTTAGATGTCGAATAGTAATTCGAAGCACCACTTTGCACAGACATCGGCTCTGCTTGTAAAACACAAGAATTTTGCTGCGGTGAGAGATCAAAATCTAATCTAGAGTATCCTTCTGTTGCTGCATTCTGATTGAAATTAGCATAGAAATGAATACTTGCCGATTTGAAAGGGTCATTCACCTGACACCACGGTTGTGCCACTGGTGTTGGTAAAACTTGAACAGCCGGCCTACCTTGGTGATCATAAATTGTTTCACCAACAATGACATTTTGATCAGAATTTACTTGCGTAACCATCTGACGGTTACGCAAACTACCATCTGCATAACTGATGACCTCTTTTTTCTTACCTTGTTCGGCAAATGTGGTAGCCAATTGCCAATTGAGCTGTTTTTCGTGTTGTAATTGAGGGTTGACATGAAATTTTTGATCAGTTGGCACTATATCAACAGTTCCAGACTCACTTAAATTCCAAGCGCCAAAAACGGTATGGCCATTTGCATTAACGCCAACGCCCCTTACCCGAAAGAGCAACCATCCTTTGTCAAACAAAAGATTGATTTTATATTCGTTATTGGAGGTACTTATTCTAGTTGAGTTGTATTTGAAATTGTAGGCTAGTGCGGCTTCATTTTTGTCAACATTTAGAATATCTGAGTAGTCATTGATATACACGTATTCTAATTGGTATTCTAAGATGCCTGCAATGGAGTTGTCCCAAGAAAGCGAAAGCTGATCAATGGTTTCGGCTTGATCACAATCAATGTTTTCCTTTAATATTGGATTGAAAATAATTGGGCTGCTTAGATTGGTAAATGCTATCCGTTTTTCAATTAAAATTTCACCCTTAATAATCAGGTTTGCAGGTAAATCTTGTTGGGTTTGTTGATCAACAGATATCGCTAATAATTCAAGTTCTAAACGGTAACAATTTTTAAAACGAGCACTTTCAATTGCTCTGTAATTGGTATCGGCAAATGGATTGTAAGCAATGGAGAGTGAGATGGTCGTATCGGGAATACTCTGGTTATTGACGTCCCATCTTTTGACCTTCACAGAAACTTCTGTTTCAAAAGCTGTCCCGAAGTAGGCCTCATAATGTTGATCAACTTCTAAAGAGATGCGATTCAAAACCTGAATATCTTGCTCATTGGTACTTGGAAAAGCACCTTGTAAAGCAAAAGAAGCATTTGGCTGACCAATAGTTACGGCTGTACCTTGATATGGTGTGTGAATACTCGCCACATAAGGAATGATTTGCGCATAGCCAATCTGACAAGAAAGCGTAAATGCTGCGGCAATAACCAATAAATTGCGTAGTAGTTTTTTCATGTTACTTGATGTTTCGTAGGTCTATGATCTCAAAAGCCGCAAACTTGCTATTTGTAGTTTGGCACTTCGAATCAGTAAAAATATCTTGGGGTGTTTGCATCTTTTTTTTCTCTACCTGAGCACCATATTCATAGCGCTCGAAGGTTACGTCCATAATGGGCAAAACAGGCGCAGACTCTTCATAAGGATCTAACTGTAATGGGGCTGCACTGACTAATTGGTAATTAACAATTTGGTTTTTAGGATTAATGGTCATGCGCACCTGGCTATATTCGCTGCCCTGCGGTAAGGTCAACTCAAATCTTACAAAATCTTTAGCCTGCCATTTTCTGACTTGCAATTGACTAAGAACTTCTTTAGACATGTTGTAAAATTGTTGTTGATCTATTCGAAAATTTGTTGGTTCTTGAATCATGATTTTCTGATTCAAGGTGTCATATAACAGCACTAAGTCTTTAGTTTGAATTCCTTGATAACTGAATTGCTGGAAATTGAGTAATTGCGTTTTTGAATTATAGGTCAGATAACCTTCAGCTTTTTCTAGCGTATCACCGGTGAGTTGATCAATAAAAGTATAGTGGCATTTATACGCATAACTTGACTCAAAATTGGTCACCTTTTGAACCTCATCAAGCGCTTTGATATATTCAGCAGGTGCAACAGAAACCCATTGTGCCATAGCAAACATTGGCAGGAAAATGAACAGGAATTTCATCATTGTTTTTGGATATTTTCTCTATTTTCTTGAATAGTCATGATACCACGTTCGGTTTCTTTTTTCACCCGAACTAATTTTCCTTCTTCGTCATATTCGTAGAAAGTGGCATAATTTCTTTCGTCTAGTTCGGCCATGAGTCTCAGGCTAATCGGGTCATACACATAACTCATCATGCTTCCATCTTCTGGGAAAAATCGGATATCGTCAAAGAAGACATCTCCACCATTTGTTTTCAATTGAATTGACATGTTTGTAGCCGTTGAAGGGATGTCTATCAGACCTTCAATTCTTTGCCAACCGTCAATAATGACACCTTGCGGTAGAAGTACATTGACTTGAGTCGCATTTGTATAGCTTATTTCAATGTGCGGATTGGTGTAAGTGGTTGTGCCGGCAGGTGCTTGATCTTCTTTGACCCAAGCCGATACCACATATTTACCTGGGCTTGGTGAAAATGATGTAATGCAATCTGAACATTTAACTTCATCTTGGCAGTACAAGCGGGCTCCTTGTTGGGTTACAATTTGAACGGTTCCGCTGCAAGTTTGTGGCTTAACCTTGAGAATATAGTATTTGTTAGAAGTACTACTTATAGTGCAAGAAGCCGAGCTAAAATCACCGCTTGAAATTTGATTCAAATAAGAATCGACTAACTCGCAATTTGTTAAAGCACTTGTATTAAAAGGGCCATATGTTTCCCAGGTACCGCTTGCATTGATCAAATTCACTTGTAGGCCAGGGCCGTTTCCTGCGAACTGAAAAATATAATATAAAGTGGTATTTCCACAAGAAGCATCATTTCCTGCATAAAAGTCAAAATCCTGACTCATTGAATTACATACACGTAATGCGGCAGCACAACTCGTATTGTAACACGCAGGACTTTGTGCATAAGAAGAAGTTTGCAAAACCGCAGTTAGTATCCCAACTACGATTCCTAGAAACAAGTTAAATTTCATGGTAATGCGCTTATAAATAAATTACTTTTTGACAGCCTTTTGAGTCGGTAATAATGATCTTCACCTGATCTGAGCCATTGGTGTTTTTTTGGATACTCAAGCCAAGTCCATTGGCCAATAAATCAACCAAGGGAGACCCCGCAATAAGCTCAAATTCAATTGTGAACGGTGCATTTGAACCGATAGGCGTTAATTCGTAAAGGACTTGACTCTCACTAACAGTGCTACTGAGCACTTGAACGTCTATGTCACATTCTTTTTGCTCACAAAGCTCATCTAACACTACCGAAAGCTCAATTGGGTTGTTTTGAGAAACCTTCACAGCATAGTGCCCTGAGTGTGCTTCATTCTGCACCAGAGCATTGCCTCCAAGTCTAAAATGATTGTCCGAACAATTTTGAAAAGCGTAATCTTCAAAACCATCAAAGCCTAATTGACGATACCTTGAATTGGCTGCAACGGCAACGGGTAAGGTTTGATTATACCCGTAAACTGAAGAACTGTAGCGATTGAGTGCATCAATCGTTTCGAGCGCTTGGCCAAAAGGACTAAAATCTACAACCGAAGAAGTATAGGTCCAGTTTTGTCTATCTATTAACCAGGTATTTTGATGGCGGTAGAAAGGATTAAAAGAAGTAAACATACCGTCTTCTCTGATATTGGTATTATTGTTTTCTTTCGCTTGACTTCTGCCGCTTAAATGCACATACGATGCCTTAGGGCGCCAAATGCCTTTGTTCCCTAAAACATAAGGATTGATTGTGGTACTGGTACCTGTTGTGTCAATGAAACACTCACAAAATGTTTTCCAGTCATCAGAATATTCAACTGCCGATGCCTGCAATACTTTTGAGAAGATATTTTCATGAATATTCTCCAACGGATTACTGCGCAGAACTACCGTTCCAATTGGCGTGTTTTGCAAATTCCTTCTACCAGATCTTAAAACTTTCAGAATCAAATTTGCGCCATTAAGTAATGTGCCATCATGTTTCCTAACTTGAATTCCTGTTGCATAAGCATCCACGACCCAGCCTTTGAAGGTTGACGGTCCATTCGGATCAAAAACAATGACTTCATCTCCAGCAATGAAAGGATTGTTGCCGTTACTTATAGCGCAACCGCCATTAATGAAATTCAAGTTATAAACCTCAATGCCCGTATTGAGACAAGCAAGCCCCATCCCTTCGTAATACCAATGTGCAGGGAAGGTAAAACTGTAAACGTCATCATTGAAGTCGGTCTTCGTTTGCGTCAAGAGCACACTGCCAGTTTCAGCATCATAGGCTAAATCCTTGGTGCTCACTCTAGATCCTAAATCCGTTGCAATAGTCTCAGAGAGTATTCCAAAACGTTCAATCACTTTGACTACAGTATGGCTTCTAAAGTTGGATTCATTATAAAAAATCGAAGGAAAAATGGATGGTATAATAATAGTTGGAGGTGTTATTGTAGTTAGATTATATTGCAAGCTTGCATTGACACTGCGACTATTAAATTTGCGTGCATCAGCAACAGCCTCGTAAACAATTCCTTTCATGGATTGTCCGTTGTTACCGTCAGGATAAATTACCGCTACTTCGTTTGTCAGGTGCTTATAAATTCCATAAGGCTCGTTTACGCCTGGATCTGAGTCTACCATATTCAAAACTTCTGTTTGGTATCTGTATTCAACTGTGCTTATTGGCGTTGGGTTATTTTCTTGGTAAACGCTTTGTTTTTTGGGTTTACCGTGCATATCATTAATTTCTACAACGAAACCTTGGGTTGCCAACTCACGTGTCAGTAAATAGTTGAAGAAGTAGGCAGGAATTGGAATAATGCCTGGCTTGCGTTCCTTATCTGTTCTTTGAACAATTGTAGGGAAATCTTTCGCTGTATAAAATTCATGTACAACTTTTCCTGTAGCACTTCTTTTTACCTGATCCCGTTCTAGATTTTTTATGGTTACTTTGGAATAACCCACAATTGGTGCCGGAAAGAATTGTTCTCCAAAAGGTGTTTCTTGATAATTGCGAATATCAGGAGCTAAAAAGTTTTTGATATTGTTAGAAATAGGGGTTTTAAAAGGATTTTCATCGCCCCCTATTGCAGGTTCGTAAGAGGCTACTCCCGTACTTGTATGATCTTCATTGCAATATTCATAGCTCTGACCATAATAATATTCTGGCATTTGCTGATTGGTCATCATGTCCCAAGCATCGTAAATTCTAATTTGCTTGACGCGATGGCCACCACCGAATTTGTTTTTATTAGGATTTTGTAAACGTATCCATGACTTATTTAAAACAATCTTTTTTCCAATCCCTAATTCATAGTTATAAAGATTAGGACCTACTAAATATTGGGGGATAGACAAGGCTGAGGCTACTGTACTTTGTACAATATCAATTAGTCCAGATTGGGTCGAAAATTGACTATTTGTTGGGAAAATACATTGTGACAAATTTAATCTTGCAAACTGCAATGCTGATACTGTAATTGGGTTATATATATCAATGGGCGTATCATTTATGGACTGGCCCTTAAATTTTATTTGTAGTGCTTTTTGTCCATTCGGAAGAAGGACAATCGCAAAGTCATTGATATCTTCAGAGAGCTTTGCATATCCAGGTACATAGTCATAATTATCAACTCCGTTCAAGCTATATTGATTCGCTGAAAATAAATTGAAATTGACCAATGCCTTATAATAAACAAGTTGACCTGGTTCTAAATATTGGCTTACATCTTCAATATATGCACTCGGATTAGTGGGGTCTGGCATTAACTCCAAATACAAATAACCATTTGTATTAAATTGTTGACTAATATCTACTGCTCCGTTATCTACTATTTGAGGATTTAAACCAACGTGACTACAATTTTGAGCAGCAATGATGCGGAACATATTATTTGCCCTTTTGTGTTGCACGTATGCGTATGCATCAGATTCGTAGTCAACTTGGATGGTTGCTCCAGAGGGAAGTTGAATGGAAGTTAAATTCCAAGCAATTGCAGAAATTTGAGCTTCATCATAATTCAAGCTCGAGTATGGATAATCACCAGCTTGAAGAGGTGAAGTAATTACGTTTCCAGTGCATGAGCCTGCTGACTTATAATTATTCCAGCGATCAATGTCCTTCATGTCATAAGGCGGATTGATTTGCTGTACAAATTGGCCATTTAGAAAAAGCTCACCATATTTGAACAGATAATAAGAGTGCTTACCTTTCCGGGAATCTTGATAAGTAAAGAACAAGGTGTCAAGTGTGAGTTTACCTTCACTCGGATTGATCTGATTTTTGTAACCAGGACAAAGCGTATAGCTATACCTGAAATGCACCGTTTTTAAAGAAGTTGCATTTGCTCCATTGGCTTCGTAATCAGGTAAGGTGAAAAGCTTGATGGAATCTAATTTTTGCATTTGTGCTCCATTTGTATTGATCCCCCCATTTTCATTATAGACACTCACTGCATCCTTTCGTCCAGTTGTATAAAAGACCGCTACATGGTTCTTTGATTTCACCTCTTTGACATACCAAAGTTCTTTTTCTCCATAAGTGTAATGTCCTTTGTCATCAAGAATGTCTGATTGAAATCCTTCGGTATAACTCGCCGTATTTTGTGCTTCCGGGTTGCGCCATTTGTAAGAACTTATTTTTTGATAGTCAAAAATGAGATAGGAACCTAAATCCCCTTTGGATGGTCCTTGGATTTGGTCGGCATCTACGTAATCAGCATTTAAGACACTTGTCAATAAAAATGAATGAGAATAAGCAGGTTTGATTTCTTCACTGAAATAATGATCAATTCCTTGGTTATTTTCTGTACTATTATCATTACCAGGATTATAGCTTACAAAACCATTATTACAATGCGGATAATTAGGCGCGTAAATAGCATTTTGTCCTACATTAAAAGAAACGTCTTTTTGCATCGTATTGTAGGCGGCTATCCCGTAGACATAGCGTCCTCCTTCTGTATTTAGAACTGTAAATTGCCCGATGTGATGATCTACTTCTGGATGTGTCCAAGCGTAAGCAGAAGGGTTGAGCGCCTGAATTCCTAAGCCTCCTTTTATTTGCCCATTGGTAAGTGTAGAAACCAACTGGTTGCGGTTATTCGGTTCTTCTCTTTTGAAATTTTCAGGTGCGATTTTAACGCCATTTTGAGTTATCAAGGTGTCGCTTATTTTGCGCGAAGATTTTATATCAAAGTGAACAGGAAGCCCCGCACCGATATCCAAAAAGTGCGCATAATCTTTGATCATCGAGGATTCATTGGCCTCAACAAATTGCACATCCGACTCTTCGAATTTTAATTTATTTGCAGCACCGTTGAAATGGTCATTCCAATTTCCTGAAGATACAAGACTCGAATTTACACCAATATCCACTCCAATTTCTGATAAATTTCCAATGGCATGCTCATAGCCATAACTTCCATTTAACCCAATTTCATAAACCTTTCTGTCAAAAACAGTTCCTACCTCGTTGCGCAAAGGGCGATAACTTCCAGCAACACCTTGTCCAGACACTGAAAAAATATCGTAGGTCAAGGTTGCAATAGGAAGGCACGGTGTTCTTTTGGTATAAGCACCATCATTTTCACGATAGAAATCCAATAAGGCATTATCATTATCTTGACCTTGATGTAAATTCAAGTAACCGAATGCGGGTACAGATATCTGCTTTTCTTTTAACCATTCAACTGTAAAGGATACATTCACTTTTTGGTTATCGTTAAAACCTGAATTTTCTTTACCATAAATTGAAAAGGAATAAGAACCTGAAAAAGAATTTCTTGGCATTGAAATGGATGGTGTAACTTGTATCCCTCTAGGGAAATTGAATGACGACGTATGCGAAGAAACACCATTTGCTTTCCTTGCTTCTTCGGTCTTATCATTACTCCTTTTGTTACTGATACTAGATAGTTGAAGTCCTTCACTTGTATTGAATTGAATTTGTGCGGATAGCGTATTTTTTGAGTTTAGTACACATGTTGGTTTTAGACTCAAGGTACCATCGCTAATTCCTAACTCAATATAATTTTTAGCATCTTTAAGTGGGGGTATTTTCTGAGACATTCCAATCCCAGTAATACTCGACATCAAACCTTTGTAATTATCATAAGACAATTGAACATGATTTAGAGCATTTGAAAAATTTATGTCAAATCCGAAAAGTTCTTCAGTATTATTAAGGTAGGTTGAAACATTAATATGCTCCTTCAAATTCATATTCTTCTTGATTGAATCAAGGCCATTGAAGTCATCTGGTAAGCCACGCATAGATCTGTTCACCACACCCGGGTTAAGGTTCCAACCTAAACCAACCCAACTTGCTTCCTGATCCATGGTAACACCGGCGTTATAGGCCATATTGATCGGGTATCCATCTACATCCATGAGCGGAATATTGTAAGAGAAGTCACCTGTAAATGGATCCACCATATCTGAGGTGCCAATTGGGGTAAATGACTGCACCTCTGGTTGGTCAGGCCCTCCTTTGCTTTCTCCGGGAAGAATTGGAAGTGTGGTTGTATTTACACCAGTTGAGCGCTGATTTATAGAGAAAGCCGCATTTTGACGCAACGACGCGAACCTTGAAGCTTGTGCTTTCACAGGGTAAACCGCTTGAATGAAAAGCAACAAAGCAAGGGTTCCAGAGGCTATTCTGTTAGAAAAGTGGTCTGTATTTATTTTTTCCATTTGCTAACTTTTTTTAATTGAGGAAGTGAATTGAGTGTCTTCTTTGAATAAGTAAATTCAAGGGTGTTGTGCGCGTAAATTTTAGAGGCAAGCTCTATTTTTAAGGTATCACCAATGTTTTCTTTTGGAATCTCAAATAGAAACGAGCCCTGGTTGGTCATTCCGAAGTTTCTCTCAAACTGAAATGATTCTACCGGTAACCACATATTGTCCTTAGATAGGTACTGAATATCCTTCCCAAATTGAAAAGAGAAATATTTCAAACGCTGCTCGTATGTATTTTTACCTCCGTCAGAAAAAGTCAAAAACTCTTTGGTGCCATTTTGTGGGATATTCAACTCCAATAAGAATTGATATTGCTTTTTAGCTGCATTGAGCTCGTTTTCGACTTCCTTTGAAGCATTTTTGGACTGTCTATAACTGCGTATAGCCTGAAGTTCAATCGGAAAATAATGAAGTGTGTAAGTAACAATTTCAGAAGATTTAGAAAGTGTTAAAAGCGCAGCTTTTTGTTTGAAAGCACTGATGTATTGGTCTGGCTGAACAGGAAAAATAAAACTGAATGCCATAGAAGTAAGGAGTAGCATTCCTAGTAGTTTTGGTCTCATTTTACTTCAAATTTTAATTCGTATTTAGATTTTTTGGCATCGAAAATCACCAACTTGTAATGACCTGATGTAGGGTTGTTGCCAAGATTGAGCATGTAATAATTGGCGCCAGTTCGTTTGAGCTGAATGGCTGTTGTTGATGTTTGCTCATGCGGGTAACCTTGCTCTAATTGTAACTGAAGTTGCCCTCTCGTAGGGTCAAAAAGGTAAAACTGCAAAGATTCATCTTTGTAATTTTCTGGAAATTCAAAACAAATGACACCATCAATTACAGGATAAGATTGTCCGTCTGGGTGCTGTTTGATTTTATAAAACTGATGTTTCTCTACCGGCGGCAACGGTATATAAAACTGGTAAGCCTCTGATTTATCAACCAAAACTTGGTTCTGAATCTTTTGTACTTGCCAAGCATACCAATTGCCTTCTTCTAATGTAGGTGCATCAAAAGGATAGAACAATTGCGTTCCTGGAATTTCATCCATTAACAAGAGGGGCTGGTTAAGTAAAACGGCTGCTTCGGCGCTCTGATTTTCATTTTGCGCTGTAAGTATCAAGCGGTAATATGAACGCGCATTGGGCGTCTGGCTAAGGCCCATGTACGACCAACTGAGCATCGGATTCTTCATTTCTATTGTATCACCATTGAGTGGCAATACCAATGCGATACTCGATTGCGCTTTGGCAAAGAAGCCCGAAGAAATAAGAATGGTAAAAAAGAGTAAGGGTTTAATCATACCTATTGAATTGTGTAATTTAACTTGCTGCAGAATGTATAAGGGAAGCGCTCAAAGCGACCTGGGTTATAGTATTGGTAGAAATCGCCAAAGACTAACTTTTCAGCTCTGAAACTGAGTTGGAGTGCTTTGGAAAACGTATATCTGAGTTCGGCTTTTCCACCAAAGGTGCTTCCTAGCGTGGAGTGAACCGCGCATTTGACGCCGGCAGTCCATTGCAATTTGCGACTTGTTTTTGTGAAATCATTTGAAATGACAATAGACTTGCCATCTAATATTTGAGGATCATCCATTTTGAAATAACTCAAGCTAAACTGATTCACACCATGGTTCAATTTAGAACTCAAATTGGTCTGAACAGACCTGAAAGTGCCACTACTCAATTGATCCGTTATGAAGTATTCACTAAAAACAAACTGAAATAAATGCGGGGTTTCAAAAAGTTCGAAGGGGCTACTCAATTGAATGGAACCCATGTAATTGCCGCGGGTTTGGCTTTGAGCATTTTTAATGGTGGTCTGTTGCGCTAGGTAAGCGCCATTCAAGGAAACATTAATGTTTCTAAATAATTGACTTTCAAGAGTGCATCCAAAATAAGACAGAAATATGGTTGTGTCTGAGGCGTTCAAAAGGTTATTCTGATCTCTTCTGGCATTCAAGCCCATGCTCATGTTTGAACCCAATTTTGTGTTGGTTTTGAGTTCTATTCTGAAATTATTGGCCTGAACAATTCCAAAACTGCGGTTATCTGCAAAAGGGTCTATCCAACGAGCACCCAGCTTCACTTCTGATTTCAGTACTGGAATTTTCTGGGTGTAAGTCAGCAAAGCTGCATTGGATCTAAGACCAGAAAACAGCGTGGAGAAAGCATTTCGAGAAGTGCTGTCTGCAGCCGTTGTTTGAACAGAAGTTTTGCCATAAATAAGTCCAAACTTCATGTTTGGACGCCATTTTGGTTGCCATTGAAGGTCAAGTTCAAGCCCTGCACCAGGTGCTTTTATTGAATCTAAAGATTCCATTTTTACCGCATTGGTAACATACCTAAAACCAATAAAAGCATGTGTTCCATCCTTAACACCATAACCAGTTTTGACCATACCCATCCAATTCTGGTCTGTGAGGTTTTGGTAATCGAACTGATTGAAGAAATTCTGCGCGTTGATGAGCTTGTTGTCAATCACGTTGGTACTCACCATAAGGTTATTTAGGGTAATTCCGCCAGCAACAGAATAATACCACAAACCTTTAGTGAATTCGGTTTCAAAACCCTTCATGGGCATAAGGTTAGTAGACAAACCACTAAACGAAGGGTAGCACAAGCCTAAATCCATTTTACTAAGTTGTGTTTTACCTAATTCGCCTGGATTGAGGTTTTGGAGCGTCTTTTTCTTTTCATCAATCTGTTCTTTTGAGGCCAAGATGGTCTGATACAGGTTCATTAATTTGTCATAGACTGCCTGAAGTTTTTCAAGATTGGCCTTTGCTTTATTAAGCTGCTGTTCTGGATTTTCTTTTTGGCGCTCGAGACTGTCCTTTTTTAGAGCTAATTCTTGTCGTAGGCTATCTGATCGTTCATGCTGAATTTGGGTCTCGAGTTCAGCAATTTGTGCATTCAAGATCTCTTTGAGTTTAGTGCTATTTAACAACTGTTCTTTTTGTTGCAGCAGGTAAACCTCGGCCATGCCGAGTTTACCTTGAAGCAAAGTTTGCTTTTTGTCCAAAGAGCTGTGCAGCTCATTGAGCTGCTGAACAGCTTCATTCTTTTGAGATAAGGCAAGTTGCTTGCCCATTGAAGGGTCAAAATGCAAACGAACATAATTATTAACACCAATTGGGTTTTGAAATGTTGAATAGCGGTAATTCAACTGCAGGGGCATATTGAAAATTGGCAGTTTCAAATCTCCTTCGGTTCTAAAAACATGCAACGGCGCTGTGGAATTTGGCTTCACATAAGCCGTGAGCAAGCCAAATTCATCTGTTGCAGAAAGCCTACCTTGAATTGCGCTAGGCAGCGCTTTCAAAGCATCTTTAATCTTTGCAGACCCGAATAATGAATCATTGATTGGATTCAAATTGCTGACATGGTTATTAATAAGCGAATCTGAACATTGAAGAAAAGCAACCAATAAACTATCTGGATTTACCGCTTTTATTGTCGTGCTGCTTTGAGCAGCCGAAGAAAAACAGAGTAAAATCAAGAAAAGTAAAAATTGGTAACGATTCAAAATGTTGCTTTAACTCTCAGCAAGTTACGGCGCTATTTTTGGCTCATTTTCCGTTTTTCAGGCTGTTGGAATGCGTCAAAAAAAGGATTTCCGAACCTTAAACCCTTATTTTTGTTGACTTGAGCGGCGTTTTTCAAGTCTTCTTTTTATCCAAAAAACAGCTTGTTGGGGCGGTATAAATACTAAAATAATTAGTATATATACCGCGCTCACCAAAATTGCAAAAGCCAATTATTCTTCTGAAACACCAGTAGAATTCAATAAAAGCTTATTTTTAATGTAAACAACAGCGTAAAAACTCAATTTTTACAGATTTTTTTACAACTAAATTTGACTTGATTTTACGCCTTTTTGGTATAAATTGGCATTAAAAAGAAAGCAGTTAACCATCTAACTTTAAACTATTTAAATGCATTCACATTCCCCTCGCGTCGGTATTCGAACCTGCTCGGATTACAGTCCGTTTGGTGTTGAATTGGATGGTAGAACGGTGAGTGGTGGGTATCGATATGGGTATAATACCCAGGAGAAAACAGATGAAATCGCGGGGTCGGGAAATCACACAACCGCATTGTATTGGGAGTATGATTCAAGGTTAGGTAGGAGATGGAATTTGGATCCAATTATCTTTTCCTGGCAAAGTCCTTATTCGGTCAATTTTAATAACGCTATTGTTTTTACCGATCCTTTTGGTTTATTTGGCTCGCGAGAAGATGCAAAAGAATATAAAGAAAAGCATGGTTTAAGGGGAAGAATACGAAAGCAAGATGATGGTACATTTGCCATAAATAATAAGAAATATGGCACAAGTTACTACAGGGATTATTCTACGTTAGGAATTACTTATTACGGACAACAGGGTGAAGGTGTAATAAAAGGGGTTTTAGCTAAACAAAAAGCTAACTCGAGAAAAATCATCAATACGGATGCTTGGGGACATGTACTAAATGCCTTTGACTTTGCCAATGGTGCTAAAATTGAATTAATTAATTATGCAGTAAAATCCGGTAGTCATCAAACAGGAAATAAGGCTCAATCACAAGCTTTAGGTAAAGTAGGTACGAGTTATATAAAAGTAGCCAATAGACTAAGTAAAGTTTCAGGAGTTGTTGGGGTCTTAATTGTAGGAGCCGATGCTTATCAAAATGAAAAATGGCAAAACCATCATACAGCTGATGTTATGATAGGCATAGTGACAACATTTGTGTTGAGTGGTCCATGGGGGTGGACAGCTGCAGGAATGTATTTTCTTGTAGATACGGGTGTCCAATTTTCTACGGGTAAATCAATAACGCAAAATTTATTTGACTAATTATTATTTAGAAAACCAATGTATAATTTTATTTTCAGTTTTTTCTACTGGTACTTTAATAAACGAAACGACATAACTCCTAGGTTTTCAGCGGCATTAACAGTTGCTTTAACTGTTTTTTTTCACTTATTCTTATTTGCAAATATTATAACTTTCTTTACAGGTATTAATCTTGCGGGCAAACCATTTAGTCAAGATTATTCAACCAATAAACTTTATTTGATGCCTTTTGGATTAGTATATGTTTATTCCTTTGTTTTCTTTTACAATCGCAAACGAACAATGGCAATCTTGAGTAAATATCCAACAAATTATAATTGGATAAGTGTTAAAAATATTTTGTTGATATTACTAATAATGATCGTGCCTTTTCTGTTAGGTATACAATTTTTACAGCACAGTAATTAACTAATTATCATTATTCTGAATTTGCAATAAGTTACACTTGGCCTGAGAATGCTCACTTCAATGATACGTCAAAAAGACAGCATTTCAAAAAATTGTAACCGTTGTAAATAAAATTAATTTATAATACAAAAGCTTCATTCTTTTGCCAAATTCATTAAATATATTTTGTTCCTTTTACCCCACCAAATCTTCCCCTTGCGTCGGTATTCGAACCTGCTCCGACTATAGCCCGTTTGGTGTAGAATTGGATGGTAGAACGGTGAGTGGTGGGTATAGGTTTGGGTTCAATGGTAAAGAAATAAATGATGATATTTTGGGACCGAGCAATTATTATGATTTTGGTGCTAGAATGTATGCTAGTAGGATAGGGAGATGGTTATCTTGTGATTCACATTTCTCTGATTACCCAAGTATTTCAGGATATTGTTTTGCAATAGCTAATCCAAATAGGTTCATCGATCCAAATGGTAAATGGGTAGTCGAAATACAGAAAAACCAACAAGGCAAATATAAGTTGAATTTCATTCCAGAAGAAAATGATAATTTAAAAACTCTCTCTATCCAGTTAGGTTTATCTGAAGAAACTATCCTGAAAGCTCATCCTGAATTATCGAGATTAGTAGTTACTAAATCTACAATTTTAACACTTGAAAATTTGAAACAAGTGCAAAATATAAATGCTGGAATAAATTATATTGGAGAAAATCAATCTTTTACAAATTGTGCAAACCTTGCAGATCGTTGCGATGGAGGATCCTCGAATCGTGATGTCCAATTTAATTCTTCCGATGATGGCGTTAGTCTATATGAAGACAAGTTATCTAGCTACATTGCCATTTCGGATGAAAATGCTCAAATCGGTGATGTGATGATGTTTTCATTAGGAAGTGAATATCTGAAAGAATTTAGAATATATAATGAAAAATTATGTTTACAATTTTATTATGATGATCCCGAAAAAGCAAAGCGATGTTTGGAAAATAAAAATAAAACCACTCCCTATTTATTGAATAAAGAGAAACATTTTGCAGTTGTTGTACTATTGGATAAATCAGGAGAATTCCCGAGTCAAATGATACAAAAAAATGGGAGATCAATATGGGATATGAAAGTTGATAATGTTACTGACACGCGAGTTAAAACAAATACTTTTGATTTAGTTTATGAAAGATCAAACCCAAAATCATGTGGCGGTTTAAAACCACAAGTTTATAGAAATCCAAGACCATGAATCTTTTATTTTTACTCTATTCATTTTATATTCCGAGTATAACATTCTCACAAGTTGAAACTTTGATAAATAAAAGCGGAATTAGTACTCTTTTTTTAGATTCTTCAATGTTAAATGAGGAAGGTTTTGTTTTTGATAAAAGCTTAATTTGCAACCTGAAAACGATCCAAATAACAAAAAATGAAAAACTAAACTTATGCCTACTATCAATAGAAAATAATAAAGGTGAAACAAGAGCTGAATTTTGCAACATTATTTGTATCGAAAATGAGTCTTTTGAATTAGAACTTGAAAATTTAATTGATAGTAAATATTTAGTATACGATTACTTTTTTACAAATCATTTTAAAATTGATTTGTGTGGAGACGAATTGTCATTTTATTACTTTGATAAAAAAAATGGATGTAATAAATTATTCCTAAGAATTAAATGAAACTTATATTTTTTCAGACATAACAATTTACACTTCAATTAATTAGTGACAAATGAATGATATTACTTTATTCTTTATTTAAATTTTCTTACCCCTCCAATCATTCCCCTTGCGTCGGTATTCGAACCTGCTCCGATTACAGCCCGTTTGGAGTTTTACTCCCTGGTAGACACAGTGTGGTTTTGGGACGATTTGGCTTCAATTCAAAAGAACAAGACCCAGAAATTTCTGGTGAAGGAAATAGTTATGATTTTGGGGCGAGGATGTATAACCCTCGTATTGGTAGATGGCTGAGTCCTGATGCTTTGGAAGCAAAGCATCCTGATGCATCTACTTATTGTTTTGTAAAAAATATGCCAACGATAGCAGTTGACCCTGATGGAAAAGATGTTATTATTGTGATTTATTCAGGAACCGATAGTCGATATAAACAGGCGGCATGGACCAGAGTAAGAGAAGTAAAAGCACGACCAACCTTTGATAAAACTACCGATAAGGTTATTTTTATGCATGTCAAAGACTTAGGCAAGTTGGAAGAAATGGTTAATTATCAGCTGTCTGATAGGGTGAGAGAAAAGTACGGAAAGACCGTAGAATTTTCGTACTATGGACACGGTGGTACTGATGGACCTATTAGTGAACAGGCAGTTTCTGGGGATTATAATTTAGCCGATGAAACAGGACAAGGTTATGACCAATGTCAAATGTCAAAATCTGGTTGGGCTAATATTGACTTCAACTTTGACCCTAAGAATTCAATAGCAAACTTTTATGGTTGTCGAACATCGGAATTTGCAATGATGTTTGCGGTATTTCAGAATGTTGCGTATGCATCTGGTTATGGCGGTAGTGCTGGACCAACAACAAACCCGACTAAATTTGAATCTTCCATGAACACTTATGATTACATGTACATGTGGGATGGTGATGGATTGTTTATTTATAAAGGTCGTGAAGCAGGAGAACATCGTGGTAGTACAGATAATGACAATGATGGTTATTTAGATTGGGAAAAGAATGACCCTACAAGTACTGGTGATTGGGCTGAGTACGGAAATACAATGAGGTCTCAAGAGGTAAGTTGGGGGGAATTCTCGACAAATGTTAGAGTTAGAGGAGATGGCAAACTTGCTGGATATAAAAAGAAATGATTATGAGTAATATTAAAACTATTTATATTTATTTATCCGCTCTATTTCAGGCTGTTTTACTAACGCTTAGTATAGGTATGATACAATTGATGTTTAAGTTAAGATATTCAAACGAAGTAATTCATAAAGTTGGCTTGCCTTTTGATTATTATTTTTTAAGTTTTAAAGAATTGCATGGATTTGACATAACAAACTTTTTATTAGATGTTATCGTTTGTTACATACCGATTTTACTGCTCAGAATTGGATTAAAGAAACTGACTAAAACTTAATTCGTTTGTATGAGGCAATGTTATATATGCTGAAAGCGTATTGGGAAGCAACAAAATCAATTGATTTAACTGATATATTTAGTGGCGGAGAATATTGGGATGTAAGAGGCAAACCTGCTGACTCCGCTTTCTGGGAATATTGCTTAGAAGCAATTGAAAAAGTCAAAAAAGAAGGTCCACCACCTTTGAAAGAGTTATCAACTCCTAAAAATACAAAGTGATTAAGAATTTCTTTAAAATATTAACGCCAACATCAAATCCAAGAAAAATCTGGTGAAACTCAGACAAAATAGTTGGCAAATATAATTAACTAACAATCCAATGCGCACCCCCTCCAAATCTTCCCCTTGCGTCGGTATTCGAACCTGCTCCGACTACAGCCCGTTTGGTGTGGAATTGGATGGTAGAACGGAGAGTGGTGGGTATAGGTATGGTTTTAACGGGAAAGAAAAAACCGATGAAATTTCAGGACCGTGCAACTCATATGATTTTGGTGCGAGGATGCACGATCCGAGAATAGGGAGATTTTTAGTTCTAGATCCAAAGACGGCTGTTTATCCAATGTTTTCACCATATTGTTTTGCAAATAATTCACCAGTGTTATTTGTAGATGCAAATGGTGAAGGACCAATTGTTAGCTGGTTAATAAAGCAAATGACTTATAATAAAAAAGAAAATTCTGCTTTCCTCAGCTACCAAATAAATGTTCATCGCACAGTTTATATTGTAAATAGCTCTAAAATGAACTTGAATGCTGAAGCGAAATCAGCAATTTGTTCCAATATAAGTAAAGGTTATGCAGCAGCTAGTTTTTCATACAATTTAACACAAAGTGAAATTGCCGGTATCGATCAATTTATTGATAGACAATATTCTCACATCCCAAATAATGCGAATTTGACGATTAATGTCCAAATGCAATTCAGCGCAACAGTACAATTCGTAAATTCTTTAGACGAAATTACTGATGGAAATGCAACAATTATTGAAATGGTAGATGACATACCTATTGCCGAAGATGGATTTAAACCGGCAGGTATTGCTGTTGGAATTGCTGGAGGTGATGCCATACAAGTTTTGGCAGATGAAATCTCACCTAGGGCTGTGAATTTAAATGGTTTTTCATTGCCTGGTAAAAATACAACTGTACATGAATTTTTACACTTAGATGGAGCAACTGATTTGTACAAATATAAAAAGGGTGTGCTCGTAAAAAGTGATGCTTCTATAATGGGGGGGAATAATGGCCTGCTAACTCCCAATATGCAAACTAAATCAGAAATAGCAACATTTTATTTTAGAAGTACCAGGATGGCAATTGATTTAGAGCAAAAAAATATTTATCCTGGACAAAAGGAGGCTGGTATAACAGATCTTGAAGGAAAACAAAATTTTAGGTTGGATGCTACTAAAGAGACAAATAAGCAAGAATTAAAAAATTTAAGAAATAAATGAAAATAATATTCAATTTTATCTGGTTATCATTTTTGTTAGTGATGTGTGATTACTCTAAAGAATTAAATACAGTAGGAAATTATCTAAAAAGTGGAAAGTTTATCGCGACAAAGACTTTCGGTGATACAATTATTAATTTCAATTACAATGATAGTTCATTACATTATTATGATGGGGCATTGGAATTTATTTTTATCAAATCCGAGCATATCAATCAAAATGCCCAAATAATTGAAACGGATGCTAAGATAAAGGAAGTTGGAAAAAAGGAATTCGAAAAAAATTGCATATCATGTCACTATAAGCTTAATTTGGGAGATCATTTTATATCGAAAATTGAATTCGAAAGTATCTATAGGAGCCAGATGCCACATAAAGTAAAACTAAATAATGTAACGTACTATAAATTTGACAAAAGTGAGGAGCATTCATTTTATTTTACTCTTGGTGAATTTAAAAGATCAAGAATATTCTTGTATTTAGATAGTCTATATCACTGATGCGCAACGCCTCAGATTTTTGGTGCTACCTAACTTAGGTAAGCTTCCCCCAAAACTGAAACATTTAGAAATTGAGTAGGCAAGCCCAAAATAAAATCAAGGAATTCCGAAGTAATTCATAAGGAAGATCAGGAATTCTATGGTAATTACACAGAAATCCATTGTAAAATCAAGGAATTCCTGAGTAATTATTCGGAATAATAAGGAATTCTAAGGAAATAATCCCTTCATATCCTCAAAACTAAATACTCGAGTTGTTTCGGCATCCAAGCGGTGTTGTGCTAATCTTACATATCTGTAGAATTCTTTGCTATTTGGGGCATGGCCAGAGATGCGGCGAACGAGCATTTCGTCCATTCCGGATTCGAGCATGATGGAAATGGCGGTGCGGCGCATGGTGTGGGAGCTGACGTGATCGGAAAGTTTTAGTTTGCGTTTGGTTTTGGCGTCTTTCTGACGTACAATGACTTTGCCTTTGCGCTCCCGGACTTTGTCTAGATGGATGTTTTCGGGTAGGAGGGTGGCTAATTCTTTTAACCGTCGATTGAAATGCTGAAGTGTGATTTGGGGTAGGAGGTAAGGGCTTTTTAGGGCATGCTGTTCAATAATTGCTGTGCAATAGGAGGGCAGGCGCATTCGGGTTTCAATCTGAGTTTTGGAGGCCCGTACATCTAGGTAATAGTGGTCGTTTTTCTTTTGAAGATGTCGTTTGGTCAATTGTTTTAAGTCAGAATAGCGCAGGGCTACGGTGCAGCCAAATACAAAAATGTCTCTGATATCCTGTAGTTTGTACTCCTTGATCTTTTGATCAATTTCTGGATCATGCATGAGGGCAAACAACTGATGTTTGGAAAGCGCAACTACCGGTATCTCATCCTTGGGTACAAAAAATTGTAAATGATAATTGCCCACATACATGTGCAAATCCTTGTTCAAGTAATTGTAAAACGCACGCCAGTTTCTAATGAGTAAGCCAATGTAATTATCAAAAATTCCTTTTCCATAAAGATAGGTGGTGAAGTGCTTGTAAAGTCGAGCGTGGTAATTGTTGGCAGCTGCTCTTTCTCTAAGTGTCAAGTTAAGGTCATTGTACAAACGCAACTCTATTTTTTTGGTCTGAGCAAAAGCCCGTAAATGATTCAGCAGAGCAGTGTAGTTCTTGAGCGTTCCTTTAGAAATCCGCTGCCCATCGGTTCTATTGTGTCTTCCACCTTGCATAGATGCAAGCATTTGCTCATACAGCTCAAAATAACGAGCCTCATTGTAAAATTTTGTCTTTTGTGTTCGCATGATTTTTTTTGTTTGCTCATACGATTGGTTTGAGAAAAGGTACTAGAAATACTAGTAGCTTTACCCGAATTGCATTAGGGTATAAATACTATTTAAATTAGTACTTGTACTAATTTGAAGCAACAATCAAAATAATTGATGTGCACTGGAAGTCAATATGATACTAGTATTGCTATAAAATTAAGTCGAAAAATATCCGCCAGATAATTTCTATTTTTGATCACTAACCAATTAAACTTAACATTATGTCTTTTAACGGAAACGAAGGGGAATTTGTAACTTTGAACGATGCATCTCGCTGGACTGCTAACTACCGCAATACGATACAACCTGGGGATGTGATTGCCGAATTCCAAGGTAAAGAAAAGTTACTCGAATTGTTGAATCAAGAGGGTTGTGTTGGAATTCGTTTTTACTATGCAATCAATGATGAAGGTAAAAAAGTTTTAGTTCTGGTCGGTGCAGATAGTGATGAGAATGATATGGAGAATGGGTTGATTTTGGATAAAGGTGACAAATGCCCTCCATTTTGTTCAAGGAGAAACTTATTAAATTCTTAATGGAAGAAATTTTAGATGTATTGTTAATTGTAAAGTATCTAAGCTACATCCTTCCTTATTCAATATATAAGTTCTTTAAAATCAATGAAAAGAGGATTGTGCCTCTCTTCTCTTTCCTTGTTATTTCATTGATATTAGCCTTATTAGAAAGGTATATTGCAGTTATAATAGGTAGTGCAGTCCCTGTTTATCACATCTCTGTAATTGTAAGGTATTTGACAATTTTATTCGTTTTTTACCAAATTTTAAATCATCAGATTATTTTCATCACCCTATCTAGCATTGCGGTTTTAATTTTTAGTTATGAAAGTATATACCTAAATGGGTGGTTGAAAAATAATGAAATCCTCACTGTTTTTAGTCATATTTCCATAACCGCATACGCTGGTTACTGTCTATATAAAGTTTTGATTCAGGGTGAAATCATTTTAGAAAACTATTCAATTAATTTGATAGGATTATTTTTAGTTTACAGTGGTTCTTCCACTATTCTAAGTTTTTTTGAAACAGAAATACTTCTTAAGCCATCACTTGCCGCGTTCTTTCTTATTGCCTATTACAACATTTTGGAAATTTCATTAAATATTGGTTTCGGCTACTCATTATGGAAATTGAAAGAAGCTTAATTCAACTGATTCTTTCAGTTTTATTCACCAGCGGGTTGTCTGCTGGTATGGTGTTCGTGCTATTTACTTCGTACAAAAAACGAAAAAGGCTAGAGGCTGAGCATGAGCGGGCGATGCAAGAAAAAGAGCTCGAGCTGATCAATGCAGTGGTGAAAGCCCAGGAAGATGAGCGCGCTGAGATTGCAAGAAATTTGCATGACGACGTAGGGGCTATTCTTTCCATGACGCAGCAGAAAATTTCGAATACTTCAAATCATTTGATTGGCATTGAAGCCAATTCAGATACCATTTCGGATTTATTGGAGGTAGCTGAGATGATAGACCAATCCGTAACGAAACTGAGGGCGATTACGAATGGGATGTTGCCTCACTATTTATTGAAGTTTGGTTTGTGGCGTTCTTTAGAGCGTATGTTCGAACAGGCTGAAAAAAGTATAGGGAAGCCTTGTCTGATTTTAAGCCATGTGAAAAGTGGGCTGCAACTTGAGCAGCGTATTGAGATACAGGCTTATTATATTGTAACAGAGCTCATCAATAACACTATCAAGCATGCTAAGCCAAATTTCATCGATGGTGATTTGGAAATCAAGCAAGAATATTTAGTTTTAACCTTGAAGCACGATGGTGTCGCCATTGATCAGGATGACTACGAGTATTTACTTGCAAAGAACCAAGGTATTGGTCTTTCATCACTGGCACATCGTTTAGGTCTAATTGGCGGTCAAATTACATTTGAACGCTTTGATAGAGGTGGTTCGATAATTTTGAAAATTCCATACAATGATGAGGACAAGCAAGCAAATTGATGATATTCCGAAGGAAAAGAATCGTATCAAAATTGCTATTGTAGAGGACCATACTCTTTTGCGAGAGTCATTGATTAAATCCTTGAATGAGGCTTTTGATATTCAAGTGGTGTTTGATGCAAGCAATGGTGTCGAATTCTTCGAATTACTCAAAAAGAAAAAGATCAATATTGCGCTAGTGGATTTGGATATGCCGGAAATGGATGGCAAAGAAATTCTAAAGAAACTGTCACTGTCAAATCCTGAAATTAAGGTCATTATATTTAGTATGCATTCAAATGTGCATATTGTTGCTGAACTCATCCAAATGGGGGCTAAAAGCTACTTGAAAAAGGATTGTAGCATCCAAGACATGGTTGATGCACTATATAACGTAACAGACAAAGGGTTTCATTCCACTAGCATTGTTTCTGACGTTTCATTTATTCAGTTTGAGAAAAACAGAAAGAAGGAACAAGCGATAATCAATTTTAATTTGTCAGAGCGTGAAATGATTGTGATAAAACTTATATGCTCAGGTAGTAAAAGTGAGGAAATCGCAAAACGACTGGGAATTACTAAGAAAAGTATTGACGCCATTCGCTCCAAACTTTTCAAAGCCCTCAACGCCAAAACACCAGCAGACTTCGCGCGCCTTTGCATTGAGAATGGATTGTATCAACCGATAGGGAGGAATTAAGAAAAAAATCAATTTGATTTATGAACTTATTTAAACCAATGTCTAAAAGAAGACATTGGTTTTTTATTTTCAAAAACCTTAAAAATATTACAAAAGTGTATATATTTACATATATGTTAAATAAATACAGTCATTCCTATTCTTTAAGTTCAGATGAAATTCAAATTCTGACAGATTCATTATTCACTGGCGAGTTTCCATATTTGATGGATGAAATAGAATTGCCAAGGTACACCATAAGCGATTTAAAAATTGCTCCTAGAGATGCAACATATTGGGATAAACAAGGGATCTTACCACTTGTCAAGGGCCCTGGAATGCGCAGAAAGTACGATCTAGTACAAAGTGTTTGGATCAAATTAATTCAACAAATGCGATCCTTAGGAATTAGTTTACAACAAATAAAAAGTCTCAAGGAAATATTATTAGAACCAAATATTGATCTGAATAAACTAGATTCTGCTGCTATTTCTAGTATAATAGGTGAAATAAAGCTTAAATACAACAGCCCGTTCAGTACTGAACAATTTTTGAAAGAATTAAAAAATGTGGAAACTTCATTTTTCTTGGCAACGGTATTAGCTACAATCGTATTTAGAAAGTCTATTCAATGTATGGTGAATCCAGATGGCGAATATTTTTTATACGAGCATTCTCGTTATCTAGAACTATTCTCAAATGAAGAGGATTTTAGAAAGTTGGTCTCGAAACCACACTTCTGTATTAGTATATCAGAGGCTATACAAACGTTAATGAGAGACTGGGTTGCTGATACACCACTCGAAAAATTGTATTATTTATCAAATGCAGAAAAAGAAATTTTGGAGATGATACGCAGAAATGATGTGAAATCTATTCGAATTAGATTTTCGGAGGGCTTGCCTAATCTTTTAGAAGTTGAAGAGCAATCAAAAATCACCATGGAACAGCGATTTCTTGACGTAATAGCAAAGAATGGGTATCAAAAGATCAGTGTTACTACTCAGAAAGGTAAAATCACAAATTTTGAAAATGTCATTTTGAAAAAATTGAATAAAAGCACCAAATAAATGGGCAAATAATTACCCGTTTCCGATAACCGAAAAACGGACAGGAAACACATGGGTGAAATAAATTGGAAAATAAAAAACAAAAATTTGATAAACCAACAAAAAAGGACATTCTAGAAATCATTGGAGCTGAAGCAACGGAAGAAATTGCTCAACTGCTTCTAGAACAGATGGAAGAACTTTGTTTAATAGTAATTGAACAACATGCAAATGGACAAGAGATTTAACCGTTTTAAAAAAGGAGCGGAATTACTTCAGGTTGCAAAGACAGAGGCAGTAATTTATACACGTGTAAGCACAAAAGAACAAGCAGATAATAACGCTAGTCTTGAAACCCAAATGAAGCATTGTAAGAAATATGCTGAGGAGAAAGGCTTGGAAATCGTTGAGTTTTTTGGTGGCACCTACGAAAGCGCCAAAGATGACGAGCGAAAGGAGTTTCAAAAAATGTTAAGTTACGTCAAACGCAAGAAATCAATAGGGTATGTGATTGTCTACTCTTATGATCGCTTTAGCAGAAGCGGTCCAAGTGGTGCTTTTATTTCTCATGAATTAAAACAGAGAGGAGTTAAAGTCGTATCCGTTACCCAATCGATTGACCACAACGACCCGTCAGGAAATTTTATGGAGGGTATTTATCATCTATTTAGTGAATTTGACAACCAATTGCGCAGGGATAAGTCCATGACCGGAATGATCGAAAAATTAAAGCAAGGTTATTGGCCGTTTATGCCGCCAACAGGCTATACCAATCTCAATCAAGGCAAAACTGCTGACCAACACTCAATAGTTATAAATGACAAAGGGAAATTGCTGAAAAAAGCCTTTGAATGGAAAGCCAATGACGACTTAAGTTTGGTAGAAATAGCCAAAAGATTGAATGCACGTGGGTGGAACATTCCGCCAAAGCGCTTGTCTCATTTCTTTGTAAATCCATTCTATTGTGGTTTTATTGTTTCCAAAATGGTTCCAGGTGAAATGATCGAAGGGAAACATCCTCCGCTTATTTCTAAAAGCATGTTTATAAAAGTTCATCAGAATTTAGAAAAGTTTGGTAATGGCTATAGAATTGAAAATGAGGTGGAAGCGTTACCAATGAAGCAATTTGTAAAATGCGAATGTTGCGGAACAAGTATGACAGGTTATTTAGTCAAGCGAAAGGGATTATATTATTACAAGTGTAATTTAAAAGGTTGTGCAAATAATCGCAGCCAGAAGGTCTTGCATCTAAAATTCGAAGAATTATTGAGTCGTTTCACATTCGACAAAGCACTGAAACCCGTTTTCAATAAAATGCTACTTCATTTATTGAGCGAACGAACCGAAGTTCGATCAGAAGATAAAAAAGCCTTACAAGTAGAACTTGCCCAATTAAAACAAAAATTAGAAGGGGCTGAAGAGCGATTTTTTAATGGTGAAATTGATCAAGTTCTTTACTTCAAATACCGTGATAAATACCGTGAAAAAATTCGCCAAATTGAATCAGAATTGGACTCAAGTCAAAATCAGTTATCGAACCTTAAAAAATCAGCTGAAATATGTCTTGACTTGGCGCTGAAACTACCGTCCACGTGGAAAAATGCAAATTTCAACAGAAAGCAGAGAATACAGAAATTGGTGTTTCCAGAAGGTATTTTCTATGATCGAAAAAAAGACGATTATCGAACTTCAAGAATTAATTTGCTATTTTCCGCAATTCCTTATTTGACGGGGCTTGTAGAAGCTTATAAAAATGGGGATTCTGACATTTTAGCCAAAATCCCCACTTGGGTGGTCCCACACGGGCTCGAACCGTGGACCCACAGATTATGAGTCTGTTGCTCTAACCAACTGAGCTATAGGACCGGCTATTGGCTAATGCCGAATAACAAGGTTGCAAATTTAATCATTTCAGGCAATATTTGCGTAACTTAGGAGGAAAACTCAACACATGGAACCATATTTTTTGAAATTCTTACCTTACCTTATTGCCACCGTTTTATTGGTCAGAGGCATCTTTTTTGTTGTCAAGCAGCAAACTGCGGCCATCATGGAGCGCTTCGGAAAGTTTACGGCGGTGCGGCAGTCTGGCCTTCAAATGAAAATTCCGCTCATTGACAAAGTGGCTGGGCGCTTGAGTCTGAAAATTCAGCAATTAGATGTTGTTGTTGAAACCAAAACCAAAGATGACGTCTTTGTAAAGATCAAAGTTTCCGTGCAGTACAAGGTACTTATGGAGAAAGTATATGATGCGTTTTACAAACTAGACTTCCCACATGATCAAATTACATCGTATGTCTTTGATGTGGTGCGTGCAGAGGTGCCAAAGTTGCGTCTAGACGACGTTTTTGAGCGCAAAGACGATATCGCAAATGCCGTCAAATCTGAATTAAATGAGGCGATGTTAGAGTACGGTTATGACATCATCAAAACACTTGTTACAGATATAGACCCAGATCAAGAAGTGAAGAACGCCATGAACCAAATCAACGCTTCGGAGCGCAAGAAAGTTGCAGCACAATACGAAGGCGATGCACAGCGCATTTTAATTGTCGAAAAGGCTAAAGCTGAGGCGGAAAGCAAACGTTTGCAGGGGCAAGGTATTGCCGATCAGCGCAGAGAAATTGCGCGCGGTTTGGAAGAGTCCGTAGAAGTTTTGAATCGGGTTGGCATCAATTCTCAGGAAGCTTCTGCACTTATTGTGGTAACACAACATTACGATACTTTACAATCTATTGGCGCGCACACCAATTCTAATTTGATTTTGCTGCCCAACTCGCCTCAGGCGGGAGCAGACATGCTCAATCAAACGATTGCGTCGTTTACGGCATCTAATCAGGTGGGTGAAGCCATCAAAAGTGCCAACGCCAAAAAAGAAAAATTAGCCGCTAAACCTAAGCCTTCCGACGAAGCGTAAATTCTGTGATTTCTGGATAGATTCTGTTGGCCAACTAAATTTACATCCAGGAGCCGCCCACGGAGATGATGTTGGAAAGCGCTAGGTAATCTGGGTAACTCTCTTCGGTGATACCGCCAGTAGGGCAAAATTTGATATTTGGAAAAACTTGCCCGTAGGCTTTGAGTGCGCCAAGGCCACCGAATAAATTGGCAGGAAAAAACTTGAAGGTGTCCCAGCCGAATTGAATGCCTTCGATGATTTCACTGGGCGTGGCTACACCCGGAATAAACGCAATTTTGCTGTTTTCAAAATGAGGCGCCAAGCTGGCGTTGAGGCCTGGGCTTACCATGAAGTCGACGCCGAGTGCTATGGCTTTTTCGATTTGCTCCACCTTCACAACCGTACCCATGCCAATTGCACAGCGGTCGCCATAAAGTTTTTTAGCTAGTGCAATGCAGTCAAAGGCAGCCGGCGTGCGCAAGGTAATTTCAATGCAAAAAATACCACGCGCAATAAGCGCTTCCATTTTTGGAGCTACCTCTTCGGTGCTGTTGAAGGTAACGACAGGAATAGTGGGGTGTTGTGCAAGGACTGCGCGGATGTTGTTCTGAGCCATATTGTCAATTTGACACAAAGGTCGTTATTTTTCGATTAAGACACCACAAACCACTGTTTTTCTTCACAGTATAGTTCAAGTTGTGTATAGATTTGGTCGATGCGATGAGATAACTCGCCGTCGGGGCAAAAATTTAGGATATTCGTTGTCCGCTCTTGGAGTTGTCCTTTAGGTTGTAGCTTTTCTGACAGTTGCTCAATTTGCTTGAGTGCCTTGTCAAATTTCGCCTTGCGTATTTTTTCAAACTTTTCTTCGAGTACCTCTACTTGTTTTTGTATGCGCGTCAGTTCGGCCTCGATCATTCTTTTTTCTTGTGGTAATTCTTCAGCCGCAATTTTTAGAAAAGATGCCTTGTAGCCACTCCAAAATTCATTCAGCTGACCATAATTGGGTGCTTGATCTCCAACTTGGTTGAGGTACTGTTCTTTAAGGGCTGCCTTATCGGAAAGAAAATCTTGTTGTTCAAAACCAAGTTTTTGGATGATCTCCACATCTTTTTCTTGAAGTAAGATACCACCTGCACGTCTGATGGTTAAAGGAAAAGGAAGGTCAAGGCAATCAAATGCCATGGGTAGTTGTTGCCAATATGCGATTTCACTTGGCCCGCCGATGTAGGCCAGGTTGGGAAGTATCCATTCTTGATAAAGAGGGCGCAGTACGACATTCGGAGAAAGTTGGAAACTGTCTTCTTTTTTGAATTGAATTGTTCCGTTTTTTTCAATTCTTTCTCTTTTCCCGATGTCGAGTATAAAAAGATTTGATTCTTTACTCTCAATTGGTGTATTGAGTCCTTGATCTTTAAGTGCTTGGGTTTGATCAATGACGGCATTATGGATGTCGTTGGTGTACAGATCTTTCTCCCAAATTGGCCATGCGCTTTCTTTTAATTGGGTTTTGTCGGCATCGATGATAACAAGCCCATAAACGGAGAAGAGTTCATGTATAAATTCAAAAAAGCCTAAGCCGTAGTTTGGGATCTTGAATTTTTCAATTAAACGATGAATCTCACTATTTGGTTGGTTTTGAAACTTTTCGGCAAGGGCTTGAAGCAAAGGTTGTAAATCGTTGGTGTCAAATTGACCAACCGCACCTTTTTGGCTGCTTTCCCAGGTCCATTTTTGGCCGAAGAGCAAAAAACTCCTGATTTCTTCAAAGTCGTGGTCTTCGGAAGACATCCAGTAAACGGGTACGAAGTGTTCGTTCGGGAAAGTTTTGTTGAGGTCTTCACTGAGTTTGATGACGTGCAGGATCTTGTAAATGAAATACAAGGGTCCTGTCATCAAGCAAAGCTGATGCCCTGTTGTAATTGTATAGGTATTGGCTTCTTTTAAGCGGTTTAAATTGCTTTTTAGTTTTTCTGAAACCGAAAGGTCTTGGTATTTTTCATCCAGGACTTTCGTGAGGAGCTCCCGCTGTGCAGCAGTATAACTTTGCCTTTTGAGGGCAATTTGTTGTTCGAACTGAGCGGAGAGTTGTGGGTTCATCATTACATATTGCGTCGGTACTGGCCGCCCACCTCAAACAAGGCGTTGGTGACCTGCCCCAATGAAGTAACTTTACAAGTCTCCATGAGCTCGGCGAAGATATTGAAGTTCTGAACAGCTGCTTCTTGCACTTTGGCAATGCCGTTGCTTGCGGCTTCTTGCTGTGCGCGTTGCAGGTTGGTCAGCATGCTGATTTGGTATTCCTTTTCTTCTTCGGTTGCTCTAATGACTTCTTTGGGCAATACGGTAGGGGATCCTTTTGAGCTCAAGAAGGTGTTGACACCAATAATCGGAAATTCGCCGGTGTGTTTGAGTGTTTCGTAGTACAAAGACTCTTCTTGAATTTTGGAGCGCTGGTACATTGTTTCCATGGCGCCCAATACGCCGCCGCGTTCAGTAATGCGGTCAAATTCGGTGAGTACGGCTGCTTCTACAAGTTCGGTGAGCTCTTCAATGATAAATGCACCTTGCAACGGATTTTCGTTCTTAGCCAAGCCAAGCTCACGGTTGATGATCAGCTGAATGGCCATGGCTCTGCGCACCGATTCTTCGGTTGGCGTGGTAATGGCTTCGTCGTAGGCGTTGGTGTGCAAAGAGTTGCAGTTATCGTAGATCGCGTAAAGCGCCTGCAAAGTGGTGCGGATGTCGTTGAAATCGATTTCTTGTGCGTGCAAAGAGCGCCCTGAAGTCTGAATGTGGTATTTGAGCATTTGCGCACGCGCGTTGGCGCCATACTTGCGCGCAAGGGCCTTCGCCCACACGCGGCGCGCCACGCGGCCAATGACAGCGTATTCGGGGTCAATACCATTCGAGAAAAAGAACGATAAGTTGGGCCCGAATTCATTGATGTCCATGCCGCGGCTTAAGTAGTATTCTACGTAAGTGAAGCCGTTGGCAAGCGTAAAGGCCAATTGGGTAATGGGGTTGGCGCCGGCTTCGGCAATATGGTAACCCGAAATAGAAACTGAATAGAAATTGCGAACGCCATTGGTAATGAAGTATTCTTGGACGTCGCCCATGAGGCGCAAGGCAAATTCAGTCGAGAAAATACAAGTGTTTTGGGCTTGGTCTTCTTTGAGGATGTCTGCTTGTACCGTACCGCGCACTTGCTTGAGCGTATCGGCTTTAATTTGATCGTAAATATCAGCTGGCAGCACTTGGTCGCCGGTGACGCCCAAAAGCATGAGACCCAAACCGTCGTTGCCTTCTGGCAGTTCGCCTTGATACGCTGGGCGAGCAGTTCCTTTGGCTTTGTAGATAGCGGCAATTTTGGCTTCAGTTTCAGCTTCTAAGCCGTTGGCCTTGATGTATTTTTCACAGTTTTGGTCAATGGCGGCATTCATGAAATAAGCCAAAAGCATAGGGGCCGGCCCGTTGATGGTCATCGATACGGAGGTTGCCGGGTGGCTGAGGTCAAAACCAGAATAGAGTTTTTTAGCGTCGTCTAGACAGCAAATAGAAACGCCGGAGTTTCCGATTTTGCCGTAGATGTCTGGGCGTAAGTCGGGGTCGTTGCCGTAGAGGGTAACGGAGTCAAAAGCCGTAGACAAACGTTTGGCGGGCATCCCTAATGAAACATAATGGAAGCGCTTGTTGGTGCGCTCCGGGCCACCTTCGCCGGCAAACATGCGGGTTGGGTCTTCGCCTTCGCGTTTGAAAGGAAAGAGGCCTGCGGTGTACGGGAATTCACCAGGTACGTTTTCTTGCAAGACCCAACGCAAGATGTCTCCCCAGCTTTGGTAGTTAGGGGTGGCCACTTTAGGGATTTGCAAATGCGATAAAGACTCAGAGTGGGTCTGGATGCTCAGTACTTTGTCTCGAACCTTGAATTCGTAAGTTGGGTTTTTGTAGGCTTGTTTTTTAGCGGCCCAATTTTGTAGGATTTCCCAGTTTTTGGGGTCAAAGTTGAGTTTTTCTTGTTCAAAAGCTTCTTGTAAACCTTTTATCAAGCGGTCTTTGTCTTCTAAATTGGAAGTTTTTAACGTATCTATAGAAACCTGAAAGCCGTGCAGTTTGGTAGCTACCGTTACTTGTGTATTGACCCAATTGTCATAAGCGCGGTTGCTTTCAGAAATTTCAGAAAGGTAGCGCGTGCGCTCTGGCGGAATCACGTAGATTTTTTGCGACATCTCGCGGGTAATGGCAAAGGTAGACTGGAGGTGGCTGTGGGTTTTTTTCACGATGTGGTCCATGATCACTTTATAGAGCGTGTTCATGCCTGGGTCGTTGAATTGCGAGGCAATGGTGCCGTACACAGGCATGTCGTCTACTTGGCTGTCCCACAAGTTGTGGTTGCGTTGGTATTGCTTTCTGACATCGCGCAGGGCGTCTAGCGCGCCGCGTTTGTCGAATTTATTGAGCGCAATGACGTCTGCGAAGTCGAGCATGTCGATTTTCTCGAGTTGCGTTGCGGCGCCGTATTCGGGCGTCATGACGTACAAAGAAACATCGGAGTGGTCGAGGATTTCGGTGTCCGATTGGCCTATACCTGAGGTTTCTAAGATGATGAGGTCGTATTTAGCAGCTTTTAAGATCGAAATGGCTTCTGCCACGTGCTTGGAGAGCGCAAGGTTGGACTGGCGCGTGGCCAAAGAGCGCATGTAAACGCGCGAACTTTTAATGGCATTCATACGGATGCGGTCGCCGAGCAGGGCGCCGCCTGTTTTTCTTTTTGAGGGGTCTACTGAAACTACCGCGAGTTGTTTGTCTGGGAAGTCGAGTAAAAAACGACGCACGAGTTCATCTACCAAAGAAGATTTTCCGGAGCCACCTGTGCCGGTAATACCGAGTACAGGAATCGCATTTTTGGTTCCTGCATCGCGCAGTGCATTGATGAGCGCAGCGTTTTCTTCGGGGAAGTTCTCGGCTGCACTGATGCAATGGGCAATGGCAGGTACATTTTTGTTTTCTATTTGCGCTAGGGTTTCAAGCGTACTTTCTGCTTTTGCTTTTCCGACCGCGAAATCACATTTTTCAATGAGGTCGTTGATCATGCCTTGAAGGCCCATGGAGCGGCCATCGTCGGGGTGGTAAATGCGCGTAATGCCGTAGCCTTGAAGTTCGGCAATTTCTGAAGGCAAAATAGTGCCACCGCCGCCGCCGAAAATTTTGATGTGTGGCGCGCCTTTTTCTTGCAAGAGGTCGTGCATGTATTTGAAGTATTCCATGTGGCCGCCTTGGTAGGAGGTCATGGCAATGGCTTGGGCATCTTCTTGAATGGCGCAGTTGACTACTTCTTCCACAGAGCGGTCATGACCTAAGTGAATGACTTCACAGCCGGTAGCCTGAATGATGCGGCGCATGATGTTAATTGCGGCGTCGTGGCCATCGAAGAGCGCCGCTGCGGTAACGATGCGGATTTTATGTTGTGGGAGGTATGCTTGAACGGGTTCCATAAGGGATATTGATTGATGCGCAAATTTAGTTTTTTTTCAGCAATTTTAGCCATTGACGATTTTCTCCACAATGCTTGCCACCGCCGGGCAAATGAGCGTGTTTTGAGCCGTTAAATCCATGATTTGATACATGTTTTTGCGATCCGTGTGTGGGTATTCGCGGCAAGCCAAAGGGCGGTCGTCGTAAACAGCACAGGTATTGTCTGGGAGCAAATTGAAGCAAGGCGAGGTTTTAAGGACGTAATCGTCGTCTTCATCGCATTTCAGATACTGCGCTACCAATTGGCTTTCTTTCAAGCGCAAGGCTTTGGCCATTCTGCGGATGTCGGGTTGCCGAAAGATAGGGCTGGTTGTTTTGCAACAATTGGCACAGTTTAGGCAGTCGCGCTTGGCAAAGTCTTTTTCGTGGGCGTTGTTGAAGCGCTGGTCCAAATCTTTGGGTTTGGTTTTATTCCATTTCCGAAGGACTACCTGATTGGCCTTGAAGTTGGTTTTGGCCAAGGCCAATATTTCTTTGTCTTTGTCAGAGAGCTCTTGCATGTTTGTTTTAACTTTGTACGAAGATACAATCAAAATGGTCTTTCCTCAATTTAGAAAACTCGAGAATGGCAGGTCGCTCTACAAAATCACCTCGCCCAATCATTTTACAGAACTACAACAAATCGGCTCCAAATGGTTTTGCTACACATTTGAAGTGCAGCAATTCCCTGATTTACTGCGCATTCAAGACATGCTCCAAGGAAATGCATCCTTCTCAGTAATTAATGAACCGGAATATCAAGCCATTTTCACTCAACTTTAAACAATCGCACCTTTCAAATCGTTAATTGTCCATGAAAAACACAGCACTCATCACCGGCGCATCGTCCGGCATCGGTAAAGAATTTGCCCTCATTCACGCTTCCAAAGGAGGGGATTTGATTTTAGTAGCGCGAAGAATAGAATTACTCAAGGTTTTAAAAGAAGAACTCGTTCAAAAATATAACGTTTCGGTGCAACTGATTCAAAAAGACCTCAGTGTGGTGGGCTCCTCTCAAGCAGTCTATGATGAGGTCAAGCAAAACGGTTGGGAAGTTGACTATTTGTTCAACAACGCAGGTTTTGGTGGCAAAGGCGCGTTTTTAGACCGCGACCTCGCGGCTGACTCAGAAATGGTGCGCCTCAACGTAATGGCCTTATTGAAACTGACGCATTTGTTTGGCAAAGAAATGAAAGCCCGTGGAAAAGGCAAGATTTTACAAACGGCAAGCACCGCAGGGTTTTTACCTGGCCCATATCAGAATACTTATTTTGCCACCAAAGCATTTGTGGTGTCGCATACGCAAGGTCTGGCCCACGAGCTCAAAGGAACAGGTGTTACGGTAACGGCGCTTTGCCCGGGTCCGGTCGAGACCGAATTTGCGCAAGTAGCGGGCTTTGGCGGTTCTCAAATGTTTGCCGGTGCCGCGAGTGCCTACAAAACTGCCCTCAAAGGATACAACGCCATGGAAAAAGGAAAGGTTATTTGCATCTCTGACTTCAAATTCACTTTTCTCATCAAAGTCATGTTGCCTTTTATGCCAGCATCCATTACAGCCGCGATCATCGGCAAAATGCAGCAGTCTTAATACATTTCTTTGTAACTTTGCACCATGCATAGCATTCCACTCTTTCTAAGCGATGTCGCTGGCTCTGAAGTCATCGTCATCGTATTGGTTGTGTTGTTGTTTTTTGGTTCTAAGAGTGTACCGGGCATTGCCAAAACACTCGGTCAGGCGCTGTATCAAGTGCGCAATGCCTCCAATGAGCTCCAACAAGAAATCCGCAAGTCTGGCCAAGAAATGAAAGCAGACCTTAACCTGGAAAGCATTCTCAAAGAAACCGAGCAAACGCTTGTGGCGCCCCTCGATCAAATGACCACCGACATCGACAACACCATCCATTATGGCAGCATGCCCAAACAAGTCAAACAACAAGTAACCGCCGGCAACCCCATTGAGGAAACCCAAACAAACCCAAACGCATGATACAAGTAGGTATTATTATGGGCAGCAAGTCTGACTGGCCAATTATGCAAGAAGCCAAAATCATTTTAGAGCAATTTGGCATTACTGCCGAAGCTGAGGTGGTTTCTGCGCACCGCACGCCAGAAAAGATGTTTGCCTACGCCAAGGCTGCAGCGGGCCGCGGCATCAAAGTGATCATTGCAGGCGCAGGTGGAGCAGCGCACCTTCCGGGCATGACCGCCTCCATGACTTCTTTGCCTGTAATCGGTGTTCCTATTAAATCTTCTAATTCTATAGACGGCTGGGACTCCATTCTTTCGATTTTACAAATGCCCAACGGTATTCCCGTTGCTACCGTAGCACTTAACGGCGCTAAAAACGCAGGGCTTCTTGCAGCGCGCATCATCGCCGCGTTTGATCCGGCTCTTCAAGCGCAAATAGATGCTTACATGGCAGATATGGCTAAGCAGGTGCTAGACACCAAACTCTAAAGTTTAATTCTTTTGTTTTGCGCTTCTTGAGCGCTTTTACTCGTAGAGTAGATACTTGCTGCGCGTGCTTAAAAACGCGTCTAAACCCGGCTGCCAGGTGGCGCGAATTTCTTTGGCAGACCAACCTTTGTCTAGCTGCTCTTTTAAAGTGGCTGTTCCTGCCAAGCGGTTAAAGAATGCGGGTTGGTCAATAAATGTGTTGGAGTCTGAGAGCAATTCCTTGGCCGTGATGAGGTAATTGAGATTGAGTTGGTAGCTTCTTTTGGTGGTGTTTTGGCTCAGTTCAATACCTTGGCAGATTTTATTGAGATGCAGCGGGTTTTTGGCGCCAATGGTGGGTATTGGCATGAACTGATAACTCTGGGCGGGGAATTGTGGGTGACCGTATATTTCAAATGGTTTATCGGTACCGCGCCCTACACTAACGGTTGTAGCCTCAAACAAACAAAGACTTGGGTAGAGCGCAATGGCTGCGTCGGTTCGTAAATTAGGAGAAGGTGCTACCGGGAGGGAGTAAGGGAGTTTGTGTTTGTAGTTTTTACAAGGAATGACCCATAATTGGCAGCGCCTGCTGTTGTGTAGCCAGCCTTCACCGTTGATCATCATGGCGTATTCGCCGATGGTCATGCCGTAGACAATTGGTACGGGGTGCATGCCCACAAAAGACTTAAAGGCAGGTTCTAGCACCGGGCCGTCGATGTAGTGGCCGTTCGGATTGGGCCGATCTAAAACCACCATTTGTTTGTTGTTTTCAGCACAAGCCTCCATGACGTAATGCAGCGTGGAGATGTAAGTATAGAAACGCACGCCTACGTCTTGGATATCGTAAATCACGATATCGACATCGAGCAGTTGTTGGTCGGTGGGTTTTTTATTGGAGCCGTAAAGAGACACAAGCGGGAGCCCGGTTTTGTCGTCGGTGCTGTGGCCTACGTGTTGCCCGGCGTCGAGGTCGCCTCTGAAACCATGCTCGGGAGAGAATACTTTAACCACATTGAGCTGCAGCGATAGAAGGGTATCTACCAAATGTATTCCTTTGACTACAGATGTTTGGTTTGCCACCACAGCAATGCGTTTTCCGGCGAGTGAATCGACGAAAAGATGTAGGCGGTCTATGCCGAGTTGTGGAGCCGCTAAACTCGGTTTTTTTTGCTGTGCTTGAACGGCCGGAAAACCAGCAAGTGAAATGGAATCTTCTTCGATGACGATGGTCTCGGCAAATTGAACTGGGTTGGAGCTAAATGTTTTGGGCGCAAAAAGGCTGCAAGCGGTGAGCAAAAATAGCAGCAGCGCCAAAGAAGCCAAAACCTTTGTGTATTTTTGGACTTGAAAAAAAACTAATTTGTCATTCGAGCGCTTCATATCTTCTAGGCTGATTCGTGAAAAGCACTTTGGGCTTCGGGTTTCTAGGCCGGTGCTTCGGATTTCTGTACTGAGTATTGCGCTTGCTATTTTGGTCAATTCCTTAACACTAGCTATTGTGAGCGGGTTTCAGCAAAAAATCAAGGACAAAATTACGGGTTTTAATGCTCCGCTTTTCATTTCAAAGGCGGGTTCTGCACATATTTTTGAAGCCGAAGCCCTAGATCGCCGCATTCCTTTCATAAATGAGCTCCAACAAATTCCAGGTATAAGTGGTATTCAGGCCGTTGCTTTCAAGCCGCTATTGTTGCAGTCTACGCGCTTCAACGACACCATTCAAATTGCAGGTGCAAAAGATTCGCTCGTGCAGCGCCAAGACATGCTCGGCCTCATGCTCAAAGGCGTAGATCGGCATTATGACTGGGCATTTATCCGTTCACATCTTGTCCAAGGAAGGCTTCCAAAAAAGCAAAATATAAATGAAGTATTACTTTCGTTAGATATAGCTAACAAACTAAATATCAAGTTAAATAATGATATTTCTGCATATCACATCAAGCAGCAGCCTATTCTTAAAAAGTTAAAAGTTGTAGGTATTTACAACACCGGTTTTCTCGAGTACGACCAGAAGCTTGTTTTTGGCAATTTAGCTTTGGTGCAGCAAATGAGCGACAACGGTACCAAGATCTCGCTACGCCCCGAACTCGATGGAAAAGGACAGTTTTTAATTAAAGTAGAAGTTGAAGGTGATGCATCTAATTTACTGTTTGATTGGGGTTTAGGTTCTGATATTTATACGGCACAGCGCTTTGCTTCCTTCAAAGACACTACCCTAAAAGTATATGCCTACCGCTTCAGTAATGCATCGAGCAAGGTGGAACTTATCGATAGCGCACAACTTCAAATTGACGCGCCCAAAGAACTGATTTATGCCGATTTAATACTAGAAAATGGCGCACCAGTTTGTTTGGTCGATGGTGTAGAGGAGCAGGTTTTTGCAACCCAAAAAGGGCCGCTGCGCTTTCGTTTTCAAGATGGTAGCGGTACAGCAGCGCATTTTATTTCGGGCTTTGAGGTAGGCGTAAAGAACTTTGACGAGTTAGCCAATACTGAAAAAGCACTCAAAGACGCGGTTGAAATGCGGCCCGTGAACCAACATTTATTACAAGTCAGCAATATTCAAGATACCGAAGCTGATCTATTTGCTTGGTTACATTTTTTAGATTTCAATGTCCTTATCATTGTCTTTTTAATGTTGTTGATTGGGATCATCAATGTCGGTTCGGCAGTTCTTGTGCTCATTGTAGTGCGCACCTCTTTTGTGGGCTTACTCAAGGCGTTAGGGGCCAACAACCGCTCTATTCGCCGCATCTTTTTGTGGCAGGCGGCTTACCTACTGTTGAGAGGCTTACTCATTGGAAACGCACTTGCCTTGGCTCTATGTTGCTTACAAGACCGCTTTGCCCTTTTCAAACTCGATCCAGCGGTATATTATTTAGATGCGGTTCCAATCGATTTCAGTATTTGGAATTTCATTTTCATCAATGCCTTAACTTTTGGCACCTGCATGCTTGCTTTACTTTTGCCAAGTAGGGTGGTTTCGCGCATTTCACCCATTAAAGCCATCAAATTTCAATGAGTTGGTTAGTGGGGCAGCAGGTAAGTGTATTGCGAGAAGCAGGGGTTTATCTGATCAAAGAAATTCACAGCGATTATTTATTGCTCGAAGACGAAGTAGGATTCAGTTACCGATATGCGTTTGCTGTCGTGGTGCCGCGTCAGGCCATTCATGTCGATAAAATCAGTAAAAAAGATTTGCAAGTAAGCGCCAACTCAAAAGCTCAAAAACCACCAACTTTAAAAGAAAATGCTTTGCCAAGTATTGACCTGCATGCAGAAGAACTCGGCTTGCCCGCACAACTACCGGCCCACGACGTCTTGCTTTCTCAGCTCCAGGCTTTCAAGCAGTTTTGCAACCGGCAGGCCCGTGCCAGACAGGCTAAATTTATCGTGATCCACGGCGCAGGTGAGGGCAGATTGAAGCAAGAAATCAAACATATTGTTTTAGCGCGCACAGGAATGTCTATGCACGATGCCCAATGGAGTAATGGTGCAGTTGGCGCGTCAAGAATCGAACTCATCTTGCATTCCTTTCTGCCGTTTTAGGGAAGTCCGAGATAACCAGGTTTTCCTTTTGGGATCTCAAATACCCAAGTGTAGTAGCCAATATAATGCGAGCTAAAATAGCCTAAACGCGCTTTAAGACTTTTCGGAAAACCAAGTTGCTGACTTGCGGGCAGGCCACTGATTCGCCACTGTGGCGCTACGCCGTCTTGTTGGCAAGGAGCATGGCGTTGGGTGCCGTATAGTTTGGTGCCATACTGAAACACAGCTGTCCAATTGCTGGTTTTGATTGTTTTGCCCTTCGGATTTTCAGGAGAAAACGCGTAGTACGACCCCAACTGAATTCTTCCTTTGAGTACCCTGGCCATTCCTAAATAATAGGCGTGTCCCATGCTGTGGCTCACCGTGTAAAGGGTGTCGTTTTTTGGGTCATTGCCATTTTTTGCAAGTTCTTGTAAAAGATTACGACCTGCTTGCTTTCCTGCGTCATAGCGTTTTCTAAAACCATTATAATTCGGGGCGGTGGCAAGTAAGCTGTAGGTCCGGACGTCTTGCTGCTTGGCAATTTGGGTAGTGGAACAATGGTGTTCGCCCGTACACGGCTGAGGATAGAGCGCCGCACTACTCACAAATTTCAGCAAGGAACCATGATTGGAGGTGCTCACACTGTGGTGGCCATCTGCAAATAAAGTTCGGGTGGGTGCAAACCGTGCTTGTACGCCTGCAATGAACTTTTCTTGGGGCCAATATCCGAAAATATCTGAGCTGTAAATTAAATTCTTGGACCTGGGGCGTTCGAGACCTTTGCTATTGATGGCCTGCAGTGCTTTTTCAGGGTCTTGCTCTGCTGAAACAGGCCGATAGCCATTGACAAATAACAAAATGCGTTGTGCGCGGTCTTTTTTGAACTGGTACGGCACAATTTGACGGTTTTGAACCTGAAAGAGCAGGGTGGTGTCGGGTCGGTTAGGTCTTTTTTGACGAATGACAAGCAGTTGTTCTTTGGCTTTGTTGCGCAAGGAATCGGGATGTGCTTTGAAGGATCTTTTGTCGTATTTGTAGTGTAAGCTCCCCGCTTCATCTTGTTCAAAATATAAAACAGCTAATGCTCTTTGGGTGTGCCATTTGTTGTTGTTTTTTCGGTACAATTGAAAACGGATACGCGTGCTTTCTTTGGGAAGGAAATAAGTGCGGTCATTGCGGCCTTTGTCTAGACGAGCAACCGTTGCGTTTTTAAAGTCGGTCAGGTGATGAAAGCGAAAATGGATTTCGGTGTTGTAAAAATCAATAGCCCAAATAGCAACTGCATTGCCTGCAATTACTGCAGCCCACAAAAGGAGCTTCAGCAAACGAAAAGACCAACGCTTGAAAAAACGACTTTCGGCCATCCGGGCGTTGATGCGTTTGAAAGTGAGTATTTGAATAATGATCGTAAGGAGCAAGGCAATGAAATGAACGATCGTCCAGTCGATGCCGAGCCAAGAAAAGCGAATTTTGAAAAACGGGTTATTGGGGTCTTTGTAGTTGAGAAATTGATTGCGTTGTTCTAAAAAATAAAGACCATGTTCGGCGTTGTCTGCATTTTGAATACTGCCGTCGCTATGCTCAGACCAGGCAAGGTGTACAACACGGCCGTTGTCGGCGTAGAGTGAAGTACTTCCGAGAAAAAAAAGGAGTGTAAGGAGTAAGTTTCTCAACACCTTACAAGTGCATGAAATTCTTTTTTGCAAGGAGTTCGTCTTCGGATTCGCGGTAGTCGGGGTCGTCTATGCAGCAGTCTACTGGGCAAACAGCGGCACATTGCGGTTCGTCGTGGAAACCGACACACTCGGTACATTTTTCGTGTGCGATGTAGTAAACATCCATGTTAACGGGTTCAAAAGCGTGGTCTGCTTCGGTAGTTTCGCCGTCTAGGGTTTGGATCAGGCCTTTGAGGGTGGTGCCGTCGGTAAATTTCCACTCGGCGCCGCCTTCATAAATAGCATTATTGGGGCACTCGGGCTCGCAAGCTCCGCAGTTAATGCATTCGTCGGTGATCATGATGGCCATAAGTCAATATTTTTGTGCAAATATAACAACGACTGAGCGAATCTTTTGTGCGTTCGCAAACAAAAAATTTAGAAAAGCGTACTTTTGCACCGTGGAAAGAAGCCAAATTATCTCAGCTTTTGCAGCCCTTGGAGAAATCCTAACGGCCCTTGCCAAAGACCAACAGCGTCCGAAGACGTGTACTAGCCAAGAATGGGGAGCCCTCCTCGAACTCATCCAAAGAGAGCAACATCACAACGGTTGGTTTACCGAAGACGCCATTAAAATGGCTTTCCAAGAAATTGCAACTTGGTTAACTACGGAGCAGCTCCAAGAATGGCTTGCCCCTTATTCTTTTGCGGAGCAGCCTCAGACTGTAGCCCTGATCTTGCCCGGCAATTTACCGCTCGTTGGTTTCCACGACTTCCTTTGCGTACTCTGCTCGGGCCACAAGGCGCTTGTAAAGCTCAGTAGCGAAGATGCGCGCTTGCTGCCGGCTTTGGCCCAGATGCTCGTTCATTTTGAGCCAGAACTACATTCTCGAATAGAATTTGCCAACGGCAAACTCTCCGGTTATAGCGCTGTCATTGCAACAGGATCAAATAATAGCATGCTGCATTTCAAGCAATACTTTACAGAAGTTCCGCATTTGCTGCGCGGCCACCGCACCTCCATTTCCGTATTAAACGGTACTGAAACACCTGAACAACTCAATGCACTGGGGCAGGATATCTTTCAATATTACGGCAGAGGTTGCCGCAACGTAACGCAATTATGGATCCCCGAAAACTTTGAACTCAATCGGTTTTTTGAAGCCATTATTCCTTATGCAGAGGTGGTCAATCATAAAAAATACGGCAACAACTACGATTACATTAAGGCCATTCACCTCATGAATCAAGTCCCGATCCTAGACAACCATTTTTTGTTGCTCAAAGAAAGTCAAGACCTGCACTCGCCGCTTGGCATGCTTCATTATCAGCGTTATAATGACATAAAAGAAGTGGAAGAATTTCTCCTATCAAACCAACAACATTTACAATGTGTAGTTGGCCATGGCTACCTTCCTTTTGGTGCTGCGCAGTGCCCAACACTCACCGATTACGCCGACGGCATCGACACCATGCATTTTCTTGGTAACTTTGCCTAATGTCTCTCTTAGATAAATTCATGATCCGTTTAAAAACACCCCAAGAAATCGAAATCATGCGCGAAGCTGCGCAAATTGTAAGCCGTACACTTGGTTTGGTGGCTCAGCACATGAAGCCAGGCGTTACGCCGCGTTTCTTGGATCAACTAGCCGAAGACTATATCCGCACCCAAAATGCCCTTCCGGGTTTCAAGGGGCTTTACGGTTGCCCGAGCACCCTTCTCATTTCCGTAAACGAACAAGTTGTCCACGGCTTACCGACCGACAAACCCATCCAAGACGGCGACATCGTTTCTGTCGACTGCGGCTCTTTTTATAAAGGCTACTACGGCGACCACGCCTATACTTTTGAAGTAGGAGAGGTGAGCGCTGAGAAAAAACAATTGTGTAAAGTCACCAAAGAATGCCTGTATTTAGGCATTGAACAAGCCAATACCGCCAACCGCATAGAAGACATCGGCTTTGCCATTCAGCAACACGCAGAAGCGCACGGCTATGGCGTTGTCCGCGACCTCGTTGGCCACGGCTTAGGCAAAGAACTCCACGAAGAACCACAAGTGCCCAACTACGGACGCCGTGGCCGAGGCAAAAAAATCCAAAACGGCCTCACCATCGCCATCGAACCCATGATCAACATGGGTACCGAAAAAGTCGAAACCCTCGACGACAAATGGACCATCGTTACCGCCGACCGCCTACCAAGTGCCCACTTCGAACACAACGTGGCTGTTGTCGACGGCCAACCGGTGATACTTTCTACATTTGACTACATTTACGAAGCTTTAGAGATTTAAGGCACCACCTCGACAACGCTGCTGCATGTCATTACACCTGTGCCGGCAGATCCATGCCTAGTGTAACTCACATTAACGACAATCTTTTTTCCTGTTTTAACTTTAGCTAAATAGGATGCCGGTATAACTGAACCTGAGAATGTCAGCTCTTCGTTTTCAGTGATCAAACTTCCTCCGATCACCTCGAACGAAACACCGGTAAAAGGGCAATCTGGCCCGAGGCTCACGCTAGCGCGCATACCAGTTGTTTTTGAAATCTGATCATTTTGGAGCTGAGCAGCCGGAAAAGCTTTCACATGAAAGGTTTGAATAGAGGTGGATGCAATGTTGCCCTTTTCATCGAGGCCATTCATTTTGACGACAACGTTGCGCGCCGTTCCATTGACACGTAAATAATATCCTTCTTGGGTTTGCTCTTGGCCGTCTGTCCAAGAAGCTTTTTGAACTGTTGCACCCTCTACGATGAGGTCGAGCTGCTGGCCACAAGGTATATTTGGTATTATTTTATTGTCGTAGCCGCGATATACAATTTGCATTTCGGGTTGTGCAATGTTTGCTGATTGGGCATTTACAATGGTATTGCAAGCCGCAAGAATTGAGATCAAAAGGAAGTTTTTCATGGTATTAAATTTCTGGGTTGGCATTGATGAGGTTCAGCTTTTTTTGAAGTTGAGGGAAGTCCATTTTTTTTGTAGACGTGCTAAGGAATTTGTTCCATTTTAACGACGGATTAAATAAAGCTTCTTGGTTTTGAATTGCCAGGTTGAATTCTTTTAAAATTGCGCCACTGAATTCTTCGTTGTCCCTTGCTATTTGGTAATTGTAACTCAAGAAAATTTCTTTGGAGTTCGGTTGTGAAGAATAAAATACAAGGTCAGTTACAAATGCTTTCGGAACATAGTTAAGATCAGTACCAATTTTGTAATAAAAAGCAGCATTAGGCTGGTTTCTATCTTTCCAAAAAGTCAAAGACTGTGGCATTGCTCTTAGTGTGTCGCCAATTTGAGCAGACGCCCACCAAGAGGCAAGCCATGTGCTGTCTGAATAAATGTAATCCACAAAATCGGGATTATCCATGAAGGAATGATATGCCGTTTCAAAATCGAAGGATGTTTTGATAATGTAGGTTGTATCTTCTGAAAGATAGTTGTAGATGGAGAAGATATCCCCCCGTTGCTGTGCGATTTCTAAGGAAGTTGAAATGGAATCGCTGCCAATTGGTTGGTGTAAAGTGCCCATTTTTTCAGAATCGGATACACCCATCAGTTGTAATCCGCTTGCGGTGATATAGTTCCAGCAAGAAGGCTCATTAATGACATCAAAGGTATGGAGTAAGGCTGAAAAATAAATTGATTTACCTTGTTTCCATTCCCTACAAATTTCCGACTGAATTTGGTAGTTCGCTTGTTTTTTATAGGCCTCATATAGGCTTTTGCTATTTACCGGGTCGATGAAGTGCAGAAATCTAAAACATTCTTCTTCTTTTATTTGCTCGGCGCGCAGAGATAAGGTAATCAGGTGTCTGCCGTCTTTTAATTTTCCAATCAAATGAATCCATCTTTCATTTTCTCGATCCTCAATTAATAAAGCATCGGTATTCCTTACGTCAAAATAAAATTTCGAGAAAATACGGACTGCGCAATTTTCGCAACTGTTGTCCCAAAATTGTTGCAGGCTTTGTTCTTCAATTTGGAAAAGACTTTCATAGACAGGTATCTCTTTAACTGAATCAAGAAATGAATTTAATGATTGCGTTGTTTTAATCACGATGGCTTCTTCATTCGCTTGCGGATCATACATAAGTAACCGTGTAGAGGTTGTGGTTGTTAGCATTTCTTCAGGGGCTATGCCCATTTGCGCTAACATGTAAGCGTCATAAACCCCATTATATCCGTTTTGATCAATGAGCGTCGGGATATAGTCGATGTTGTTCATCAAAACTCCGACAAAAGAATTTGGATTACTGTAATCAAAATATGCCGCATTTTCACCTTTATTTTCGATGAGTGCAAATTTTTGAGCAGTTAATAAATCTGAATGGAGGGCGAGTAGGATGAGGAGAGTCAAACGCATTTTTCTGATTTTAGGCTTGTGCTAAATAAAGTCGCGTTTATCAATTGGTTACAAATTAGAAAAATAGCAGCACAAAAAAAGCGCCTCAAGGGCGCTTTTTCATTTCTTACAAGAAATTAGTTCTTACATGTGAATGACTTCGCCGTAGGCTGCTGCTGCGGCTTCCATGATGGCTTCAGACATAGTTGGGTGCGGGTGAACTGTTTTGATGAGTTCTTCGCCCGTAGTTTCTAATTTGCGCACCGCAACGAGTTCTGCGACCATTTCGGTGACGTTGGCGCCGATCATGTGGCCGCCGAGGAGTTCGCCGTATTTGGCGTCAAAAATGAGCTTGACAAAACCGTCTTTGGCACCGGCAGCACTTGCTTTACCCGATGCTGAGAACGGGAACTTGCCCACTTTGATTTCGTAACCTGCTTCTTTGGCAGCTTTTTCGGTCATGCCGACGCTTGCCACTTCTGGTGAGCAGTAGGTACAGCCCGGGATGTTGCCATAATTGAGTGGCTCTGGGTGATGACCCGCGATTTTTTCGACGCAAATGATGCCTTCCGCAGAAGCAACGTGCGCCAATGCTGGGCCTGGCACTACATCGCCAATGGCGTAATAGCCGGGTAAATTCGTTTGGTAGAAGTCACTGACCAAAATACGGCCTTTGTCTACGACAATTCCGAGTTCTTCTAAGCCGATGTTTTCGATGTTGGTGACTACACCAGCTGCTGAAAGCACGATGTCGCATTCGATTGTTTCTTCGCCTTTGGCAGTTTTGATGCGCACCACACAACCGCTACCGCTGGTGTCTACTGATTCAACAGAAGAGCTGGTGAGAATGTTGATGCCTGACTTTTTGAGAGATTTTTCGAGTTGTTTTGAAACGTCTTCGTCTTCGATAGGAACAATATTTGGGAGGTATTCTACAACTGTAACCTCAGTTCCGATGGCGTTGTAGAAATAAGCAAACTCAACGCCGATGGCGCCTGAACCAACAATAACCAATTTTTTAGGTTGTGAAGGAAGGGTCATGGCTTGGCGGTACCCAATAACTTTGGTGCCGTCTTGCGGTAGGTTAGGGAGTTCGCGAGAGCGCGAACCAGTGGCGATGATGACACCTTTTGCTGCCGTGTAAGTTGTTTTGTTGCCGCTTTCGTCGGTCACTTCTACAGCTTTACCTGCTTTTAAAACGCCATTGCCTTTCAGCACATCGATTTTGTTTTTCTTCATTAAGAATTGAATGCCATTAGACATTCCGCTGGCGACGTCGCGGCTGCGTTTGATCATGGCGTTAAAGTCTACGCTACTTTCTTTGACGTTGATACCATAGTCTGCAGCGTGCTGGAGGTATTCGTAAACATTGGCACTCTTGATGAGGGCTTTTGTAGGGATACAGCCCCAATTGAGGCAAACTCCGCCTAAAGATTCTTTTTCTACAATAGCAGTTTTTAGGCCTAACTGAGAGGCGCGAATGGCGGTGACGTATCCGCCTGGCCCGCTACCCACAACTATGATGTCGTAACTCATTTTTTCAAAGTTTTAAGGGACAAATTTAAGGCGAAAAATTGAAAGATGCTATCCGATTAATCGTTACTTTTGTCTTTGAATTCTCAACACTGTATGGAAACCAATCACCAAAAAGAAGCTACGCTAGAACAAGCCATCGATTTAGGCCTCCGCGCCGACGAATTTCAACACGTCAAAGAAATCCTTGGTCGTACACCTAACTTTACCGAAACCGCTGTTTATTCCGTCATGTGGAGTGAGCACTGTTCTTATAAAAACTCTATTCTTTGGCTCAAAACGCTGCCCAAAGATGGCCCGCACATGTTGGTCAAAGCTGGTGAAGAAAACGCCGGTTTGGTCGATATCGGCGACGGCTTGGGTTGTGTATTTAAAATCGAATCTCACAACCACCCAAGTGCGTTAGAGCCTTATCAAGGAGCTGCCACAGGGGTAGGGGGTATCAACCGCGATATCTTTACCATGGGCGCGCGCCCAATAGCGCAGCTCAATTCCTTGCGTTTTGGCAATATCGAAGAAGCGCGCACCAAATGGTTGGTCAAAGGCGTTACCAAAGGTATCGGCGATTACGGCAATGCTTTTGGCATTCCGATTGTTGGTGGAGAAGTCTTTTTTGACGAATCTTACAACACCAACCCGCTTGTCAACGCTTTTTCAGCTGGCATCATCGACATCAAAAAAATCATCTCCGCTACGGCAAAGGGCCCTGGTAATCCTGTTTTTATTGTTGGCTCAGCCACCGGCAAAGATGGTATTGCGGGTGCAGCTTTTGCCTCCAAAGACATCACCGAAGATTCTGCCAACGACCTTCCGTCTGTTCAGGTTGGCGATCCATTCATGGAAAAACTTCTGTTAGAAGCTACCATGGAACTCTCCATGACAGATGCTATTGTCGGAATGCAAGACATGGGTGCAGCAGGCATCACCTGTTCTACCTGTGAGATGAGTGCAGCGGGTAATGTGGGTATGGAAATCTACCTAGACCTCGTACCAACTCGCCAAGACAACATGTTGCCCTACGAAATCTTATTGTCCGAATCTCAAGAGCGCATGCTTGTAGTGGTTCAAAAAGGCAAAGAGCAAATCGTCAAAGACATCTTTGACAAATGGGACCTCCACGCCGAAGAAATCGGCCACGTCACCGACACCGGCCGCGTCCGCTATTACATGAGCGGTGAGCTCGTAGGCGATGTGCCTGCCGAATCACTCGTTTTGGGCGGCGGTGCTCCTCAATATAAAAGAGAATACACCGAGCCGGCTTACTACCAAGAATTCAAAAAATTCGATATCTCTCAAGTTGCCGAACCGACCGACCTCAAAGCAGTAGCTGACGCCATGCTCGGCTTGCCAAATATTGCCTCCAAGCGTTGGGTTTACGAACAATACGACTCCATGGTCGGCACCCGCAACATGACCACCAACCGTCCTTCTGATGCGGGCATCGTCAATATCAAAGGCACCAACAAAGCCCTCGCCATGACCGTAGACTGCAACTCGCGCTACGTCAACGCCGATCCAGAAATTGGCACCATGATCGCCGTTTCTGAGGCCGCGCGCAACATTACCTGCGCAGGCGGTAACCCAAGCGCCATCACCAATTGCCTCAATTTTGGCAACCCTTACAACCCAGAATCTTACTGGCAGTTTGTGGGCGCTATCAAAGGAATGTCTGCCGCTTGCTTGAAATTCGAAACACCCGTAACAGGCGGTAACGTCTCGTTTTACAACCAAACGGTCATGAACGGCAAAGAAGTGCCGGTTTTCCCGACACCTACAATTGGCATGATCGGTATTGTCCCCGATAAAAATAAAATTATGACCCTCGATTTCAAGCAAAAAGGGGACCTTATTTTCTTGATCGGCGACTACACCGAAGATATCGCGTCATCTGAATACCTCGCTACTTACCACGGCGTAAAAGCTTCGCCAGCACCTTATTTTGAGCTCGAAAAAGAATTCCAAATGCACCAAGCCATCAAAGGTCTGATCGCCGAAGGCTTGGTCAATGCAGTGCACGATGTTTCTGATGGTGGTTTGTATGTTTCGCTTGTCGAGATGTCTTTGCCTAGAGGTTTAGGATTTGATATTGTTTCCGATGCAGACATCCGCCTAGATGCCTTCTTATTTGGCGAAGGGCAGGGCAGAGCAGTGGTTTCGGTTACCGAAGAACAAGAAGAAGCATTTGTAGAAAATATGGTTGCCTCTGGTGTCAACATGACTCTTTTAGGGCACGTCACCAAAGGAAAACTTCAAATTGACGAACAACATTATGGCTTCATTACCGAAGCCAAAGCCATTTACGACAACGCCTTAGGCGCACACTTAGAAAACTAAACATGGAATACAATACCACGCGTGGTCCGCTCATTTTACCAGAATACGGGCGCAACGTCCAAAACATGATTGCTCATGCCATGGAACTTTCCAGCCGCACAGAGCGCAACCTCGCTGCCAAAGCCATTATCGAAGTGATGGGCCAACTCAATCCGCACTTGCGAGATGTCGAGGACTACCGCCACAAATTATGGACACACTTATTTGTGATGTCTAATTTTGAGTTCGATGTCGATTCTCCTTATGAAAAACCAAAGCAAGAGGTGCTCAACGAGAAGCCACAGCGCATGACTTACCCCTCCAGTAAAATTCGCTACGGTCATTACGGAAAGTATACGCAAGCTATTTTAGAGGCCTCTCGAGAAGTGGTTATTCCCGAAGAGAAGGAATTTCTAAAAAATACCATGGCCAATTTCATGAAAAAACAGTTTTTGGCCTACAACAACGACACCGTCGAGAACAATGTTATTGCACAGCAACTCAAGGAACTTTCCAAAGGCGACCTCATTTTGGAGAATCCCGATGATTTAGTCCATACCAATACCCTCCTCAAAACCATGGGAATTGGTCAAAATCAGCAAAAAAACCAACGCTTCAACAAGCAAAAGAACAACAACAATAACAAGAATAAAAAGAAAAAATTCATCAAAAAATAAAGCATGGCTTCTTTTGAAATTTATGGTGGTAAGCCACTCAAAGGTGAAATCATTCCGCAAGGTGCAAAGAACGAAGCCCTACAAGTGCTTTGCGCACCCTTACTGACATCAGAAAAAGTCACAATCTCAAATGTGCCAGATATTGTCGATGTCAATAAGCTCATTGCCCTTCTACAAACGATGGGTGTCAAAGTTGAAAAAGTAGAAAAGGGCACCTATATTTTCCAAGCCAAAGAAATCGACCTCTCTTACCTCGAAACCGAAGATTTCAAAAAGCGCGCGTCTTCTTTACGCGGCTCCATTATGATTGTAGGGCCTTTGCTCGCACGTTACGGCCGTGGGTTTATACCAAAACCAGGAGGAGACAAAATTGGCCGACGCCGTTTAGACACTCACTTTGAAGGCTTCGCGCTCTTGGGTGCAAAATTCAACTACGACGCCGGCGAACATTTCTATTCCGTAGAAGCCGCTGAGCTCAAAGGAACTTTTATCCACCTCGACGAAGCTTCAGTAACCGGAACAGCCAACATCTTAATGGCAGCAGTAATGGCCGAGGGTGAAACAACTTTTTATAATGCAGCTTGCGAGCCTTACATTCAGCAACTCTGTAAAATGCTCAATTCCATGGGGGCACAAATCACCGGAATTGGGTCAAATATGCTTAAAATCCAAGGTGTCAAGTCACTTGGCGGTTGTTTTCACCGCATCTTACCCGACATGATTGAAATTGGCAGTTTCATTGGTTTAGCCGCCATGACCCAATCCGAAATCACCATCAAAGATGTATCCTGGGAAAACCTCGGCATCATACCAAATGTTTTCAGAAGACTCGGCATCAAATTGGAGCGCCGTGGCGACGACATCTTTATTCCTGCTCAAGAAAAATACGAAATTGAAACTTTCATTGATGGTTCTATCATGACCATCTACGACGCGCCTTGGCCTGGATTTACACCTGACCTCCTATCTATTATTTTGGTTGTAGCCACTCAGGCAAAAGGATCTGTACTTATCCATCAAAAAATGTTCGAATCTCGCCTGTTCTTTGTCGATAAACTCATCGATATGGGTGCCCAAATTATTCTTTGCGATCCGCACCGCGCCACAGTCATAGGCCTCAACCGCGAACACGACCTCAAAGGTATTGAAATGACCTCCCCAGACATTCGTGCAGGTGTTTCTCTTTTGATTGCCGCATTATCAGCAAAAGGAAAAAGCGTCATCCACAACATCGAACAAATTGACCGCGGTTACCAAGACATCGAATACCGCCTCAATAACATTGGTGCCGATATCAGAAGAATCGGATGAAAAAATCAAGTATCCTCTTCATTGCGCTCGTAGCTGCTTTTGCGTGTTACGCATTGTGTTTTCGACAAGAAACATCGGCAACCATGCCGCAAGACACTACCGCTCCTGAAATATCTTTGTTGTCGCCAAAAGGCAAGACACTCAAACTGTCAAGTTTGCGTGGTAAAATGGTCTTAATAGACTTCTGGGCATCTTGGTGTGGTCCGTGTCGCAAAGAAAGCCCTAATGTAGTGGAGGCCTATCAAAAGTACCATCAAAAAGAATTCAAAGCCGCCAAAGGATTCGAAGTATTTAGCGTTTCCCTAGACCGAGACCAAGAAGCTTGGTCACAAGCAATCATTGCAGATAAACTCGTTTGGAAATACCACGTACTCGATGCGCAAGGTATAGCAGCAGCTAATTACCAAGTTGCAACTATCCCCAATGCCTTTCTTTTGGATGGCAATGGCGTCATTGTGGCAAGTGGTGCGCAATTGCGTGGTCTGAACCTGCATATTACCTTAGATAAATTCTTGAAGTAAGTTCAAAAGCTAGATGCGCTCCAATACGTATGCAATGAGCTCATCCATTGCAGCGTCAATTCCAGTAGAAAAGATTTCCAGCGGCCTATTGGCTACGCCTAAGCAAATACTGGTGCACCTGTGACCGAGCGCTTTACCCAGCGCAAATATGGCTGAGCTTTCCATCTCAAAGTTGACAATTTGCTGTCCGTTGTAATTGAATTTTTCAAGTGAAAGATGGATATCAGGCATTTTACTTGCCAATCTCAAGGACCTACCTTGCGGGCCGTAAAAACCAGAGCTCGTTACTGTGATTCCTTTTCTAATCTTGACCGAATCAAGTTTTGCAACCATCTCTTTGTCTGCAGCGCATAAATAGGGTTGTATACCTTCAGGAAAGTTGATTTGTTGGCTGACTTCTCTTAGCAAAATTTGTTCTTCAGCAGAGAAGGGTATGGGGTAAAAATGAGCAATGTTATCGAGGCCAAGCGCATGTGTGGATAGCACAAAAGAATGTAGTGGCATATTAGCTTGAAGCATTCCGCAAGTTCCAATGCGTACGATTTCTAAACTGATTTGCTTGTCTTTTTGACTTCTGTTCTTTAAATCGATGTTCACCAAGGCGTCGAGTTCTGCCATGCAAATATCGATGTTGTCGGTGCCAATACCTGTGGAGAGTACAGTAATGCGTTTGCCTTTGAAGGTGCCGGTATGGCTGATAAATTCGCGGTGTTGAATTTTAAATTCAATGTGGTCAAAGTTGCAAGATATTTTTGCGACTCTGTCTTGATCTCCAACAAGAATAACTTTTGTGGCAAGTTGCTCGGGCAGAAGACCTAAATGATAAACAGCTCCTTTTGCATCGAGAACCAATTCTGTTGCTGGAAACTGCATAGATCAGAAGCTTAGAAAAAATAGATTTAGAGAGAGCCGAATACTTTGATCAATAAATCACTGATCCTTGCGGCCGGATTTTGTCTGATTTTGTCTTCTTCTTGCTGAACCAAAGTAAACAAGCCGGCTATTGCTCTTTCTGTTACAAAAGCATCCAAATCGGGGTTTATTTTTTCACCTCCGGTGAGGGTCATGGCTTGGTTGTATTTAGTCATGAGTGGGGTCCATTTGGCGGTAAGGCTCACTTTTGCAGTTGCTTCTTTTACTTTGGGAAGGAAAGTATTATAGAGCTGCTGACTTGTTTGGTTTTTAAGGAAAGTTGTTGCTGCGCCATTGCCACCTTTGAGAATAGCAAAACCATCTTGCACACTCATGTTTGAAATGGCTTGTGTAAAAATAGGTAAGGCTTCTTTAACGGCTTCTTCAGCAGCTCTATTGAGTGTGGTTTCGAATTGCTCCACTTGGTTAGACATTCCTAGCTGAAGGGCTTTCTCTTTGACTTTTAGTGCATCAGGAGGAAAGGGCAGTCGAATTTGTGCATTTCCTAAAAAGCCATCTAGTGCCGAGCTTTGATTCACGGAATTTTTGATACCGACTTGTAGCGCTTCTCTGAGGCCAGCAACCACTTCGTCATTACTTAACGCAGGTTTTTGTCCGTTCGGGATTTGAGTTGGAAGCTGTGTTGGAATTTGCTTGACCAAACCTTTGATGTTTTGTCCGCAAGAAAATTGAACAAAACTGAGGGTAAGGATAAATAGTGCTGTTGATGGTCTCATATGTTAGCGAATCACATGAATCATGCCAGTTTTAAGGGTTTTGCCATCGGTATCTTTGTCTTTGAACCAAGCTTTCCAAGTATAGGTGCCCGGCTGAACTTTGACACCGTTGTAATAGCCATCCCAGAAACCTTTGGTGTCAAATGTTTCCCAAATGACTTCTCCCCAGCGGTTGAAGATTTCAAGGTGGAAGTTCTCGAAGTCGATGCCCTCTACATAAAAAGCCCAAACTTGGTTGTGTTCGTCGTCGTCTGGGGTAAATGCTGTTGGCGCATAGAAAATGACATCAGAAACGACATCGATATCAATGGTAATGGAGTCAGAACAGCCGTCTACGGTTGTAACTGTTAACATAATTGGGTAGGTACCCATGATGCCTTCTGGGTAGGTGATCATGGCGCTAGAACCTGTGCTTGCAATGTTAGTAGATCCTGGTGAGGACCAACTGTACTGAGCGATGTTGCCCATTGAGACGTCATTGGTTTGCACCGTTGTTTCAAACCAAGTAACAGGGTTTTTAGAGATGGTGAAATTAGCAGTTGGGTTGTCGGTCACGGTCACGTGATCATCAAAGAAACCATTGTAAATACAGCCATGAATAGAGGTCATTACCACCGAAAGATCGTAGACACCGGGCTGTATAATAGTATGAAAAAGGTCGTCTTGATTAGGGACCGTAAAGCTGTCGCCATTGGAGAACAGATAAGAAGTACTTGAAATATCCTGGCCGTTAGTGGACATATTGTGTAACTGGAAATCACCGGGTGTACAGATTTGGTTGTCTACGGCAGTAATCACAGGGATGATTTCTAAAGGGAAGATGATGGTCATGCATTCGGTAGTGGTTGGCGAACCGCAAGCTTCGCTGAGCGTAACGCAGTAAACTGTACCGGAGTTGATCGGGTCAACGGTGATGCCTGTGCCATTGCCAATCGGAATGCCGTTTTCTGTCCATGAGAAGGTGTAAGCGCTTGAGCCACCAGCGCCAAGTGCAGAAAGCAAGATGCTAGACTCTGAACAAATCATGGTGTCTTGTGTCAAGAAGGTGATGTCGAGTGGGCTTGGCTGAGAGATATTTACAGAGATGCTTTGGATACAGCCGTTTGCATCGGTTACCGTACAGGTGTGGAGACCAGCGCCGAGGTCAAGGGCAGTAGCGCTTAACGATGCAGAGATGTCCCAGTCGTAAGTATATGGAGCTGTTCCGAGCGTCACATCGATGGTAGCTTGGCCGTTTGCTATGGTATAACAGTTGGCATCAATGACGTTAATTGCATTGAGTACCATTGCTGGAACTTCTGAAATGGTTACATAAATAGTATCTGAACAACCTGTAGTGTTTGAGGCATAGCACCAATAGTTGCCAGCGCTAAGGCCGGTTGCTGTTTGGGTGTTTTGGCCGTTGCTCCACTGATAGGTGATCACGCCAGTTGCGGGTGTGACGTTGGCGGTAGCCGATCCATCATTGCCCCCGGGGCAAGAAACGAGTGTAGTTGTGGCCGTAAAAGTAGCAGGTGTATCGCCCACTATTGCTGTTGCTGTTGCGCTACAACCGTTGCCGTCGATTTGGGTAACCGTGTAGGTGCCCGCAAAAAGGTTTGCAACCGGATTTCCGGTGATGGCACCTGGGTTCCAAGTGTATGTGCAAGGCGTCGGTGAACCAGCGCCTGGCACAGCCGTGGCGCTTCCTACACCCTGTGTGCAAACATCGGGTAAGGTGGTTGTAGTTACGGAAGGAGTTGCGCGGGTAATCCAGGTGGTGTCTTGGGTAATGGAGCCAATGCTGGTTCCGCAGGCCGCGCCAGATAAGAAGTAGCCGGTGGTTCCGGGCGGAACAATATTGACGTTGAGCGTACCGTTGTTGTATGGAAAGGTTTGGTTGTTGGTGTTGGCCCAAACAAAGTTGCTACCTGGGCTATTGACCATTAAATAGGGGATCTGCGACATCGTGTAAGAGGCCGTGTTGCTTGGCGCTGTCGGCAAAAATCTGCGGCCGTCTTGGTTGGCACCCCAAACGGAGTTATTTCTACCTGGAGTGATGTGCGCGGTAGGCATTGGCATGTTGTTTTCGGAACCTTGGATAGCCAAGCCACCGTTCCATCCGGAGCAAATAGGTTTGTTACCGATGTGCAATTCAAAAATATTAGAGGTTTCGTACATGACAATAGCCATGTAGTTGCATTGTGAAGTACAACTGAACATCAAGATGTTTTTGTACAAAACAACGAATTTTCTGTTGGGAGCAGTGCCCAAGGTTTGGTATTGAATTTGGCCACCTAAAGACGGGTTGATGTCTTGGTAGGTGAGCATGATGGTATTTTTTGCAGAGGTAAATCCTGCGTTTGGTAAAGTTCCAACACCATTTAAAGCCCATGGGCAATAGCCGCCAGCATTTGCGAGGTTGAAAGAAACCAAACCATTGGAGCCAATTACACACTGACTGTAGGTGTTGCCGTAAAAGCTAAATGGGAAACCGATATTGACTGTGCCAGACCAAGCGTCGTCAGAAAGGGATACGTTGGTAGGTGCATTGAGGTAAAGACCCGCAGCGGTACCGGGGGTGGTTCCGGTATTGCAATTGTTAATGATGACCGTTTGTCCAGGGCAAACAGTAGCATCTTGACCTAAACACAAAGTAACGGGGCCTTGTGCATTTGCATTCGTGGCGTTCATTATGAAGGTGAATGCAATGAGTAAAGAACCGCAAATAGTTGCGAATAGAGTTGATTTTATTTTCATGTTGGTCTTCATCTTATAGTAGGTACTCACCGCAAACGTAAAAGTAGCGGTTTGGGTTGCTTTGCGTGGGGTAAAAATAAGTACTTTTTTGTCGAAGGTCAAATTTCAGGGTATTGATTTGCTGCGCGCTTTAAATTAGTGTCAATTTGACACTAATAAAATGTTGAAAAAAGATGCTTTTTGGACCCTATTTTGAATTATTTTTGCCCAAGTTTATAAACTAAAACATTATTAAGTTATTATGTCAAATCAGTATCACGCAGAAATCGAGGCTTTCATGGATCGTGTTCGCGCAAAAAACGGCCATGAGCCAGAGTTTTTGCAAGCGGTTCAGGAAGTAGCCGAAGCGGTTATTCCTTTTATTGAGGCTAATCCGAAATACAAAACAGCTCAAATTCTCGATCGCATTGTCGAGCCAGAACGCACCATTATCTTTCGCGTTCCGTGGCTAGACGACAACGGCCATATCCACGTAAACCGCGGTTACCGCGTTGAGTTCAACAGTGCTATCGGCCCTTACAAAGGTGGTTTGCGTTTTCACCCGTCTGTGAATCTCTCTATCCTAAAATTCTTAGGCTTCGAGCAAATCTTTAAAAACTCCCTCACTACATTGCCTATGGGTGGTGGTAAGGGTGGTTCTGACTTTGACCCGAAAGGCAAATCAGACAACGAAGTGATGAAATTCTGTCAGTCGTTTATGTCTGAGCTTGCTCGTCACATTGGTCCTGATACCGACGTGCCTGCAGGTGACATCGGTGTTGGTGGTCGCGAAATTGGCTATATGTTTGGTCAATACAAGCGTTTGCGCAATGAATTTACTGGTGTTTTAACTGGTAAAGGCCGCAATTGGGGTGGTTCTTTGATCCGTCCGGAAGCAACCGGATACGGTACAGTTTATTTCGCAAAAGAAATGCTTGCAACTAAAAGTGAGTCTTTCAATGGCAAAATTGTTGCGGTTTCTGGTTCAGGAAACGTAGCTCAATATGCTTGTGAAAAAGCAACTCAACTCGGTGCAACTGTTGTTACACTATCAGATTCAGAAGGCTACATCTACGACGCAGCTGGTATCAATGCTGAAAAATTAGCGTGGGTCATGGACCTCAAAAATGTGCGTCGCGGTCGTATCTCTGAATACGCTAAGCAATTCCCTGGCGCTCAGTTTATTGCTGGTAAGCGTCCTTGGGAGGTAAAAGCCCACATTGCGCTTCCTTGCGCTACCCAAAACGAACTCAACGGAGAAGAAGCACGCGTTCTTGTTTCAAACGGTGTCATGTGTGTTGCAGAAGGTGCCAACATGCCATCTACACCAGAGGCCATTGCCGTTTTTCAGGCTGCAAAATTATTGTTTGCTCCAGGCAAAGCATCTAATGCTGGTGGCGTAGCTACTTCAGGTTTGGAGATGTCTCAAAACTCATTGCGTTTGTCTTGGCCAGCTGAAGAAGTTGACGAGCGTTTGCACAATATCATGGTTTCTATCCACGAAGCTTGTGTAAAATACGGTAAAGATACCGACGGCATTGTTGATTATGTCAAAGGCGCAAACGTCGCTGGTTTCGTCAAAGTAGCCGACGCCATGATTGACCAAGGTTTGGTTTAAGTCAACCAAAATATTTTTACTTAGAAAAGGCCTTCTCTCGAAGGCCTTTTTTATTTTTACAACAATGTTGTCTCGACTGCTACTCTTTTTCGTACTTTTTGAAAGTTCACCTTTACCTGCTCAATATGCTCTTGGAATAGGTGCCTCACTACATCGTTATGATCAGGTCCTAAGTCTCCATTATCTAAAAGGATTTCGTTGTGGTGGTTTAGGCGTATCAGGCGGGCTTGGTGTAGAACGCAGCTTGCAAGGTGCTCTTGCACCGCAAATCGGATTGTCTTGGCAAAGTGACCTTCCACAAAAAGCGCATGGCACGGTAGTTCCAATTTATACAATCGCTTATCAAGTAGATTTTCAGAAGTCAAGTTTTTTGGATATGCATCAAGGTGTATATGTTGGTTTGGGAATTTGTTTTGGAAAAAGTTCACGGTATCAGGTGCAATTATTAGGTGGTTTTGTTCGAGAGCGCTTGTTACAAACCCAAGCGCCAGTAATTCCGGTTTTTTTGAATCCGCAGTTGCAATTCACTTATTATCTCTCCGCTAGAAAAAAATGAAGTATCTCAGAAGTTTGAAATTTTCGCATTTACCTTATTTGCTACTTTATACAGCACTATTCTTTTCTTGTAACAAACAAGAATCCTATCCAGCAGTGCAGGTATTTGGTCATGCGGGAATGGGGATGGATATCGGAATGAGTGCTTTTCATGACAATTCCTTAGAAGCAATTCAATTAGCGCTGACTTTGCCAACCATGAACGGTGTAGAGGTTGACGTGCGCATGAGTGCCGATGGTACACTTTGGTTGTATCATGAAAATACCCTAGAGGCCCATACCGACGGTGAGGGTTGTATTTTTGAAAAAACAGACGTGGAGCTTGAAAAACTCCGCTACAAAAGTTTGCACCGTGAAAAACTAGTCCGTTTGGAGGCCATTTGGCCGCTCTTGGACTCAGGTCACGCAATAATTTTAGACCTCAAACACTGGAATGCATGCACGGAAGGGTACGTCGATATAGCACTTTTTCAGCAAGCAATCTATGACATTCCAATCCAATACAGAGCCCAAATCATATTGGATTCTTCCAATCCTAATTGGTTGGCGGCCCTGAGTCAAGATTTCAAGGTGGTGTATGCTACGGTTTCTTTTGAGGAGGGCTTGCAGCGCCTTGAAAAAGTCCCTGCAGTTGCTGGTTTGATGATGCGCAGCAAAGATATTACCGCTGCGCAAATTGCACTATTAAAAACACTCGATAAAGAAAGTTATCTTTTTGAAATGCGTTCAAGCAAAAAACAAAGGGCCGCTTTACAAAAGCAGCCCTCGGCAATATTAGCTGATGACCCCCGCGGTGCGTTGGTCATTAGGGATTGAAGTTAGGCCTTGTAAAAAGGCAATTTAACAACTTTGGCCCTGATTCCTTTTTCTCTGATTTCAATGAAGATTTCGGAGTCGGGCGCGCTGTGTGTGGTGTGTACATAACCCAAACCGATGGCAATTTTCATACTCGGAGACATCGTGCCTGAGGTTACTTTACCGATCACTGCGCCGCTTGCATCTAAAATAGGGTAGTCGTGGCGAGGAATGCCGCGCTCTGTCATTTCAAAAGCGACTAATTTTCTGGTTACGCCGGCTTCTTTTTGTGCTTTCAAGTATGCGGCATCGGTGAAGTCTTTGGTGAATTTTGTGATCCAGCCAAGGCCTGCCTCTAGTGGCGAGGTGCTGTCGTCGATGTCATTGCCGTAAAGGCAAAAGCCCATTTCCAAACGAAGGGTATCGCGTGCGGCAAGGCCAATTGGTTTGATTCCCCAGTTGGCACCGGCGTTAAACACGGCATCCCATAATTTTTCTGCGTCTTCATTCTTGACATACACTTCAAAGCCACCTGAACCTGTGTAACCCGTAGCTGAAACCATGATGTTTTCAATGCCCGCAAAAGTACCGTACTGAAAAGTGTAGTAGGTCATGTTGCTTAAGTCAATAGAGGTGAGGCTTTGCATGGCTTGCGCTGCTTTTGGCCCTTGAATAGCAAGCAATGCATATTGGTCAGATAAGTTTTGCATTTCTACACCGAGATCATTGTGGCTGGCAATCCAGTCCCAATCTTTTTCGATGTTGGAAGCATTGACAACGATAAAATAAGTTTCGGCATCAATTCTGTAGATAATAAGGTCGTCAACAATACCGCCTTCGCCATTTGGCATGCAGCTGTATTGTGCTTTGCCATCAAAAAGCACGGCTGCATCGTTGCTGCATACTTTTTGAATAAGCGCCAAGGCGTTTGGGCCTTTGAGTAAGAACTCACCCATGTGGGAAACGTCAAAAACGCCAACGCCATTGCGGACGGTGTCGTGTTCTGCATTGACGCCTTCGTATTGAACGGGCATGTTGTATCCCGCAAACGGTACTAATTTGGCACCGAGTTCGGTGTGTTTGTGAGTGAGGGCTGTATTTTTCATTTTATCCTTTAACGCGCTCTACGTAAACACCTGTACGGGTGTCGATTTTGATGACCTCACCGTTGTCGATGAACAAAGGAACGCGAACCTCTGCGCCTGTTGCAATTGTAGCTGGTTTCATGGAGTTGGTAGCGGTGTCGCCTTTAACGCCTGGCTCAGTGTAGGTTACTTCTGAGATGATATACATTGGGAGTTCTACAACAAGTGGTGATTCTTCTTCGGCATGGTAAAGGATATTGACGATCATTCCTTCTTGTAAGAAACCTGGTTTTTCGACCATTTTGAGTGGAATATTGACTTGCTCAAAAGATTCGTTGTTCATGAAAATATAAGCGTCAGACTCTTGGTAAAGATATTGGTATTCGCGGTTTTCAATGCGAACAGTCTCAATTTTGTGACCTGCTGAGAAGGTGTGGTCGAGTACTTTTCCCGATTCAATTTGGCGCATTTTGGTGCGCACAAAAGCGGGGCCTTTACCGGGCTTCACATGCTGAAATTCAATGATTTGAAAGAGTTTCTCGTTGTGCTTGATGCACAAACCGTTGCGGATATCTGCAGTATTTGCCATAATTCTAATTCAATTTGAGGGCAAATATAGCCGAATTCCTATTGTTATCAACACATTTAGTTTATAATTTCCGTCTAGCGAGCGGCTTGCGAGCGCATTAGATTGTTATTTTTGTTTATTCCAAATTTTGTAAAGCTACATGGCTGAAAATCAATATACCGAAGACAACATACGTTCCTTAGATTGGAAAGAACACATCCGTTTGCGTCCCGGAATGTACATTGGAAAGCTCGGCGATGGCGCTGCTGCCGACGACGGTATTTATATCTTGGTCAAAGAAGTAGTCGATAACTGCATCGATGAATTCGTCATGGGCAACGGCAAGCGCATTGACATCAAAGTCAAAGACGGTAAAGTTTCGGTCCGCGACTACGGCCGTGGCATTCCGCTAGGTAAGGTTGTCGAGGTCGTTTCCAAAATGAATACCGGCGGTAAGTACGATTCCAAAGCATTTAAAAAATCGGTTGGTCTGAACGGAGTAGGTTCTAAGGCTGTCAACGCATTGTCATCTTACTTCATGCTTTATGCGGTCCGAGACGGTCAAAAAAAGACTGCCATCTTTGCGCGCGGAGAACTCGTTTCTGAAACGGCAATCGAAACCACCGACGAAGGCAACGGAACCTATGTAGAATTTATCCCAGACGACACCATTTTCAAGAAGTACGCCTACAAAACCGCCTACCTCGATAAAATGATGTGGAACTATTGTTACCTCAACAGGGGTTTATCAATCTACTACAACGGAGAAAAATTCAATTCCAAAGATGGCCTCAAAGATTTGCTTGAGAACAACATGGATGGCGATCCGCTTTACCCAATTATGCACCTCGAAGACGAAGACATCGAAGTCGCTTTCACTCATGGCCGCACCTACGGCGAAGACTACTACTCTTTTGTCAATGGCCAGCACACCACCCAAGGCGGAACGCACCAAAGTGCCTTTAGAGAATCGGTCGCCAAAGTCATCCGCGATTTTTACAACAAAAACTACGAGGCTTCGGATATCCGCCAATCTATTGTGGCAGCTATTGCCGTAAAGGTTGTTGAGCCTGTATTTGAATCCCAGACCAAAACCAAGTTAGGTTCTCAAGATATTGAACCCGGAGGCAAGTCTATGCGGGCTTTCATCAACGATTTTCTTAAGGATAAGCTCGATAACTACTTGCACCGCAATCCGGACGTCGCAGAAACCATCGAAAAGAAAATCAAGCAGTCTGAACGCGAGCGCAAAGATTTAGCAGGCATCCGCAAGTTAGCCCGCGACCGCTCCAAAAAGGCCAGCCTGCACAACAAAAAACTCCGCGATTGCCGCACGCACCTCACCGACCTCAAAGATGAGCGCCGCGAAGACACCACGCTCTTTATCACAGAAGGTGACTCCGCAAGCGGTTCTATTACCAAATCCAGAGATGTCAATACGCAAGCCGTTTTCTCGCTGAGAGGTAAACCCCTCAATTGCTATGGACTCACTAAAAAAGTGGTCTATGAAAACGAAGAGTTCAACCTGATTCAAGCAGCACTAGACATCGAAGAAGACATGGACAACCTGCGCTACAACCGCATTGTCATTGCTACCGATGCCGATGTCGACGGGATGCACATCCGCATGCTCTTGCTTACTTTTTTCTTGCAGTTTTTCCCGGATTTAGTCAAGCGCAACCACGTTTATGTCTTGCAAACACCACTTTTTAGGGTCCGCAACAAAAAGAAAACCATTTACTGTTATTCCGAAGACGAGCGACGCGCGGCAATGGCCGAACTCGGTAAAAACCCCGAAATCACGCGTTTCAAGGGCTTGGGTGAGATCTCTCCAGACGAATTCATTCACTTTATTGGCGAAGACATTCGCCTAGAGCCCGTGATCCTTACCAAAGATGCGTCTATCGATTCTATCTTGTCTTATTTTATGGGCAAAAACACCCCAGAAAGACAAGATTACATCATCGACAACCTACGCGTCGAAAAAGACCTCCCCGAAACACCGGCGGCCGATACCTCAGAAGAAGCACAAACTACCGAATTAGCATCTTAATATGGCAGAAGACGAAATCGAAGACCAAATGCCACAAGAAGAAAGCGGGCATAATCCATTTGAAAAACAATACGTGGACGACAAAATTGTCCCGCTCAATGGCTTGTATCAAAATTGGTTCCTAGAGTACGCTAGTTATGTCATCTTAGAACGCGCGGTGCCCAGCCTTTACGACGGCCTCAAGCCTGTTCAGCGCCGCATCTTGCACTCCATGCGCGAAATGGAAGACGGCCGCTACAACAAGGTGGCCAACATCATCGGCAACACCATGAAGTATCACCCTCACGGCGATGCCTCCATCGGCGACGCCTTGGTGCAAATTGGTCAAAAAGACCTCATGATTGACTGCCAAGGGAACTGGGGCAACACCCTCACCGGCGATGGCGCAGCTGCTGCGCGTTACATCGAAGCGCGTTTGAGCAAATTTGCTTTGCACGTGGCCTTCAATCCCAAAACAACAAACTGGTTATCGTCTTACGACGGCCGCAACAAAGAGCCGCAGCAACTACCCATGAAGTTTCCTTTGCTTCTTGCCCAAGGAGCAGAAGGAATAGCCGTCGGTATGGCCTGTAAATTTTTGCCGCACAACTTCATTGAGCTCATCGAGCAATCAATCAATCACCTGCGCGGCAAGAAGGTCGAGATTTTACCGGATTTTCCGAATGGTGGCATGGCCGATTTCTCGGGCTACAACGACGGCCTGCGCGGCGGACGCGTGCGCATCCGTGCCAAGATCCGCAAGGTCGATAACAAAACGCTGATCATCAATGAGATCCCATACGGAACCACAACCACTTCCTTGATAGAATCCGTGATCAAAGCCAACGATAAAGCCAAGATCAAGATCAAAAAAATTGAAGACAACACCTCCTCTGAGGCCGAAATTATTGTGCATTTGGCGCCGGGCGTTTCGCCAGACAACACCATAGATGCACTTTATGCTTTTACCGATTGTGAGGTTTCTGTTTCTCCCAATTCGTCTATCATCGATGGCGAGCGCCCGCGTTTTATGGGCATAACAGAAATCTTAAAAGTCAATACAGACCATACCGTTACCTTACTCAGACTCGAACTCGAAATCAAGTTAGATGAACTCGAGCGCCAATGGCATTTTTCTACCCTTGAAAAGCTCTTCATCAATCACGAAATGTACATTGAGTTCAAGCTTTACAGCGACCGTGAAGCGCTTTATGTTTATCTCTACGAGCGGTTCAAGCCCTACAAAAAGCAACTCCTCAGAGAAATTCAAGACGAAGATTTACACAAGCTCACGCAGATTCCCATGATCCGCATCACGCGCTTCGATGCCGACAAAGCCGACGACGCTTTGCTCAAAATAGAGGAGGAGATGCAGCAGGTCAAGCAGCATTTAGCGCATCTTATCGACTACGCCATCGATTATTTCAAAGACCTCAAAAAACGTTTTGGAGTAGGTCGTGAGCGCAAAACCGAAATCAAAACCTTTGATACCATTACCGCCAGTAAGGTCATTATTGCCAATCGCAAACTTTACGTAGACTACGAAGAAGGCTTCATTGGTTACGGGCTCAAAAAGAACGAAGCAGTCTCAGATTGCTCCGAAATAGACGACGTCATTTGCTTTTTCTCGTCGGGCAAGCTCATGATCACTAAAGTTGCCGACAAAAAGTTCATTGGCAAAGGCCTCATTTACGCCAATGTTTGGAAAAAAGGCGATACGCGCACCATCTACCATCTTTTTTATCAAGACGGAACCGGTGGCCCCACCATGATGAAGCGTTTTTACGTCAACTCCATTACAAGAGATACCGAATACGATCTTACCAAAGGCACCAAAGGCACCAAAATGCTCTATTTTAGCGTGCATCCGAATGGTGAAAGAGAAGTCGTCAGTATATTGCTGCGCCCGCGTCCGCACCTCAAGCGCTTGCGTTTTGACATCGACCTCGGAGCACTGCTCATCAAAGGCCGCAACTCTGCGGGTAACCGCGTCACCAAAGAAATCATTCAGAAAATTGTCCAAAAAGAGGTGGGAGGTTCTACGCTTGCAGCGCGCAAAATTTGGTACGACACCGTTGTTGGGCGCCTCAACGACGAAGGCAGGGGCAAGTTTCTAGGTTCTTTTAAAGGCGAAGACCGCATCCTTTCACTCTACAAAAACGGCGAATACCGCCTTAGTTCATTTGACCTCGCCACGCATTTTGACGAAGACATGATCCATATTGAAAAATGGATCCAAGACCGCCCTATCTCTGCCGTATATTACGACGCCGATAAAGAATTGCATTATGTCAAGCGCTTTACTTGTGAAGTCACCCAAGACAAACGCGTGAGTTATATTTCAGAAACGCAAGGTTCTTATCTAGATGTAGTTTCTACTGCATTTCGTCCAGAGGCCCGTATTGTTTTCAATAAACTGCTCAAAGAAACCAAGAACTTGCCTGACCAAGTCTTTAATTTAGCCGATCTCATCGAGGTCAAGGGCATGAAAGCACAAGGCAATCAAATGACCAAAATGAAGGTCAAAGAAATTGTACTTACGCATCCTATTGACGAAAGTCCAGAGCCTTGGCCGCAAGCAGAAGAAATTCTTGAAGAAACCGAATTGCTCGAAGACGAAGCAGAAACACCTTCTATGGAATGGGATTTATCGAAAAATGAAGACGACAACCCCGACCAAATTCCACTTTTCACCGAAGAACCCGAGGCCGACTAAACAGCTAAGAAATAAATGAGCAATATCATTTTTTTCACGATGGTCCTTTGCTTATTTTTGTATGTATCTATAAAGTTGCAAAAATGAATTTGCTCAAAGAAGACCGCATCAACTACCTCAACATCGGCTTAATGCTCATCACAGCAGTGTTGGCTTATTACTTTCCGTTTGAAACTTTCCTATTGGCTTATGCCTACTTAGGTCCATTGCATTACCTCACCGAAATCAGCTGGCTCCACGACCGCCAATATTTTGCAAAGGGCAAATGGGATTATCTTGTTTTGCTTATTGTTGGTATCTTATTGTCTTACGCGGCTTTTGCCAAAGACTTTGGTTTCAGTAAAGATGTCTACGACTACTTCGTTGAAATGAATCTTTTTGACAAGCTCTTGGTTTTTGCGCTTTTTGCCTCCATTCTTTTTGCGCTTGTCAAGAATTTATGGATCAAGTTAGGCGCCATTTTTGTGCTCTACATCTTTGTGAGAGGTTGGCTCAGCCCTGAGCGCGCACAAGACAACGCCGATAGCACTACCATCTTTGCACTTACGGCCCTCATCCCAACACTCATTCACGTCTATGTTTTTACCGGCTTGTTCATGCTTTATGGCTCTCTCAAAGCCCGCAGTGTTTCTGGCATGTGGCAAATGGTAGGTTTTGTCGCTGTTCCGTTGCTTTTGGTCTTTAGCCTTCCGGTCGATACCAAGAATGCTTTTTTATCCAATTACGGCAAAGACGCATATTATGCAAAAGGCGACGGCTTTTACAATACCAACTACCTCATCCTCGATCATTTTGACCTCATTGAGGAGCAAAAACTCACCAATAAAGAATACCTCGACATCATCACTAAAGAAGGCAACAAAAACTATTTCTTGCGTCAGGGCCTCATCGATACAGCAGCTTTCAACGCACACACCGATTCTTTGTACAAAATCGCAGACCGCCCATTTATCGTGAAGCCCATGCCGATCAACATGGCCAATCTAGCGCCACAATTTCAATTCGACCACCTGTTGTATTTTTTCGACACCTCGAGCCGTTACATCAACAGCATCAATGAATACCGCTTTGAACCGCTGCCTAAAAAGGTCATGAAGTCGCGCACCAAAAAAGAAACTGACGGCCTCATTTATTTCTCGGAAGTTGGTATCATGCTCATGCGCTTCATCGCCTTTGCCTATCTCTATCACTACCTTAATTGGTTCAGTAAAACAGAAATCATTCGTTGGCACAAGGTGCCTAAGGTGCGTTTTGTTCTGGTCATCGTCACTTGGATTGCCTCTTCTGTATTTTATGCCTACGATTACTCTTTAGGGCTTAGTTTGTTGTTCTTCTTGAGCTTTTCACATGTTTTGCTCGAGTTTCCACTCAATATTGTTTCCATCGTTGGCATCGGAACCGAAGCGCTTTCGATTTTCAAAAATGGTTTTAAAAAACCGCTTCAATCTTAGTTTTTTTCATTTTTTAAGCGTCTCCCATGCTCAAATTTTCATCCTTCATTGTCGCTGTTTTCAGTGCTAGCTTTATTTTTGCTCAGTTAGTAACCACTGCTCCTGACGGCCGTTACACGCTTTCTGCTGAAGGCGCATCTTATTTTGCCAAACTTTCTTTGGATTGTACCGCTAAGCCCACACCACACTATTACTACCAAGCGTTGCGCCAACCCGGAGACACCCAAACACCAACCGATATTTGGCCATCATTTTACGGATGTTACGACTGGCACAGTGCGGTTCATAACCACTGGGCACTCGTTAAAATTCTTAAAACCTACCCAGATATTCCAGAAGCTGCCGCCATTCGCGCGAAGCTCGATGAAAGTTTCAGCGAAGAGAATATACGTAAAGAATACGAATACTTCGAAACCAACAAGGAGCGTTACGTATTTGAATTTCCTTACGGCCAAGGTTGGCTTTTAAAGATTGCCGACGAATTAGCCAATTGGAATGACCCCGATGCCGATCGCTGGTTACAAAACCTGGCTCCCTTGCATCATTTGTGTGCGGCGGCAGCTCAGGTCATTTGGAAAGATGTCAAAGAAGCGAAGCTTTCAGGCTCACACGATGCACCTTCTCTTAACCTTTCTTTTGCCATTGACTACGCCCGCACTTTTGGCGATCAAGATTTACTGAAAGTTGCCCTCAAAGCGAGTAAAAGATACTTTGGAAAAACAACCAATGCTCCTTTGCGTGCAGAGCCATTTGAATACGATTTCATGTCTGCATCTTTATTGGTCGCCGACCTCATGCGCAAAGTGTATGATACGGAAGATTACTTGGTCTGGTTAAAGAAATTTAGCCCGGGCTTATTTGCTGCACAAACCGCAAGCAAAGATTTGCAGATCAAAAAGACAGAAAAACACGACGGCTATGAGTCTCACTGGGATGGCTACCACCTGAACCGCATTTGGTGTTTAAATGGCATGCTGAAAACTTTACCAGCCGGAACACTAGACGAAGCCACCAAAACGGCGTGGGTCAATAACATGAATGCGATGTGGGATTACGCCCAAGAAAGTATCGGAAAAGGCAACTACGACATCGACCATTGGTTGTCGTCGTTTTCTGTATTTGCTTTAATAGGTTACGAGTAAAGCTACGCGCGCAAGCGCCCACGCTAATTGTTCTTCACGGCTGAGTGCGGAGGTATCCAAAACAATGGCGTCAGCTGCCTGCCTGAGCGGGCTCTCTGCTCTAGTGCTGTCTTGATGATCTCTTGATCTTAAATTTTGGGAAACAGCAATTTGGTCAATAACTTCTCCTTTTGCCTTCAATTCGTCTAAACGACGCTGTGTCCTGACTTCAAGGGAGGCAGTTACAAATATTTTGAGTTCCGCATTCGGGAAAACCACTGTGCCGATATCTCTACCATCCATCACAATTCCGCCATCGACACTCATTTGTCTTTGAAGCTCAACTAACTTGACACGCACTTCTTTGACTGCGGCTATGGTAGAAACAATAGCTGCAACTTTTGGTGAGCGAATCACGTCTGTGATGTCTTTTTTATTGAGCCAAACACGTTGGTCCTGACCAAGGTGAATGCTGATGTGGTCGAGGTGTTGAAGCAACTGAACTTCGTCAAGCATTTCATTTGCAGCAATAAATCCTTCCTCTAAACAATAAAATGCAACGGCGCGATACATTGCGCCGGAGTCTATAAAAGTATAATTGAGGGCCTTGGCCAGGGCTTTAGCGAGTGTGCTTTTGCCACAACCAGCGTAACCATCAATTGCTATGGTGATTTTTTTTTGCATCAATAATAAATCGCTCTGCGCACTTGCGTGATGTATTTGGCCAAGCGAATGACTTGTTTGGTATACCCAAATTCGTTGTCGTACCAGGCGTAAAGGACCACATTTTTACCATCGACTGAAACGATACTTGCGTTTGAGTCAAATACACTACAGCAGGTATTTCCAATGATATCAGATGATACCAGTTCAGGGTCAAATGAATAGTAGATTTGATTGACCAATTCGCCATGTAGGGCTGCATCTTTTATGGCTGCATTGACCTGCTCAAGATTCACCTGTGAGTTGAGTTCAAGGCTAAGGATAGCCAAAGAACCATTTGGTGTCGGTACCCTAACGGCGTTGGCCGTCAGTTTGTCTTTGAGCTCTGGAATGACTTTAGTTACCGCAGATCCGGCGCCAGTGGACGTAATGACCATATTGACAGCTGCTGAGCGCCCACGGCGTGGTTTTTTGTGCATGTTGTCCAAAAGGTTTTGGTCATTGGTATAGGCATGAACCGTTTCGATATGACCTTTGACCACACCAAAATGATCGTTGACAACCTTGAGAATAGGAGAGATGGCGTTGGTGGTGCAAGATGCTGCCGAGAAAATATTTTCGTTTTCGACATCTAGCGCACCTTGATTGATACCGTAAACTACATTTGGTATTTCTTTACCTGGCGCGGTAAGTAAAACCTTACCAACACCTTTGGCTTGAAGGTGACGTGAAAGCGCTTCGCGGTTGGTGAATACGCCTGTGTTGTCAATGATGAGGGCATTTTGGATGCCATAGATGGTGTAGTCGATGTCTTCTGGGTTTGAAGCGTCAATCATGTGCACAATTTGGCCGTTGATGATCAGGCATTTATTGGCGAGGTCTTCTATGACTGATCCTTTGAAGGCGCCGTGAACGGAGTCATTGCGCAATAATGACGCTCTTTTGATGATGTCTGCATCAGAAGAACCGCGCGTAACAATGGCACGCAAACGCAATTGCTGCCCTTTACCGGCTTGTTTGATGAGCTCGCGTGCAGCCAAACGGCCAATGCGACCAAAACCATATAGCACGACGTCGCGCGGTTCAATGGCTTGTGGGGTTTGCAAATCGCCTAATTTTTCCATGAGAAAACGCGCCATGCCGTTTTGTTCTGTTTGGCCTGCAAGCCATTCGCTAGCCAGCACGCCGATATCCAATTTGGAGGCTGGAATATCGAGGGTCATGAGGGTTTCGGCTAAGGCTGCAGTGGTGAAAACGTCTATTGGTTTATTGACGACTTGTTTTGCGTATTCGTGAAGATTCAGGATTTCTGAAATGGTAATATCAGTAAGGTGATTTCTGAATAAAACCAATTCTATGCCCTTGTCGTAGAGGAGTTCTCCGACTTTACTTTGCAATTTAACAGCTGCTCTTTCGCGCTCGATGTGGAGATTAAGCTCTTTTTCATAACCGTCTTTGTTTTCCATTTTGTTGTTGATTGATGTTGATAATTGCTTGTTGATGAAAAGAAAAAGGCTACCCACAAGTAGGTAGCCTTCAAATTGTTAGCCTAAATAAGACTTCAAAAGTTTGTTTCGAGAGGTGTGTCGGAGTCGGCGGATCGCCTTCTCTTTGATTTGACGCACGCGCTCTCGGGTGAGGTTGAATTTAGCACCGATTTCTTCTAGGGTGAGGCCGTGATTCATGCCGATACCGAAGAACAAGCGGATGATTTCGCGTTCTTTATCGGTGAGTGTGCTTAATGAACGCTCGATTTCTTTTTGTAGAGACTCTGCCATGAGCTTGTGGTCGGTACGAGGAGCGTCTTGGTTAGACATGACATCCATGAGGGTGCCGCCGTCGTCGTTGGTGGTGAGTGGGGCATCCATAGATACGTGACGACCGGATACATTCAGACTTTCTTTGATTTTGTCTTCTGGCACCTCCAATGCTTCGGCTAATTCTTCGGCACTTGGTGGTCTTTCAAATTCTTGTTCTAGACGAGAAAATGCTTTGTTGATTTTATTGAGTGAACCAACTTGGTTGAGCGGCAAACGAACGATACGCGCTTGCTCAGCCAAAGCCTGAAGAATCGATTGACGGATCCACCAAACGGCATAAGAGATGAACTTGAAACCGCGGGTTTCGTCAAATTTCTGCGCTGCCTTAATGAGGCCTAAGTTACCTTCGTTGATGAGGTCAGGAAGGGTGAGCCCTTGGTTTTGGTATTGCTTTGCAACCGAAACCACAAAGCGAAGGTTGGCTCTTGTGAGTTTTTCTAAAGCTTTTTGGTCGCCTGCTTTGATGCGACGTGCTAATTCAACTTCTTGTTCTGCGGTGATGAGTTCTTCACGACCGATATCTTGAAGGTATTTATCGAGAGATTGACTCTCGCGATTGGTGATGGATTTGGTGATTTTTAACTGTCTCATGCGCTTATCTATACTGTATTACAAGGTGAAGATCGACTTCTGCTTCTCAAACAAAGTAACGCCGAAAATCAGGGATAAAAAAATCTCAACAAAGCTTTTTTCGTTGAGTTATTAACGAGTTCTTAACTTTTTCAACGCAGCCTGTTTTCGATGTAAATTGCTTACAGGCCTAAGCCTCGATAGTCTTTTTTACCTGTTTCATCCATGATTTCAAGCAAAACGCCTCTATTGTTGCCGCTTAATTTTTCGGTGAGTTCTTCGACGGTTTCGATAGGTTCGTTATTGATTTTGGTGATGATGATGCCTTCGCTCAGCCCTATCGCTTTGAGTTTGCCGGTATTGATGGTCTTGATTTTAACCCCAAAACTAATATTGAGTTCTTTTTTCTCTTTGTCGGAGAGCTCAATGAAGGTAGCGCCAAGTGCGTAATTCTTACTGATTTCTTCTTTGCTCAGCAATTGGGTTTCTCCGTCTTGGTTGCGCAGCACCAAATCTTTGGTAATGATGTCGCCGTCTTTTTGACGCACACTGAGCGTAACTTTATCGCCCGGGCGGCGCTTGCCGATTTCTTCTTGGAGTGCGGCAACAGAATTGACTTCTTTGCTACCAATTTTAAGGATGACGTCGCCGTCTTTTAGACCTGCTTTGTCGGCAGAGCCTCCTTCAACTACCTTGGCAATAAAGACTCCTTTGAGGTCTGGGAGTTTGTTCTTTTCTTTGATTTCTTGTGATAAATCGGCAATTTGTACGCCTAGGTAACCGCGTTGTACGATGCCGAAATCGATGAGGTCGCGCATGACTTTATCGACGAGATTGACAGGAACAGCAAAGGAGTAACCCGCGTAAGAACCCGTTTGGGAGGCAATAGCGGTATTGATACCGATGAGCTCGCCGCGCGTATTGACCAACGCTCCGCCGCTGTTGCCGGGATTCACGGCCGCATCTGTTTGGATAAATGATTCTATGGGCACAACTTCTTTGGTATTGCGCTCTGAAAGCAAATTGATGTTACGCGCCTTGGCGGAAACAATGCCCGCCGTTACGGTAGAAGTGAGGTTGAAAGGATTGCCGACGGCCAAGACCCACTCGCCAATTTTGAGTTCATCGGAGTTGCCGATGGGGATGGCTGGGAAGTTGCTGCCTTCAATTTTGAGTACAGCAATGTCTGTAGAGGGGTCTGTACCCACAACTTTAGCTGCGTATTTAGAGTTGTCGTTGAGCGTGACTTCGATTTCACTTGCGTTTTCGATCACGTGGTTGTTGGTAACGATGTAACCTTGTGAAGAAACAATGACACCAGACCCAGCACCCGCGCCAAATTGCTTGAATTCGCGGCCTCCAGCGCCGGGGCCATAGAAAAACTCTTGGAAGGGGTCGCGCTGAAAGGTGGTTTGCACTACTTTGGTGGTGATGTGCACAACCGAGTGCACCGTGCTTTCTGCCGCGGCAGTGAAGTCTAGGCCTTGCGCAACGCCTTGGTAGTCGACCTGCTGAATAGGGGCGCGGCGGTTTCCGTCGATGACTTGATCGGATAAGCGGCTACTGTTGTGTTGAATAATGACATAAGTAGCTAAAGGAAGGGTACCTCCTAGAATACCCAAGCCGAATAATTTGAGTGTGCTGGTAAGTGTCATACTGTCAGATTTTAAATTACTGCTGCATAAACGCAAAGAGTGTTCCAAAAATTGCTCAGAAAATGTTAAATTTTGTTAAGAATTGGTAACGAATATTCAACTATTTTTGTTCGAGCACAATGACACTACAATTCTCCAAATATCAGGGTACCGGCAATGATTTCATCATGCTAGACAACACGTCCTGTATTTATGACAAATTGTCTCTTACTGACATTCAACAACTTTGCGACCGCAAATTTGGCATTGGTGCCGACGGCCTTATCTTAATTTGTTTGCGCCAAGGCTATGACTTCGAAATGGTTTATTACAACGCCGACGGCACGCAATCTTTTTGTGGAAACGGTGCGCGCTGTGCCGTTGCTTTCTCAGCTAAGTTGGGCATACTGCCTTCGTTTCACACTACCTTTCTAGCCATTGACGGCACACATCAAGCTTGGATTTGTGAAGACGAAGTCAAACTCAAGATGTCAGACGTTGAACCCATTCAATATTTGGGTAACTCCTACACAGTACAAACCGGATCTCCTCATTACGTGCTACTAGACGACAATCACACCCATGCGCACGTTTTAGAATTAGGCCGTGCTATTCGTTACAACGCTACTTATCAGAAAGAAGGGATCAACGTCAATTTAATGGCCATCCAAGAAAACTATATTCAGGTTGCGACCTATGAACGCGGTGTTGAAGCCGAAACGCTCTCCTGCGGAACCGGCGTTACTGCTGCCGCGTTGGTTTATGCACAGCTGCAACAAATTCAAAAAGGAAGCACTAAAGTTTTAACTAAAGGTGGGCACTTACAAGTTCAATGGCAACTCAATTCAGACCACTCTTATTCTGAAGTTTATTTAACAGGGCCAGCAAAGCTCGTTTATAACGGAACTTATGAGCTTGAGGGGTAGTTTGGTAACTTTACGCGCGGTCGAAAAAGACGACGCGAGCACTATTTTTATGTGGGAAAACAACCCAGCCAACTGGAAGGTTTCCAATACAGAAGTACCGTTTTCACTTTTCGACATCCATCAACTCATCGAGCAACAATCCGACATCCGCAAATCGGGCCAAATGCGTTTGGTGATCCAAACCTCAGCAGAAGATCGCCCAGTGGGTGTGATCGATCTATACGACCTCAACTTCAAGCATGGCTATGCTGCGGTTGGCATCCTCATTGCAGCTGACGCCGACAAAGGCAAAGGTTACGCAGGTGAAGCTTTGCAATTGTTCAGCACCTACTGTAAGGAAATTTTAGATTTGCGCAATTTATATTGCCAAATACACGGCGACAACCAAGCCAGTGTTGCTCTTTTTGAAAAAGCCGGTTTTGTACATGCAGGCACCCGCAAAAATTGGCTGCGTTTCAAAAATGAATATTTCGACGAACTCACTTATCAACTATGTCTAAAAAGCAAAAACTGATTTCAATCGGAGTGGTCCTCTTCATTGGGGCTGCTGTTATACTTTTTCCTAAATTAAAGTATGCCTACGCGGCTTTTCAAAAGTCCAGCAATCAAACAGAAGTAAGCATTTATCTTTCTTATCGAGAGGGTGATTTGAACATTGAGAAAATTTCAACATTACTCTACGATAAAGGAGTCATTTCATCAAAGGATTTATTTGAATTAGTCGGGGAAAATAAAGAAATGAATCCGCGCAATATTGCACCAGGTAAATACGTCATCGAACCGGGCACAGCCTATCGCCATATTTGGAATGGTTTTATGCTAAATGGCAAGTTGAACGGAAATGCCGAGCAAACCGTGCAGGTGAGTTTTGAAAATTGCCGCACAATCCATGACCTCGCCGGAAAACTGCAAAAGCAGCTCGATATAGATAGTACTGAGTTGATGGCTTATCTTCAGAACGGTGCCACGCTTTCACGTTTGGGCTTTAACTTAGAACAACTCCCTGCGCTTTTTATTCCGAACACCTACGAACTTTACTGGGACCAAACACCTCAACAATTTGTGGACCGCATGGCCCAAGAGTTCAAGAATTTCTGGACACCCGCCCGCACTGCAAAGTTAAAAGCGGTTGGTTTGAAAGCGCCAAGTGAAGCCGTTACGCTTGCAAGTATCGTATATTCCGAACAATCGGTAAGAAGCGAGGAATGGCCAATCATTGCGGGGCTTTACCTCAACCGTGTCAAGCAAGGCATCAAATTGCAATCAGACCCGACTTTCAAATTTTGTTGGGGAGACCAACTCAAAGGTGTGCAGCGTTTGCTTTATACGCACCGCGACATCGACTGCCCTTACAACACCTACAAAATTGCGGGCTTGCCACCGGGGCCTATTTATTTGCCACCTGTGGGCGTGGTAGAGGCCGTACTCAATCCAGACAAGAACGATTACATTTTCATGTGTGCCAAACCAGACCGCTCCAAAACACACAATTTTACCGCTTCTGGTGCCCAACATGTTCAAAATGCCACGGCTTTCCAAAGATGGTTGGCCGCCGGACAACCTTAGTTTATACAGATGAAAAGAAGACAATTTATCCGCTTTGGTGCCATCCTGAGTGCACTGAGTTTAGTAGACAAACCTCAAGCAAGCCAAACCCTGACGCAATCTTTTTCAGGAAAGGCCGACGGGCCAATCGTTCTGTCTACCTGGAACCACGGCTTGGCCGCCAATGAAGGCGCTTGGCAGGTGCTTTCTAAAGGCGGATCTGCGCTAGATGCCGTTGAAAAAGGCGTTATGGTCACGGAAGCCGATCTCACTAACCGTAGTGTTGGCGTAGGCGGCCGCCCAGATCGCGATGGCCACGTTACGCTAGATGCCTGCATCATGAGCGGTGACTCCCGCTGCGGCTCAGTTGCTTTTTTAGAAGGCCTTGCGCATCCCATTAATGTGGCACGCGCCGTTATGGAACGCACGCAGCACGTCATGCTCGTAGGCGCTGGCGCGCATAAATTTGCCATCGAACATGGCTTTGAAACGGCCAAAATGCCGATTCCAGAGGTCAAGAAAGACTACGAGAAGTGGCGCAAAGAGAACAAAGATTTATTCAAGAAACCAGAAATCAACCACGAAAACCACGACACCATTGGCATGATCGCCATGGATGCCAACGGTCAGCTCGCGGGTGCTTGCACCACAAGTGGCTGGGCTTATAAAATGCATGGCCGCGTGGGTGACTCCCCAATTATCGGGGCGGGTTTATTTGTGGATGAAGAGGTTGGAGCTGCCACAGCCACCGGTTTGGGCGAAGCCATTGTCCGCGTAGCGGGCAGCCATACGGTTGTAGAACTCATGCGCCAAGGTTTAGCTCCTGAGGCGGCCTGCAAGGAAGCTTGCATGCGCATCATCCGCAAAAATAAAGACCTCACGGGTTTGCAATGCGGCTTTATTGCCATTGACAAAAATGGCAACTACGGCGGCTATTCTATTTTTGCTGGTTTCAATTACGCTTTGCGAAACAACGCAGGTGAGGCGCTCATTGATGCCAAATTTGACCGCAATTGGTAAGATGAGCAAGGTCCTTCTTCTTTTATTCATTTCACTGATGAGTTCCTTTACCGCACAAGTGACCCTTGATTGGGAGGTTTTTCATCCGGTCAAAAAATCATGGTTGCCGTTTGGTCAGGCCGGGACTGTCCAAGAATATTTACGCGACTCAGGAGAGCTGCCCGATCCTTTTTACGGTGAAAATGAAGCAAAATATCAATGGATAGAAGACCACACTTGGCATTTTAGAGCTCAATTTTTTTTAAGCGAAGTATTTTTCAAAGCGTCTTCACTCACGCTCGACATTCCTAACCTCGATACCTATGCGCAAATTTTTATAAATGGAAAGCCGCTGGCTCAAACAGAAAATTTCTTTGTACACCATCAATTTTTGATCGATGTAAAAGAACTCGTCTGCGGTTATAATGCGATTGAAATAAAGATAGAATCTCCGGTTCAGCACCACTCAAAATCAGATCAGTACAAAGCCTTTACTTATCCATCACCCAACGATGTTGGAGCTGTAAAAGTGGCTTCCTTAACGCGTAAACCGCAATATCAATTTGGTTGGGATTGGGCGCCTCGCCTCAACACCATCGGTTTTGCGTATCCAATTACAATTGGAGTTACACCAATTGTGTTCGTTGAAAACCTCCACGTGAATACCTTACGTATTTCTGAGTCCAATGAAGCCAAGATTTCTTTGAACCTCACAGTTCAAAAAGCACAAGTCAAACTTGTATGTAAGAGCACCTATTTTGCGGATTTTAAAATTGCCGAAAATTCCCCAATTGACATTTCTGAGCCTGCTACTGCAGTTTCATCCTTCAATTTATACGCAGATACACTGCTGCCAAACGCCAAACTTTGGTGGCCAGCAGGGCAGGGTGGGCAGCACTTGTATCGAGATACCTTGCGGTTTTATAACGCCAATGGAAATCTACTTTTGGAACATCCCTATACTTTTGGAATTCGAAAAGTAGAATTGCTTCAAGAAAAAGATGAGTGGGGTACTTCATTTGCATTTCAAATCAATGGTCGCAAAGTTTTTGCCAAAGGAGCCAATGTGATTCCGCCAGGTATGTTTGCAGGTCCTGCGCTAGACAGCGCTTATGTTGCCTTGGTGCCGCAAATGCAAGCTGCCAATTTCAATATGGTGCGCATTTGGGGGGGCGGCATGTATGCGCCAGATGCCTTCATGGAGGCTTGTGACCGCGCCGGCATCATGGTGTGGCACGATTTCATGTTTGCTTGCGCGATGTATCCTGGAGACAATCCTTTTATTGATTTAGTAACCAAAGAAATCAAGCAGCAAATTCCGCGTTTGGCAGCGCACCCGTCACTCGTTTATTTCAATGGCAACAATGAAGTCGATGTCGCGTGGCACAACTGGGGTTTTCAAGTTCAGTATCATTTACAAGAGAAAGAGCAACAAGAAATTGAAGCGGCCTATGTTCAATTATTTCAAAAGACACTTCCCTTGTACGTGAATTTATTTACAGAGAAAAGCATTCCGTATGTCCATACTTCACCACTCAGCAACTGGGGCAACGACGACTACTTTAAGCACGGCACCATGCACTATTGGGGTGTTTGGCACGGCAAAGATCCGTTGACAGATTTTGCCACTAAAATTGGTCGCTTCAATGCGGAATACGGTTTTCAGAGTTTCCCAGAGCCCAGTACTATCCATCGTTTTGCGCCCATTTCAGAACAAAGCCTGCATTCTTCGGTCATGAAAAACCATCAGAGGTCTTATGTGGGCAACGGCATGATCGAAAAACACGCCAAAACCTATTACGGAAAAGCGAGAGATTTTGAAACGTTTATTTATTATTCGCAGCTCACGCAGCGCAAAGCAGTAAG
>CAMDFN010000002.1 GCA_945897565.1 Chryseobacterium gleum
GACCGACACGAATGGTTGTATAGACACCGCAAGTGCTGTCTTTACGCTCATTGAGTTGCTGAATATTTATGTACCCAACAGCATCACCATAGATGGCGATGGTCTCAATGATGTCTTCTTACCGGTGATCTCTAACGTAGACATCATTGCCAGATACGAGCTACAAATCTTCAACCGCTGGGGCGCCTTGGTCTTTGAGACCACCACGCCATCAGAAGGCTGGAACGGCCGCTACAAGGACAGCAAAGATGTTCAGTTAGGCCTCTACAATTGGAAAATAACCTATACAGATAACAAAATGGTGACCCGAACCATAGCGGGCCATGTCAATGTACTGAGATGATGAGAAACCTTATTGAAGCGTTTGCTCAACATATTATTGATGCAACTGCTGATGCCAAGACCACAACATTAAAGAAGCCCTGTCATGAGATTCATAATATAGTCATTTGTGGATTAGGCGGTTCAGGTATTGGCGCTAAAATAGTGTGCAATTGGTTGCTTGACGAACTCAAGTTACCCGTATCGGTCAGTAACGAATACGCCTTACCTGCATATGCCAATCAGCATACGCTTGTTATTGGCACCTCTTACTCTGGAAATACAGAAGAAACGATGATGGCCCTTCAAGAGGCCAAGTCCTTAGGTTGTTCTATCATTGGTATTTGTAGCGGAGGTCAGTTAGCTGCGTTTTGTGAAGTAAATACCTATACTTGTTGCATTGTTCCTTCGGGCATGCCACCTCGCGCAGGACTAGCTTTTTCAATGGTTCATCTTTTGAATTTATTGATTGAATTGGGCCTGTGTCGTGCTGAGCACATGCTGAGCATGACCAACGCAGCTGCTTTACTCACAGCTGATTTGCAAGTTATACAGCATCGCGCCAAGGAATTAGCCGCTTTCCTTTATGGAAAAATAGGCGTTTATTATGCGGAGACTAAATATGAGGGAGTCATTGTACGCGCACGTCAGCAGTTCAATGAAAATGCCAAATATCTAGGATGGCACCACACCTTACCAGAAATGAACCATAATGAATTGGTCGGTTGGAGTGGAGGAGATGCGCGTTTTGCGCCTGTTTTCTTTAGTTCAGGCGATTTGCATCCGAACAATCAAAAACGCTTGGAGATCACCATGGCTGCCCTCGAAAAAAAATGTGGTGATATATTCGTTTTGCAAACAAAAGGCGCTACTTTGATTGAGCGGTCAATATATTATATTCATCTGGTAGATTGGGCTTCCTATGAGCTTTCAGTGCTAAATGGCGCCGATATCATGGATATGGAAATTGTAGATTACCTCAAAAGAGAATTGGCAAAGTTACCATGAGCACACCAACTGTTGCTGTCCGCAATTTAGGTCTTATCGCTTACCAAGAAGCCTGGGACCTCCAAGAATCCTTACTGAAAATAGCAGTAGATTGCAAAATAGAAAACCGCAAACAGCACACCGCCGTACTTGTGGCGCACCATTTGTTGTTTTGCGAACATCCGCATGTATATACACTTGGCAAAAGTGGCGCAGCAGAGAACCTCTTACTTGACCAAGCGCATTTGGACCAAATTGAGGCGCAGTTTTTCAAAATCAATCGGGGTGGAGACATCACGTATCATGGTCCAGGTCAGCTTGTCATGTATCCGATTTTCGATTTAGAGCAGTTTTTTACGGATATCCATCAATACTTGCGCTATTTGGAAGAGGCTGTTATTCAAACGCTAGCCCATTTTGGAATAAAGGCCACGCGTTTTGAAGGCTTAACCGGAGTTTGGCTTGATCCAGAGGGCCCGAAGGCACGTAAAATTTGCGCAATGGGCGTCAAGTGTTCACGCTGGGTCACGATGCATGGCATTGCCCTCAATGTGGACCCCGACCTCAGTTATTTTGGCAATATTGTGCCTTGTGGCATTCAAGACAAGGCCGTGACGTCAATGACAGCTGAACTTGGCCGCAAGATTGACATCAATGAGGTAAGATCGGTGTTGTCAAGAGAAATGTCCACTATTTTTAATTATCAAATTATACAGTCATGAGAGCAGATTTACTCGGACCTAAAGTAGAAAACATAGCCTTGGCTTTGGTAGAATTACCTATTGAAAACGCCGAACCTGAGTATATTGTCTTTTTGATCAATAACCGAGATGATATTATGGAGGGTATTATCGTGACTTCATCTGGGTTTGGCGTACATCCAACAACCGGGGAAAGTATCAAGACATCTACACTTAGAAAAGGAATAGAGGTCATGATACCGGGCGAAGTTGCGCGCATAGAGCCCATCATGCCCGACTTATTCGCAATAAGCAACGAATTTTGGGTGAGTTTTTGGGTAGACGAAATAATGTACGATAAGCGCTTTGTATTTGAGGCGGGTAGTATCAATCCAAAGGAATTCAAATTGATTGCGGCCCTTCATGCCAAAGGAATTCTTTTGGCGTAATTCTCTTTTTTGATCAGCGTATCAAGCTTTGACCTGTCATTTCTAAGGGTTGTTGTAAGCCCATACGCGCCAAAATGGTTGGTGCTACATCGGCAAGAATGCCATCGTTTAATGTTACTTTTTGATCCGAACTAACCAATATTACCGGCACGGGGTTGAGGCTATGCGCCGTATTGGGTGAGCCATCGGGATTGATGGCGTAATCGGCATTGCCGTGATCTGCAATAACCAAGAATTCATAGCCAAGCGCTAGGCCCGCTTCCACAACTTTTTGCAGTTGGGCATCTACAGTTTCTACAGCTTCAATTATGGCAGCGTACACGCCTGTGTGGCCCACCATATCGGGATTGGCAAAATTCAGACAAATGAAGTCGGGTTGTTGCGTTTTCATATGTCTGATGAGCTCACTGGCTACTTCTGGCGCACTCATTTGTGGTTGGAGGTCGTAGGTAGCTACTTTAGGAGAGGCCACTAAAATGCGTTCTTCACCTTCAAAGGTAATTTCGCGTCCGCCACTAAAGAAAAAAGTAACATGTGGATATTTTTCAGTTTCGGCAATTCTTACTTGCGCTTTTCCTGCTTTTGAAACAACTTCGCCAATAGTCATTTCCAGATTGTCTTTGTCAAAAATGACTTTTGTGTTTTGGAAGCTCGCGTCATAGTTGGTCATGGTGCAAAAGTTGAGCTCAAGTGGCGTCATGTTGTATTCATGAAATGCTTCTTGTGTAAGTGCTACCGTGAGTTCTCTTGGACGGTCTGTTCTGAAATTAAAGAAAATGACGGTATCTCCGGGCTCAATTAGTCCGTTTGGCTCAATGAGGTGTGGCAAGACAAATTCATCGGTTTGGCCCTTCAAATAAGACGCCTCCAAAGCGGAACTCGCGCTTTTTGCAACTTCGCCTTGACCGTTCACGAGCAAATGATATGCCTTGGCCACGCGTTCCCAGCGCTTGTCTCGGTCCATGGCGTAATACCTTCCAATTAAGGTAGCAATCTTGCCATTTTGTGTGCTCAAATGTTGTTCAAGTTTTTGGAGGTAGGTCAGACCACTTTTAGGATCGCAATCGCGGCCGTCGGTAATGGCGTGTACAAAATAGTGTTCAAGGCCAAAGTTTTGAGCCATATCGCAAAGTGTATGAAGGTGCGCTTGACTGCTGTGTACGCCCCCTTCAGAAACTAAACCAACAAAATGAACTTTTTTATTGGCCTTTTGGGCTGCTGCAAAAGCGCTAAGTATGGTAGGGTTTTGCTGAAATTCACCATCGCGGATACGCTTATTGATGCGGGTGAGTTCTTGATAAACCACCCTGCCTGCACCAATATTAAGGTGACCAACTTCTGAGTTGCCCATTTGCCCGTCAGGCAAGCCTACAGCCTCTCCGCACGCCTCTAAGGTTGCGTTGGCACATTTCGTTATAAGTTGGTCAAAAAATGGTGTATGCGCGTTGTAAATGGCGTCTGAGCCCGAATGATCACCGAGCCCCCAACCATCAAGAATAATTAAACCTACTTTTCTGTTCATATGGGTAAGATCAACTCGAATATGCTTCCTTTCGGGGTGTTTTCAAAACAGCGTATACTGCCATTGTGCAGTCTGACGTATTCAGCTACGATATATAGTCCTAAACCACTACCTGCTTGTTTTCTGGTTTCTTCTGAACCAATTCGGTAAAACTTTTCAAAGATGTGCATGCGCTCAGGGGCAGCAATTCCAGGGCCTTCATCGGCAATTTTAATGGTTACAAGGCGGTCTAGCTTTTCTATCTGAATAGAGATTTGTTGTTGGGTGCCGCCGTATTTGATTGCGTTTTCTAATAGATTGATTAAAATGGTTTCTAACATATTTTGATCGACAGCAGCAAAAAGTGCCGTTGGCCCTTGAAAGCGGATCAGGGCAGCATGGTATCTGGATTGGTATCTTTCTTTGATGGTTTGAATGAGACCTACTAAATCGGTATTTTGTTTTTGGACGGCAAACAATTTGTTTTCAGCGCGCGAAGCATTCAGTATATTTTCGATGAGCTGGCTAAGGCGTTCATTTTCATGGAGCGCGCCATTGAGTATTTTTTCTTTTTTTTCTGACGGCAAATCGTGTTTTTGCAGGGTTTGAATATATAATTTCAGCGCAGCAATTGGTGTTTTGAGCTCGTGTGTAACCGTCAATAGAAAATTTTGTTGCTGTTGCTGAAAGGCGAGTTCTTTAGAAATAGACCTGCGAATGCGGTAAATGCCAAAAGAAAGAATAAGCAAAAAAACTGCCCCTTCGCCAAATACCATCCCTACGCGCTTGGAGAGCTGCGCATCTTGTTGTGGAATATGGGAACTCAGCTCAATGAGGTGATAGCCCCACCAAACAAATTGGATAATGACATAAGCACCAAGAAAATAGAGCCAATAGGCAGATTTACTTTTTTTAAGCATTCAATCAGTCTTTTCCCTTTTTGAAAATGTTACCTACCTCGCGCCCAATTTTTTGTATGGTTTCTACTCCGGCAACAAGTGGTGCAGAGTTGATATCGTCGTAACTAGAAAAAGCAGGGTCGTTGCCGATAGAACCGGGGTAAATGAGCAAATAGTCTTGTTGCTCAAAAGCAATGCTCATATTCTGTATAATCTGGTCAATTTGCGAATCGTAAGAAACACCTCCTGTTCTGCAGGCAACAATACAAATGAGGTCGCTGGATTTCTTTTGGTAGGTGGGGTAAAAGTTATCAAGGCCGGCAATTTCTTGCAGATAGAGTTCTGCTTCTACTTTATTAGCTTGTGCTACCTTTTCTAAGCGCTCGAAGGAAGACGAGCTGCCGTAATAATGGAAAGGTATCTTGAGTTCTTTGGCGAGTCTGAGCAAGCGCTCAGACCACAACACAAAGGTTTGCTCAAGTTCTGCTAACAATGGAGCAACAACTACAATACGTTCATAAGAAACGCTTGGTTGTTCAAGTGAACAAAAGAAGATTGTTTTTTGGCAGCTAGACATCAAGTGTTCGCGGTCATCGCCAACCATACGTTTGATAAAATTGGTGTTTGAAGAGTCGTTTACCAAAACGATATCGGCAACCAACTCTTTCGAAACCCTTGAAATCCCTGAGGATAAATTGTGATCAATTGTGGCAATCGTATTTAACTTAGACTCGTGGCCCGAATAATGCTTGATGATCTCTTCGAGAGATTTTCTTGATTTGCGAATCATGCGCTCGGCATTTTCGTTGTCTGGGTAAACACTCACTACTGAAATTGGATTGATCACTTGTGGATCAGAAACCATAAGCGCAAAATCTAGCAGCCTTTCATTGCCTTTGAGTTCATTTAAGGAGACCATCAGGTGTTTGTTGCGCAACTTCATTTCGTTGTCTTCAATGTCACTATTTTCTGAAATATCTAGCAACAAGCGCTTTCCGGTATTTTCTGTGACAAACGATGAGGTCATGCTTGTAAATAAAATAAGCAATACTGTTCCGTTGACAATATTTAAGCTCAAAATCCCGTCACCATCATTGTATCCAACCATGATGATGGCTAGAGTAGCCGCCGCATGCGCTGTACTCAGCCCAAAAATCATTTGGCGTTCATTTCGACTCAGTTTAAATATCAGTTGGGTGGCTAGTGCGGCAAGCCATTTGGAAAAAATGGCGAAAGAAGTTAAAACAGCAGCGATCGTTAAAGGCCAAGAGCCTTGGAAAAAAGCGCGATAATCTACTACCATTCCAACGAATATCAAGAAGAAGGGTATAAATAATGAGTTGCCGATAAAGTCAATGCGATTCATGAGCGTAGAGTGGTGCGGAATCAACTTATTGAGTACCAATCCAGCCACAAAGGCACCAATAATGTGTTCTACACCCGCAACCTCAGCAAGAAATGCGGCAAAGAATACGACAGATAAAACAAAAATATACTGTGATGTCTTTTCACTATCGAGTTTGCTAAAAAACCATCTGGCAATTCTTGGGAGCACTAAGAACATGATGAGTGAAAACATCAAAAGAGAGGTCAAAAGGCGCATCCAAAAACTGAAATCAAGCTGCCCTTTAGAAGCACTTGAGATAATAGCCAAAATAATCAAAACCGCAGTATCGGTTAAGATGGTGCCGCCAACAGTAATAGCCACTGCTGGGTGTTTGGTGAGTCCGAATTTACTTACGATAGGATAGGCAACCAGCGTATGGGTCGAAAACATGCTGGCGGTTAACAATGCAGCCAAGGGGGAGAGGTGGAGTATCTCGGTACACAAAGGATATCCTAGAGCGAGTGGAATAATGAATGTCAGGAACCCGAACCCTAAGCTTTTGTGAAAATAGCGCTTGAACTGCCGCAAATCAAGTTCTAGACCCGCCATAAACATGATATAGAGCAGCCCAATTGTTGCAAACAGCTTGATGCTTCCCTCTGCTTCCATGGTGCGCTCACCAATTAAGCCAAGTCCGTTAGGACCAATGAGTACACCCGAAATGATCAGGCCTATAATTCCTGGAATTTTCATTTTACGCAGTACTATTGGCGAGAGTAAAATGATAAAGAGAAGTATAGAAAAAACCAACACCGGATTTTTCAGTGGCAAATGAAATGCTTCAATCAGGTGTTGGAAAAAATAGCGCATATCTTTCTCTATTGCATCATGCGGTTGGTGTCACCCTGACCGGGTGTGCCTAGCGCATTTACATCGATGTTGGCAGGGGGTGCAGGGGGTGCAGGAGGCGGTGCAGTTGTGCGGTTCACGACTGGCGCTTTGACAAGGCCGTGGTGTTCGGCTAAGCCACCCATGTACAATTGCAGATTAGCCAAGCGGTTGGAATACAAGCCGTCGCCCGCTTCGCCATTTTCTGAGGCCAAAGCGTCTAAACCACTGTAGATGCGGGGCAATACTTTTTTGTAAAGTATTTGCACCGTACGGTCGAGTTCTCTGGAGAAGCTTGTTGATTTCAAGCCCGCTACAATTTGTTGTTTTGCCGTTGTGCGCATCTTTATAAGCGCATCTGCAACGGCAATGAGGTCTTCTGCGTTCTCTTCGTTGCCCGCCATTTCGATGTCGCTGTGTTCAAAGTAAGCAATGACTGTTTTGTAGTTGTCGAGGAGCTTTTGGCCCAAGGCTTCTGCTTTTTTGCCTTGCCCAAGTGCGTAGTAAAGCTGTACGAATTCATGCAAAATACCAGCGTTCAGCGGTCGGATATCCTGACCTTGGAACAGGAATTGGTTGTGGGGCTTGTTGAGGTTTAAAGAGCAGAAAGGGTCTACTGGATTGATGTCGCCGTAGTCCATGACGGTTTCTTCTGGCATAATTTGCATAGCGCGGTCGAGTACTTTGACGGCTTCATTTTTGCGCCCGAGTGCAAAAAGTTGCTCTGCTAAAAGCAGGAAGTTGGCGCGGTATTGAATGGTGTGTCGGCGCGCGTAGTAGTCGGTGAGTACATTTGGGTTGGCCATATCGCCAAAAATGTAGGTCACGAGCATGTTTTTCTCCATTTGATCAACATCCATGAGCGCAGGCTCTTTTTTAGCAGGCGTAAGTGCATAAGCCATCCCGACTTGCTTGATATAACCAGCACTCAAAAGCGCAATTGAGAAAGATGAGCCACGGTTGCTCGAGAAGTAGATGCCGCGCTTCCAGTCGTTATTGGCTACAACGTCCATCATCATGACTTCATCGCGCGGGAGGGCCTGATTTCTTTCAGGGTCAAATTCAAAAATAATTTCATCGGCAATGTTAGTTGCTTTTGTTTTTGAACTCAGTACACCCGAAGCAAGGGCGTTTTGGCGATTGACCTTCAAGGCAAATTTGCTCGAAGGAAAGAAGCTGAATTTATTTTGTTCGTCGGTGATCATGTTGGCGTCGTCGCGCACAAAGGCCATGGCATCGGTGAAGTCTACTGCAGACCAAATGCGCTCAAATTGTTCGAGGAGCTCTTGGAGGTCTTGACCACTGTTGTTTTTGAATTCAACTTGGTTGTTTCTTGCCGCTTCAAAAAGCTGGAATACTTTCTGGTATTTGTCGATAGTGGCGGCAATCATGTTGGTAGAGTCTGTGGAGGCAATTTGCGTTTTGAGAAGCTCTACTTCTGGTGTTTTAGCGATTACATCGGCAAAGATAACTTGCGCACGCTGGTCAAAGTAACCGGCAGCCATTTTGGCTTCAGACGGGTTGTGTTTTAAACGCAGGTCAAGTACTTTTTTGATAATGGTGTCGGATAGGTTTTGAGAAAACAACTGCAACAATGGCATAAAGTACACCTGATCGGTGTTGCCGGCGTACATCAAAATTTGATCTTCCCTAAATTTGATTGGAAGTGGATCTGAAGCGTATGTTTTGAGCTTCATTTGGTTGGTATACCAGTCGGTTCCCATTAATGAAAGGTTACAAACGCGCACATCGGTACGTTTGCCTTCTACCTCTTGCAAATACCAAAGCGGGAAGGTGTCGTTGTCTCCGTTGGTGAAGAGGATACCGTTTTTGCCGCAAGACTCAAGGTAGTTGTGGGCGAGGTCACGGGCGCTGGTTTTGCCGCTGCGGTCGTGGTCGTCCCAGTTTTGAGAACCCATCATGACAGGCACAATTAAACCAACTGCCGTAGCAATGCCTGCACGTACTTTACTCTCTTTAAGGTATTTCTTGAGTAAATCAAAGATGGCATACACTCCAATGCCAATCCACATGGCAAAGAAATAGAATGAACCAGCATAAGCGTAGTCGCGCTCGCGGGGCTCATATGGTTTTTGGTTGAGGTAAACGACAATTGCGAGTCCTGTAAATAAGAAAGCGAGGGTCAAGATAAAAGCATCTTTTGGCATTTTTCGGTAATGGAAAATAAGGCCTAAAAGTGCAAGAATAAGCGGCAGCATAAAGTAGGTATTGCGCGCAGGGTTTTCTTGGGTGTAATATGGCGCGTGTTCTTGGCTTCCCAAGCGCGCTTCATCTAAGAAAGAGATGCCTGAAAGCCAGTTGCCGTGCATGTTGTCTCCGTGGCCTTGCAAGTCGTTTTGGCGACCCGCGAAATTCCACATGAAATACCGCAGGTACATAAAGTTGACTTGGTAGCGGAAAAAGTAGGTGAGGTTTTCGCCAAAAGTCGGGAGGCGTTTGCCGTCGCGGCCAATTTCTGTGCTGGCACCGTCGTTTTCGTTGTAGCCAGACCACTTGGCATAAAGTTGTCTGTGCAATGAAGCGCCGGATCCTTCACCGTTGTACATGCGGGGGAAGAAAGTCGTTTGAGCGTAGGTAGCCACTGCGCCTTCGCGAATACTTGCGTTACTTTCGTAATACTTCTCTTCAATGCTGTAGGCACCTTTGTTGGCTTTTACCCATGCTGTGGCTTCGGTTTCACTTGCAAAAGCCTTTACCTCTACATCGTTTTCGATGACAACAAAGCGGCGTAAAAAGTAGGCTGAAAGGTCTTTCCAAGAAGAGCGGTCTAAGATTTTAGGGCCGTCTTCGGTCATTTCTTCGCCATTGCGGAAAGAATTCCAGTATGGGCCAAAAAGAATAGGTGCAGAGCCGTATTGCTCGCGCTTGAGATAGGAGTGTAACGTGACTAAGTTTTCTGGGTCGTTTTCGTCGAGTGGTGTATTGGCATTGGAACGGATCACGATAACAGCAAAAGAACCGTAGCCAATGAGCAACATGACCAAGCCCATCATGGCGTTATAGAGAATGGTTTTGCCGCCGCGGTGTGCGTAGCGCACAATATAAAGACAAGCTGCGATGAGTGCTACAAAAAAGAAAATGGTACCGCTGTAAAACGGCAAGCCAAGGCTATTGACAAATGAAACCTCAAAGCTAGAGGCCATGGCGATGCTGCCTGGGATAACAGCTTCTTGGATAAAGCCGAGTGCAACTATGGAAATCAGGCCAGTTAAAAGGAGGCCTTTTATACTTATTTCTTCTTTTGTGCGGAAGTAGATCATGTAGCCAATTGCCGGTACAACTAGGATACCAAGTAAGTGAACACCAATGGCGAGACCCAACATGAAGAAAATCAATAAAAGCCAACGATTTGGGCGCAGATCAGAAAGTTTAGAACCGTGTTGAATGGCCTCCATTTCTTCGTCCCATTTGAGAATAGCCCAAAAAATGACTGCTGTAAATAGAGATGCCATGGCATAAACCTCGCCTTCAACTGCCGAAAACCAAAAGGAATCTGAGAAAGTATAGGCCAATGAACCAACAGCTGCTGCGCTAAAAATGGCAATTTGGGTACCACCTGAAAGGTCATCACCTTGCTTCAAAACGATTTTTTTGATTAAAAGTGTCAGTGACCAAAACATAAATAAGATAGTCAAAGAACTAGAAATAGCAGAAAGTGCATTGATGTAAACTGCTACATTTTCCGGTGCGGCAAAAAATGAGAAGAGGCGACCTAAAACCATAAAGAGCGGCGCGCCCGGTGGGTGACCTACTTCTAATTTATAGGCCGCTGTGATGTATTCTCCACAGTCCCAGAGACTTGCGGTAGATTCGATGGTCATGAGGTAAACAACCGAGGCGATTGCAAAAATGAGCCAACCAAGGTATGAGTTCCATTTTGAGTATGTCATGAGCACAATTTAAATAGTAAATAAGTAGTTGCGAATTTAAGAATAATCGGGCTAAAAATATTTTCTCGAGCTATTTGCCGAGAAGAAAAAACTTCTTAACTTTGCACTCGCGTTGAAAGATGCATTTTTATTGGCCCATGGTGTAACTGGCAACACGTCTGATTTTGGTTCAGAAGAGTCTAGGTTCGAGCCCTAGTGGGCCAACAGAAAAAGCCTCCGTTTGGGGGCTTTTTTTATATGCAATAACTTTGAAAAAAAAGCATTGACCATGTCCGATACCCGCACTGAGCTTTCCGATTTAGGTGAATTTGGCCTCATCGAATTACTGACCAAAGATTTTCAGAACCAACATCCCGAGACCCTTTTAGGCGTTGGAGACGACGCCGCGGTTATTGACTGTGGCAACGGACAATGTCAGGTGGTGAGCACCGATCTTTTGGTAGAGGGGGTCCATTTTGACCTCACCTACATGCCCTTGAAGCATTTAGGTTACAAAGCGGTAGCTGTCAACGCATCAGATATTTGCGCCATGAATGCAACGCCAAAGCAAATTACAGTCGGGTTGGCGGTATCTAATCGCTTTTCAGTTGAAGCGCTCGAAGAACTGTACGCAGGTATCAAAACTGCTTGTGCAGACTACAACATAGACCTCATCGGTGGCGACACCACTTCCTCTCAAAGTGGGCTCATGATCAGTATCACAGCGATTGGTACGGCAGCTCAAGAAGCCTTGTGTTATCGTTCAGGCGCTAAAGAATACGATTTGCTAGTGGTTTCCGGTGACTTAGGGGGTGCTTACGTAGGCTTGCAGGTTTTGGAGCGCGAAAAAGAAGTATTCAAAACCAACCCAAATATCCAGCCCGATCTAGACGGCCACGACTACATTCTGCAGCGCCAACTCAAACCTCAAGCGCGCCTAGACGTGATCCGATTTTTGAAAGATCTTGGTGTCAGACCGACCTCAATGATCGATATTTCTGATGGTTTGGCCAGTGAGGTGTTGCATTTGTGCAAGGCCAGTCAAGTAGGATGCCATGTCTATGACGAAAAACTACCCATTGATGCCAAAACATCTATGGTAGCTATTGATTTCAATCTTGACCCGAGTATGTGTGCCTTAAATGGCGGTGAAGATTATGAGTTGCTCTTTACCATTGATCAGAAAGATGTAGAACTCATCCAGACGAATCCTAATTTTACCATTATCGGGCATATCACAAACGCTGCAGATGGCACTTATTATATCGATAGAGTTGGATCGGCAATCACCTTGCGCGCACAGGGCTGGAAACAATTTGATTGATTTACTATTGCGCGGTATTTAGTCGATGCGCGGCAGGTTGATTTGGTCTTTGTGAACGATAGTGAGCGGATAACGACCGCGAATGCGCTCTACTAATTCTTCCGCTTCTTTCTGCGTTCTAAAATCGCCAACCATCAGGTTAAAGTTAGGTGCCTCGAAGCGCACATAGGTATCGATTTTTGGGTATTCGCTCACAAACTGTGCCCGCGATTGGTCAATGATGTTTTTGTCTGAGTCAAAACAGAGCTGAACGCGATAACCCGGCATGATCTTATTGTTTCTCGCAGCCACCTTTTGCTCGATACGCGGGTCTGCAATCAGTTGTATTTGTGCCTGTAAATTGCTGTAAAATAAGCTGATAAAAACGATGGAGCGTATGCCTTTCATGCCTGCAAAGTAAGAGAGAAAATCCGGCAATTCAAAATCCTTATTTAGATTCATTTTAAATTAGCATTTGCAACTTAATTTTTGTCATCAAAATGTCATATACTGCCTTGTTTGCTTTAATTTTGCTGCCGATAAAAAGCGGTCTTTCCGCCCAATTTTAAAGAGTGAATTAGTAATTTTTTACATGGAAATATCTAACATTCAGTCGCTTAAGCGCATCAAATCTTTGGCTTTTGCCGCACTAATTTTCAGCTTTGCTGTTTTCTCAAATTTTGCTTCTGCGCAAGGGGAAGGTCTTTTTAAAGCCAAATGTGCCACTTGTCACATGACCCACAAAAACTCTACCGGGCCAAAATTATCCGGTGCTAAAGCCAAGTGGGCTGCCGGCGGCGCCAAAGAAGGGAGTATCTACCAATGGGTAAACAACTGGCAAACTGCAGCTGCCAACGATCCATATGCTGCTGAGGTATCTAAGTGGTCGCCAACCGCAATGTCTGCCTTCCCAGACCTGAAAAAAGAAGACATCGACGCTATCCTCGACTGGGTAGACGCACAACCAGATCCTGCTGCAGGTGGAGGCGCTACTGCAGGTGGTGCAGGTGGTGCTGCGGGTGCACTAACCACCATGCCAGTTGCAGAAGAGTCCAATTCTTGGATTTGGCTCATCATGGGCATCATTTTTGTTGTCATCATAATGGCTGTTGGCGGCGTGCGTCGTCAGCTCAAAATCGCCACTTCTGACGACGAAGCCGAAGCAGAAAAAATGACCTACGGCGAAGAACTTCGCGCCTTGGCATGGAAATACCGCTTACAAGTGGGTTTAACCACTCTAGTGGTGGTCATTTCTGTCATTGTGGCTTTGTTCCAGTCTTTGTACTCTATCAACATCATGGAGGGTTACCAACCTTCGCAGCCAATCGTATTCCCACACAGCCAACACGCTGGTATCAACGGCATCGACTGTAAATATTGTCACAACACCGTCAGCAAATCCAAATCTGCAAGCATTCCTTCAGTGAACGTTTGTATGAACTGTCACAAACAAATCGACGGAGAAGGCAAGCCTTATCAAGCCCAAATCAAGAAAATTTATGCTGCAGCAGGTTGGGACAAAGTAGGCATGAAATATACCGGCAAAACCAAGCCAATCGTTTGGAATAAAGTACATGTCTTGCCAGAACACGTTTACTTTAACCACTCTCAGCACGTTGTTGTTGGAGGTCTAGACTGTAAGCAGTGCCACGGCGACATGACCCAACAAGTCGAGGCTGTTAAAGTTCAGCCAGTAGAAGAACTCAACAAAATTGAAGGCAATATCAAACTCTCGCGCAAAACCCTTACAATGGGCTGGTGTATTGAGTGTCACGGCAAAAAAGACGTCGCAATTGGCAACGGTAAAAATGCTTACTACGATGAAATCCACCGTCGCCTCAAAAAAGACCCTAAACTTTACGCACAATACCTCAATGACGACGGTAAAGTAACTGTCAAAGAACTTGGCGGTTGGGAATGTGCAAAATGCCACTATTAATTAAGTAATAACCATACTTGTCGAAATAAGACCATGGAAATGTCAAAAAAATATTGGAAAGGTATTGACGAACTCAAGCAAACTCCTGAGTTCATCAAGCACAAAGATCAAGAATTTCCAAACCAACAGAACGTTGAAGATTTCTTAGCTGATGAAAATCTTGCTGAGTCTTCTACAGCACGTCGCGACTTCTTGAAATTTCTTGGCTTCTCTGTTGCAGCTGCTACCTTAGCAGCTTGTGAGGCGCCCGTAACTAAAGTTGTTCCTTATGTTGTGAAGCCAGAAAACGTAACTCCTGGTATGCCAACTTGGTATGCAAGTACTTACTATGACGGTGCTTCTTATGCAAGCATCATGGTCAAGACGCGTGAAGGCCGACCAATTTTCATCAAAGGCAACAAAGATTTTGGTTTTACCAAAGGCGGAACCAATCCACAAATTATTGCATCTGTTTTAGGTCTTTACGATTCAGCTCGTTTGGCACAGCCTTTATATAAAGGTTCCAAAACCACTTGGGACGGCGTCGATAATGGCATCAAAGAGGCTATCAAGTACGCTGGTAAGGTTACCTTACTTTCCAATACAGTGATTTCACCATCTATCAAGCGTGCAATCGCCGAGATGGCAACTGTATTGAATGGTGAAGGCGGTTCTAAATTTGAACACATCCAATACGATGCCATTTCTTACGCAGGTTTGCGTGAGGCCAACCTCCTCAACTTCGGAGCGCGCATCATTCCAAGCTACGACTTCTCTAAAGCCAAAACAATTGTCAGCATCGGTGCCGATTTCTTGAGCACATGGTTGTTGCCAACAGAATTTGCGGTGCAATACGGCAAAACCCGCAACCCAGAAGCGGAGTGGATGTCTAAGCATTTCCAATTTGAGTCGATACTTTCTGTTACCGGATCAAACGCAGATGTGCGCAGCATGATCAAACCTTCAGAAGAAGCAGAGGTCCTTTCTTACATGATCAAAGCATACCAAGGAAAAGCCGTAAAAGGCGGATCCTGGAAAGCAGCCGCTGACAAAGCCGTTGCAGCCCTTAAAAAATCAAAAAAATCATCGTTAGTTGTTGCCGGATCAAACCATATTGGTGTGCAGCAATTGGCAAATGAACTCAATAACCTTCTTGGTGCATACGGTTCTACAATTGACCTCTCAAATACAATCAACTTACATCAATCCGAAGACGCAAAAGCACTTCAACTTGCAGCTAATGTAGCAGCAGGTAAAGGTCCTGAGGTCCTGATCATGATGGGTGTCAATCCAGTATACAGCATGCCTAATGGCGCTGCTTTTGCAAAAGGCTTGAAATCAATCAAAACTTCAATTGCTATTTCTTCTTTCGAAGACGAAACCGCTAGCCACTGTACTTATGTTTGCCCGGATCACCACCAATTGGAAAATTGGACAGATCACATGGCGAAGTCAAACGAATACGCAGTTGGGCAACCAACTATTCGTCCTTTGCACAATACAGCAAGTGCCTTAGAATCACTTTTAGTTTGGAATGGTAGCGCAGCGCGCGGTGGTCAAGACTCCGCAGTGGCTTACGACTACATCAAGGCTACTTTTGCAGCCATGAACCCAACTGGCGACTTCAACTACCTTACACACAACAGCTGCATTGCTCTATCTAGTGCACCCGCTGCTCTTGCTTTTAGCGCTGCACCGGTCAAAGATTTACCAAAATCTGCCGATACAGAAGTTGTATTCTATCAGAAAGCAGCCATCGGAAACGGCGACTTCGCCAACAACCCTTGGTTGCAAGAAATGCCAGATCCAGTTACTAAAGTAACCTGGGACAACTACATCACCATGAACCCAGTCGAGATGGAAGGCAAATATGCCACTACCTACGACCAAGAACATGGCCTCAATTTAGCTACAGTTTCAGTCAACGGAAAATCAGTAACACTTCCAGTATATCCATTGCCAGGCCAAGCGCCCAAAACAATTGGTATTGCTTTAGGTTATGGTCGCGGTGCAAATGGCGAGAACATCGGTAAAGCAGCCTTCCAAACCAAAGAATACGGCGGACACGTTCAAACAGCAGATGGCAAACCAACTCCAATTGGTGCCAATGTATTCGGAATGCTTTCTACCGGAGCAACTATGATTTACAGCGCTGCTGCAAAAATTAGTGCTGCAGCAGGTACTTATCCAATTGCAGCCACACAAATTCACCACACGGTAATGGGTCGCGATTCAATCGTTCGCGAAACCACACTCTCTATCTTTAAAAACAAAGAAAGAGAGGCTTTCAACGCGCCACACATGCTCCAGAAGCTAGACAAGCACGGCAACCACGTAGAAGCGCCAATGTCTGAGTTTGACCTCTGGGCGGCACACCCTGTAGAGAAAATCGGTCACCGATGGGGGATGTCAGTAGACCTCTCTTCTTGTATCGGTTGCGGATCCTGCTTGATTGCTTGTCAGTCCGAAAACAACGTCCCTGTTGTAGGTAAAGACGAAGTGCGCCGTGGTCGCGAAATGCACTGGTTGCGCATTGACCGCTACTTTGCTTCGGAAGAAGAAGCTGCGGTGGGCACAAAAGCTGACAAAGAAACTTTCAGCTATGACGCTGCTGAGATTCCAGCCTTAAATCCTGCCGTGATTCACATGCCTTTGATGTGTCACCACTGTAACCACGCACCTTGCGAGACTGTTTGTCCGGTAGCTGCAACTACGCACTCCAACGAAGGTCTCAATCAAATGACATACAATCGTTGTATTGGTACGCGTTATTGTGCCAACAACTGCCCATATAAAGTCCGTCGTTTCAACTGGTTCAATTACCCTTCTTACAAGAAGTTTACAGAAGTCAATCCAGCACAAGACGACCTCGGCCGTATGGTGCTCAACCCAGACGTTACGGTTCGTACGCGCGGTGTCATGGAAAAATGTTCACTTTGTGTACAACGCATTCAAGCCACTAAATTGGTTGCCAAGAAAGAAGCGCGCGTAGTTGCCGATGGCGAGTTCGCAACGGCTTGTTCTGATGCTTGCCCAACCAACGCAATCATTGTTGGTGACTGGAACGACCTCAAATCTATCATCCGCGAGAAATCAGAAGGTATTCGTGCCTACCAAGCACTCGAAGAAGTAGGTGTGAAGCCAAACGTTTGGTATCAAGTTAAGGTGCGCAACGAAGACAACTCATTGCTCGATCATATTCAAGTAGCTGAAAAAGCTCATCATTAATTATTACTCAATTAAACTACTGCAATGCAAAAGGAAGCAGCAATCAGAGAGCCCCTCGTTTTAGGTCACAAAACCTATCATGATGTAACAGAAGATGTTTGTCGTCCGATTGAGGACAAAGCACCTAAAATGTGGTATATCCTCTTCGGGATTGCCCTCGTTATTGGGCTTTACGGTGTAGGAAGTATCATGTACCTGCTCGGCACCGGAATCGGTGTTTGGGGTCTAAACAAAACTATTGGTTGGGCATGGGATATCACCAACTTTGTATGGTGGGTAGGTATTGGCCACGCCGGAACGCTCATCTCGGCCGTACTTCTCTTGTTCCGTCAAAAATGGCGTATGGCCATCAACCGATCTGCTGAAGCCATGACCATCTTTGCAGTATTCATGGCGGGTACTTTCCCTCTTATTCACATGGGTCGTTTGTGGGTTGGTTATTGGGTAATGCCTATTCCAAACCAGTTCGGTTCTTTGTGGGTCAACTTTAACTCCCCATTACTCTGGGACGTTTTTGCGATCTCTACCTATCTTTCCGTTTCGCTTGTTTTTTGGTACATTGGTCTCATTCCCGATTTTGCCACCATCCGCGACCGCGCAAAGAAGCCACTTGCCAAAAAGATGTATAGCATCCTTTCGTTTGGTTGGTCTGGCCGTGCCAAGCATTGGAATCGTTTTGAATTGGTTTCATTGGTTTTGGCTGGTTTAGCGACCCCGCTCGTATTCTCGGTTCACTCCATTGTATCTTTTGACTTTGCAACTTCGGTTATTCCAGGATGGCACACTACCATCTTTCCGCCATACTTTGTGGCAGGCGCGGTATTCTCTGGCTTTGCCATGGTACAAACCCTTTTGCTCATCATGCGCAAAGCAATGGGCCTAGAGGCCTATATCCACACCAAACACGTTGAGTACATGAATATCGTCATCATGGTAACTGGTTCAATTGTAGGTACGGCCTACATCACTGAACTTTTTATCTCCTGGTATTCAGGTGTAGAATATGAGTCTTACGCTTTCATCAACCGTGCAACTGGTCCGTATTGGTGGGCATATTGGTCCATGATGACTTGTAACGTAGTTTCTCCACAGCTCATGTGGTTCCGTCCATTGCGCCGTAGTTTATTGTTCACTTTCTTTATTTCGATTGTCGTCAACATCGGTATGTGGTTTGAGCGTTACGTCATCATCGTTACCTCTATCCACCGCGATTACATTCCTGCAGCTTGGAGTATGCACTTCCCAAGCCACATCGATATTGCAGTATACATAGGCACTATTGGTTTATTCTTTGTATTCTTCCTCTTGTTTGCGCGCTACTTCCCAGTGCTCGCACTCAACGAAATCAAAACAATTTTGAAAGGTTCAGGTCAATCTTACAAAGAGTCTCCAGATTATCATAAACATCATTAAGCAAAGGCTATGTCAGATAAAGTTATATACGTAATGTATGATGACGATGAAGTACTGAAAAACAGTGCTAAGCAGCTCGTCGCAAATGGGATAAAAATTTCAGAAGTTTTTTCTCCATTCCCGATCCACGGAATTGATCCAATTATCGGCATCAAAAATACACGCCTTGGTATCATGGCCTTCCTTTATGGCCTTACAGGCCTCACACTTGCTACAGTCGGAATGCGCTATTTTATGATCGTAGATTGGCCAATGAATATCGGTGGCAAACCCAATTTTTCTTACCTAGATAATATGTTGGCATTTGTTCCGATCACCTTTGAGTTTACCGTAATGTGTGCTGCCCACGGCATGGCCATTACTTATTTGCTTCGCAACAAAACATTGCCGGGTATGCCTGCTCAGAACCCTGATCCGCGCACAACCGACGATAAATTCGTTATGGAAATCCGCTTGAGCGAAAACCATAATGTAACAGAGGCAGAGCTCGACGGCATGTTGCAAGAAATCGGCTACCTCGAATTGGATAAAAAAGAAATTAAATAAGTACAGGGCCACATGAAAAAATTCGTTTACACAGCATTTAGTGGAGCAGCCTTGACTATGTCACTGCTTTTAAACTCCTGCGTGTCTAATGCCGACAGCCCGGGTTTAGAATATGCCCCAGACATGTACCGCACTCCAGGTATTGAAACTTACGTAGATTATGGCGAAGTTCGCGGCAGAATCAACGACAATTTAAAAGGTCGCTTGTCTGCCATGACACCCCCGCGCAATACCATTCCTTTTTACGGCACTGACTCTTCTGAAGTCAAATTAATGTTGCCTTATTTCCGCAAGCCAAATATTACCTTCCGCGAAACACACGGATTGTATGGCTGGGATTACACGAGCACTGATGAATACACATTGGCTGTAGGTGACAAAAACCCTTTATTGCTCAACATTACCGATGCCGAGACGGTCATTTCGAAAGGAAAAGAGCTTTTCACTGCAATGTGTCAGCACTGTCATGGTGAAAAAGGAGACGGAAACGGCCCTATGGTATTGAGTGGCGCTTATCAAGGCGTACCAAACTACGTTGGTTTGGCTGCAACAGAAGGTCAAATGTTCTATTCGATTTATTACGGTAAAGGCATGATGGGTTCGCACGGTTCTATTTTGAACAAGAAAGAAATCTGGACCATCATTCACTACATCCGTCGACTGCAAGATGCAAACTATGGCAAATTTGACGCCACCGGTGTAGCACTAGCCGCACCCGTTTCAGACACCACAAACGCGAATTAATCAAGACGAGCAATGGAATTTCAAATCACCAAAAAAGCGAAAAACTTAGCATTTGGCCTGATGGGCTTAGGTGCGCTCCTTACCATCATCGGCGTGGCGCTCACGGCGTCTGACCACCATTTCTTAACCCGCTTGTTGGCTTCTGGCCTTATTAGCGGCTTTTTCTTCTTCTCCCTTGGTTTAGGTGCTCTTTTCTTCTTATCACTTAAATACGCTACAGAAACAGGATGGTATGCAGCTGTAAAGCGCGTAATTGAAGCTGTTGCTGGATTTTTGCCGATAGGAATGCTGATTTTAGGTTTTGTATTATTGGTCATTACGCTTGCCGACGGCGCGCATATTTATTCTTGGATGGATCCAGAAGTTCAGGCGCATGACGAAATCGTTCGCCACAAAGCGGCCTATCTAAACAAGCCTTTCTTTTGGATCAGAACACTTGTTTACTTTACAACTTATTTTTTATTCTGGAGAGGCTTTAGAAACCGTTCATTAGAAGAAGACAAAGTAGGCGGCACTGAACTTCACTTCAAAAACTACAGGAGAGGTGCGCACTTTCTGATCTTCTTTGCAGTGTTTAGTTCTACTTCTGCTTGGGACTGGATCATGTCAATTGACGTGCATTGGTTCTCTACGCTTTTTGGTTGGTATACCTTCGCAGGTATGTGGTGCTCCACAATGGTTGTCTTGATCATGACAACTCTTTATCTTAAAAAATTAGGTCATTTACCAAATGTCAATGATTCACACATCCACGACTTAGGTAAGTGGGCCTTTGCGACCTCTTTCTTGTGGTCTTATATGTGGTTCTCACAGTTTATGCTTATCTGGTATGCCAATATCGGAGAAGAGGTGGTTTACTTCCAATTGCGTATCGCTGAGTTCAAATATCTTTACTTCGGTATGTTTATCATCAATTTTGCGTTCCCAATGTTGATTTTGATGTCGCGAGATGCGAAACGCAATGTGGGTATACTCGTATCTGTAGGCCTGATCATGTTAATTGGCCATTGGCTAGATGTATATATCATGATTTCAGCAGGTGCATTAGGTGCCAACGCAAAAATCGGTGCTCTAGAAATCGGAATGGCTTTATTGATGGCAGGGGTCTTTATTTTTGTTGTATTGCGCAACCTGACAAAAGCACCGCTTACGCCTGTCAATCACCCATTCTTGGATGAGAGTAACCACCACGAAATTTAATTTGAAGACAATATAAATAGTCATGGAAAATAAATTAATTATCTTACTTGTTATAGTTTTAGGTGCAATTGCCGTTGCTCAACTCGTTCGGATTTATGAAATCTCAGGTAAGTTGCGTAAAAACGAAGAGCACGAGATTTCTAACCGCGACAACAACCTAAATGGCAAAATGATGTTTGGCTTTATGTTGGCATTATTTGCATTTTTCATCTACCTAATGGTCGTTTATGGTTGGACAGGCCGTGGCTCAGCTGCTTCAGATGAAGGCGTTGAAATGGACTGGCTTCTCAATCTTAATTTTATAATTGTTATTGCCATTTTCTTTTTGACAAATTTCTTGTTGTTCTTCTTTTCTTGGCGTTACGTCCGAAAACCAGGAGTACCTGCCTTCTATTATTCGCACAACAACAAACTCGAGATGATCTGGACAATTGTTCCGGCTGTGGTTTTGGCGGTCATCATCATTCTCGGATTGCAAACCTGGAGTCACCTCACAGGACCAACCTCTCCTGAAGCTGAAAAAATTGAGTTGTTCTCCAAGCAGTTTGATTGGACAGCGCGCTACGCTGGTACAGACAATACGCTTGGTTTGTACGATTACAAACTCACACAAGACAACAACGAGTTGGCGCTTTTGACCACCAACACTATTGATTCTTCTTTGCATAACATGCTCAATGGCGCTACTGGTATCCGTAGCCTTCAAAAATTATTGAATAACCGCGATACCGTTTTCAGTGACTCCACTTTAAATGTCTTGAGAACGGACTTATCTAGAAAAGAGCGTTTGTACCGTTTCATGTCTCAAATGAAGGAAAATCACAACCCAAAGTTAGATGCGAGCGCTTGGGACGACATCATTCAAAAAGACACACTTTATTTGTGTAAAGGGCAAGAGTACGAAATTACTTTGCGCGCCAAAGACGTTATTCACTCTGCTTACTTCCCTCACTTCCGCGCTCAAATGAATGCTGTACCAGGAATGGCAACACGCATGAAATTTACGCCAAACAAAACAACCACAGAAATGCGCCTCGAGAAGAACGATGAAAAGTTCAATTATATCTTGATGTGTAACAAAATTTGTGGCGGTGCGCACTACAAAATGAAAATGATTGTTGTGGTTCTAGACAAATCAGCCTACAAAAAATGGATGGACGGCAAGAAAAAAGCAACTTTCAAAGATCAATACTTCCCGGTTGCTGCTGCACCAACCGACACCACAGCTGTAGACACTACAGCAGTTGTTACAATGAATTAATTACAGAAACGATAAAACGATAAATAATGGCTTCACACGACGCACACGGACACGGACATCATGAGGATAACCACCACCATGAGGAGCATTTCATTTCTAAATACATTTTTTCGCAAGATCACAAAATGATCGGAAAGCAGTTCTTAATGACTGCTGTCTTTATGGGTCTTGTGGCAATGATGTTGTCTATTTTATTTAGAATTCAATTGGCTTGGCCTGGCGAAAGCTCTGACTTCTTGTCTTTCTTTTTAGGAGAGAAATGGGCACCTAATGGGGTGCTTAAAGAAGATATGTACCTTGGTTTGGTCACCATTCACGGTACCATCATGGTCTTCTTTTTATTGACTGGTGGGCTTTCCGGCACCTTCTCAAACATCCTCATTCCATTGCAATTAGGAGCGCGAGACATGGCCTCCGGGTTCCTAAATATGCTTTCTTTTTGGGGTTTTGCTTTGTCTTCCGTCATTATGCTCATTTCCTTATTTGTAGAATCAGGACCAGCAATGGCAGGCTGGACAGTTTATCCACCGCTTTCTTCATTACCACAAGCAGTTTCTGGTTCAGGTTTAGGAATGACCCTTTGGTTGATATCAATGACCATCTTTATTGCATCATCTTTGATTGGATCGCTTAACTACATCGTTACGATCATCAACTTGCGTACACAAGGCATGACCATGACCCGCATGCCACTTACCATTTGGGCTTTCTTCGTGACCGCTATCTTGGGTGTACTTTCTTTCCCTGTATTGTTATCTGCAGCTTTACTTTTGACGATGGACCGCCTCATGGGTACCTCATTCTATCTTTCTGATATAATTGTAGGAGGTGAAATGCTTACCAACCATGGTGGTTCTCCAATTCTTTATCAACACTTATTCTGGTTCTTGGGTCACCCTGAAGTATACATCGTTCTACTTCCGGCCCTTGGCTTGTCTTCAGAGATCATCGCAACCAACTCACGCAAGCCTATTTTTGGCTACAAAGCCATGATTGGGTCTATACTTGCTATTGGTTTCTTGTCATTTATTGTTTGGGGTCACCACATGTTTGTAACGGGCATGAATCCATTCTTAGGTAGTGTCTTCGTCTTTACCACATTATTGATTGCAATTCCTTCTGCTGTAAAGGTATTTAACTACCTCACCACGCTTTGGAAAGGGTCGCTTGTGCTCACCCCAGCTATGTTGTTTGCCATCGGATTGGTTTCCACTTTCATTACTGGTGGTGTAACGGGCATTATCCTTGCTGACTCCGCTTTAGACATCATGTTGCACGACACCTATTTCGTGGTTGCCCACTTCCACATCGTAATGGGAATGTCTGCTGTATTCGGCATGTTTGCAGGTGTTTATCATTGGTTCCCTAAAATGTTTGGCCGCATGTTGAACACGCGTTTGGGCTATGCACACTTCTGGGTTACATTGGTCGGAGCCTATGGTGTTTTCTTCCCTATGCACTTTGTAGGGCTTGCTGGTGCGCCACGTCGTTATTACGATTACTCTTCATACAGCGAGTTTGACAACAATTCATTTGAATTAATGGTTGACCTCAACCAAATCATTACCGTGTTTGCCATTCTTGCTGCACTTGGTCAAGTAATTTTCTTGTTCAATTTCTTCTACAGCATTTTTAGAGGTCCGAAAGCGCCTCAAAATCCTTGGAATTCAACGACCTTGGAATGGACAACACCAGTTGAACACATTCATGGCAACTGGCCAGGTGATCTACCAACCGTACATCGTTGGCCTTATGACTACTCCAAACCAGGAGCGTCAAAAGATTTCATTATGCAAAACACACCTTTGGAAGAAGGTGAAGCGGAGCATTAACATTCAGCTCAGTATCGCATAAAAAAAGGCCCGATCAATTCGGGCCTTTTTTTATGCGATGATTTTCACTGTTCTTTACTCCTGTACTCATCCAACTCGATGGCCACTTTCTCTAGTTCTTGATAGAAGTCATCGCCGAAGGCTCTTGTCAGTGGTTCTTTAAGGAATTTATAGACGGGTACTTTTAGTTTTTCTCCACAGGCACAGGCAGGCGCGCAGATATCCCATTTTTCATAATTGAGTGCCGTATAGTTTTCGAACTTTTTGGTTCGGATGGGGTAGAGGTGGCACGATATAGGTTTTGGAAAGTCTATGATGCCTTCGCGCTGCGCTTTTTCAATGGCGCATTTGGCAATACCACTGTTGTCAAAGAATACAAAAGCACATTCCGCACCGTTGACTAATGTAGTTGCGGGCTCTAAGTCTTTGTCTAGGTACGTTATACCTTGTGCCTCTATGGCGGCGATACCCTCAGGCCTCATGAAAGGTTTGATTTGATCAAGATGCGCCTCAAGGATTTGAACTTCTTCGGGAGTTACTGGTGCTCCACCATCACCCTCGATACAACACGCGCCTTTGCAGGCTGTGAGGTCGCAAACGAATTGCTTTTCAAAGATTTGTGTGGATACGATTTTATCTTCAATCTCTACTAACATGTGCCAAAGATACGCGTTGATTTTGTGGATTAATTTAAAATGTGTATATTTGCATCACATTTGTAGGTGATAGGAACGAGGGGACGCAAGTCCCCTCTTTTTTTCCATACGCACTTCAAGTATAAGAACCACAGCATATGTTAGATCAAAAGTTGATACAAGCACTCATAGACGAACGCATAGCAGAGCTAGACAATGGCCTGTATGTCGTAGATTTGCGCATATCGCCAACAAATGTCATTCACGTAGAACTAGACAAACTTAAAGGCGGTGTAAGTGTCCATGATTGCATGTCTGTTTCGCGCAATATCGAACACAACCTCGATCGCGAGCAAACAGATTTTGAACTTCATGTTTCATCCGCTGGCCTTGACAAACCAGTTCGCCACATCAATCAGTTTGCAAAAAACGTAGGCCGAAGTTTTAAGGTAACGCCAGAAACCGGTGAGCAATTTGAGGCAGAGTTGATCAAAATGTCCGAAGAAAACCTCGTTTTCAAGCAGCGGCTTCAAAAGCGAGACGAAGCAAAAAAGAAAAAAGTTTGGGTAGAAGAATTTATTGAGCTGCCCTACGATCAAATAAAAGAAGCAAAAATTGTAATTTCATTTAAATAAGCACCATGAACAGTTTGGAACTTGTTGACTCATTCTCGGAGTTTAAGGAACTAAAAAATATTGACAAACAAACGATGCAGCACGTCCTCGAAGACGTCTTTCGTGCCATGCTCAAAAAGAAGTTCAATACCGACGAACACATCGATATTGTTGTCAATATTGATAAAGGAGACGTTCAGATTTTCTTGAATAAAGAAATCGTTGACGACGGTGAAGTAGAAGATCCGAATACGGAAATTGCTTATTCCGACGCCATCAAAATCCAACCAGATTTTGAAATTGGTGAAGAAGTAACAGAAGAATTTAAATTTGGTGATTTTGGCCGTCGCAATGTTTTGGCTTTGCGTCAAAATCTTATTTCGCGCATTATGGAGCTCGAAAAAGACCAAATATATAATAAATACAAAGAACGCATCGGCGAAATCGTTACAGGTGAAGTCTACCAGGTTTGGAAAAAAGAAATCCTCATCATGGACGACGACAACAACGAACTTATTTTACCCAAATCAGAACAAATTCCTTCTGATTTCTTCAAAAAAGGCGAATCTGTACGCGCAGTTGTTGCCAAAGTCGACATGCGAAACAGCACTCCTGTGATCATCTTATCTCGTACCGCACCAGAATTTCTGGAGCGCTTATTTGAACTAGAGGTTCCAGAAGTCTTTGATGGTCTCATTACCATTAAAAAAATTGTCCGCGAACCCGGAGAGCGTGCAAAAGTAGCAGTTGAGTCTTATGACGACCGCATTGACCCAGTTGGGGCGTGCGTCGGAATGAAAGGATCAAGAATTCACGGCATAGTTCGCGAACTCCGCAATGAAAACATCGACGTCATCAATTATACCTCAAACCAACAATTGCTTATTCAGCGTTCACTTTCTCCAGCTAAAATTACCTCTATGGAAATCTTAGAAGAAGAAAAACGCGTGAAAGTTTACTTGAAACCAGATCAAGTTTCTTTGGCTATTGGTAAAGGCGGAAACAACATCAAGCTTGCAGGCAAACTTTGTGGCTTCGAAATCGATGTTTACAGAGATGGAGAAGTGGATATCGAAGATGTCGACCTCGAAGAATTTGCAGATGAAATCGATAGCTGGATCATCGATGAGCTCAAGGCTATCGGTTGTGATACCGCAAAATCAGTACTTGAAATCGGTGTAGATGACCTCGTATCAAGAACCGATCTCGAAAAAGAAACCATCGAAGAAGTATTCCGTATTTTGAAAGCGGAATTTGAATAACTTTAATACCAATAAGGAGCGCAACAGTAGATTATGGCGGGAAAACCGATTCGTTTAGGAAAAGCAGCAGGAGAATTGAATGTAGGAATACCGACAATAGTCGAGTTTCTGGGTTCAAAAGGCATTGTCATTGACCCCATCCCAACTTCGCGTTTGGAGCAGGAGCATTATGATATTTTATGCCAAGAGTACGCTGCAGACCAGAGCATGAAAGAGCAGTCTAAATCTGCTTTGCGTCGCGAGAAGCGAGAGTCTTTGTCTTTGAAAGACAAACCACAAGAAGATGTCAATTCGACGTCAGTTGTCGAAGACGAAGACGAAGAAGACATCAACCTCGAAGAGATCAAGCGTCAGGTATTGAGCGAAACTCCGCAAAAGGCATCTGAACCTAAAAAAGAAGAAGTTGTTGCAGTAGCTCCTGTTCAAGAAGCGTCTGCTCCAGTCCAAGAAGAAAAGGAAGTTCCTTCAGAAAATAAAGTAAATGTAGTTGGCAGAATCGATCTAGATGCCATCAACCAGCGCACTCGTCCAGATAAGAAGAAAGAAAAAACCCCAGAAAAACCAGTTCCAACAAAAGCTCCGGTTTCAGCACCAACACCAACCGCGCCAGCAGCACCAGCTCCAGAAGTGAAAGAAACTGTGGTAGCAAAAGCATCAGAAATTGAAACCATTCGCGCCGATCGTCAGACACTTACCGGCCCTACGGTTTTGGGTAAAATCGAGCTTCCGGTAGCGCGTCCACGCACGCCTGTTGCTTCTTCTTCAGAAGATGCCAATAACAAGCGCAAGCGCAAGCGCATCAAAAAAGTAGAGGTTAGCAATACCCCAAATACCCCAAATACTCAGAACAAGCCCAAAACAGATAAGCCAGAGGTTTCCGGACAAGATATCCAAAAAGAAATCAAAGAAACGCTTGCGCGCTTGTCTAATCAAGGCGGAAAATCTAAAGCTTCCAAAAATCGCCGTCAAAAGCGAGACAACTACGCACAACGTCGTCAAGAAGAAATGGCAATGGCCGAACTCGAAGAGAAAACACTCAAACTCACAGAGTTTGTTACCGTTTCTGAGTTGGCTTCCATGATGAACATACAACCCACGCAAGTCATCTCTGTTTGTATGTCCTTAGGTATTTTTGCCTCCATCAACCAACGACTAGACGCCGAAACCATTCAAATTGTTGCCGACGAATTTGGCTTTGAAACTGAATTCATAAGCGCTGAGTTGCAAGATGCCATTACGGTCATCGAAGACCAACCCGAAGACCTCATCCCTCGACCGCCAATTATTACGGTCATGGGTCACGTTGACCACGGTAAAACGTCCTTACTTGACCGCATTCGCAACGCAAATGTAACCGAAGGCGAGGCCGGCGGCATCACGCAGCACATCGGTGCGTATTCTGTTACGCTCAAGGACAACCGCAAAATGACTTTCCTCGATACACCAGGTCACGAAGCCTTTACGGCGATGCGTGCACGTGGTGCGCAGGTCACAGACGTTGCCATCATTATTGTAGCAGCAGACGACGACGTCATGCCACAAACCAAAGAAGCTATCTCGCACGCCCAGGCGGCCAATGTCCCAATGATCTTTGCGATCAACAAAATCGACAAGCCAGGAGCCAACCCCGATCGCATTCGCGAGCAACTTTCGGCCATGAATATCCTCGTCGAAGACTGGGGCGGAAAATACCAAGTTCAAGAAATTTCTGCTAGACAAAACCTCAACATAGACGCGCTCTTAGATAAAGTTCTCCTCGAAGCAGAACTCCTTGAGCTCAAAGCCAACCCAGAAAAAAATGCGGTCGGAACCGTCATTGAATCTTCTTTGGATAAAGGAAAAGGCTACGTAACCAACATGCTTGTAGAAGCAGGTACCATGCGCATCGGCGACGTCATCCTAGTGGGTCGTTATTACGGCCGCGTGCGCGCCATGCAAGATGAACACGGACAACCACTCAAAGAAGCTGGTCCGGCGCAGCCTGTATCCGTTCTTGGTATCGGTGGTGCACCAAGTGCAGGAGACAAATTCAACGTCCTAGACGACGAAAAAGAAGCCAAATCAATCGCACAAAAACGCGAACAACTTTACCGCGAACAAGGTTTGCGTACCACCAAACACATCACCCTCGACGAAATCGGACGCCGTTTGGCCATCGGAGACTTCAAAGAACTCAATATCATTGTTAAAGGTGATGTCGACGGTTCTATCGAAGCACTTTCCGATTCCTTACTCAACTTGTCTACTGAAGAAATTCAGATCAACATTGTTCACAAAGGAGTGGGGGCCATTACCGAAGCCGATGTCAACTTGGCATCTGCATCAGACGCCATTATTGTTGGCTTCCAGGTTCGTCCGACTTTATCTGCACGTAAATTGGCCGAAACAGAGCAAATTGATATCCGCATGTATTCCATTATTTACAAGGCTATTGAAGAAATCAAAGCGGCAATGGAAGGCATGTTATCACCAGACATTGAAGAGAAAGTGCTCGGTTCTGCCGAAGTACGCGAGACCTTCGAGATCACTAAAGTTGGCACCATTGCAGGTTGTTATGTCCTAGACGGCATTATCAAGCGCAGCTCCAAAATCCGTCTCATCCGCGATGGCATTGTGGTGCATTCAGGCAGCTTAGGCTCGCTCAAGCGCTTCAAAGACGACGTCAAAGAAGTCAAAAACAATTATGAGTGTGGTCTAAATATCGATAAGTTCAACGATATCAAAATTGGAGATATCATCGAAGCTTATGAAGAAGTAGAAGTGGCAAGAAAATTATAAACCCCAAGTGCAAAGCTAATTTTCATTAGTTTTGTAAGTCAAAAAAACAGAAATTATGGGCAAATTCGGACCAACTGAAATCATCCTCATCCTTGCAATTGTTTTACTATTCTTTGGTGGTAAAAAAATCCCTGAACTCATGAAAGGTTTGGGCAAAGGCGTTAAGGAATTCAAAGACGCATCCAAAGGCGAAAACAATACGGACGAGCCTACTACCGAAATTTCTAAAGAAGAAAAATAACTGCATGTACCGCACAATCGCAGAGATCCAGAACGCCTTGCATTCTGGCAAAACGGCTTTGGACCTCGTTGAGGAACACCTTGTAGCCATTGAAGCACATGCTCACCTCAATGCTTTTCTCGAAGTATTTACCGATTCAGCCCGTGCTCAAGCGCGTCTGGTAGATCAGAAAATTCAAGCTGGCACCGCGGGTCAGCTCGCAGGCGTTATTGTCGGTATCAAAGACAACATCTGTTACAAAGACCATAAAGTAAGTGCTTCTTCTAAAATCCTCGCGGGTTTTGAATCAATTTATACAGCAACAGTTTTGCAACGTCTCATCGACCAAGACGCCATCATCATCGGTCGCCTCAACTGCGATGAATTCGCCATGGGAAGTTCCAACGAAAACTCTGCTTTTGGTCCTGTGCACAACAACTGGAAACCCAATTACGTTCCCGGCGGATCTTCCGGCGGCAGTGCAGTTGCGGTTTCAGCTAATTTATGTACGGTCTCGCTCGGTTCTGATACCGGTGGTTCGGTACGCCAACCCGCTTCCTGGACAGGCACTTTCGGCATCAAGCCAACTTATGGCCGCCTGAGCCGTTATGGCCTTATCGCATATGCCTCTTCATTTGATCAAATTGGTTTTTTTACCAACGAACTTTCCGACACCCAGCTACTTTTAGCGCTTAGCGCCGGAGAAGACCCCTACGATGCCACAAGTTCTAGCAAGACATATCAAACCCGAACGAATTTTTCTGAGAAGCTCAGGATTGGCGTTTTAGCAGAGTGCCTCGATCATCCTGGTCTTGACATAGAAATCAAAGCAAAACTGCAGCAATTACTTGCTGATTTACGTGCAAAAGGTCATGAAATCATTGAGGTGAGCTTTCCTTTTCTGGACTACATGGTACCCACCTATTACGTACTCACCACCGCTGAAGCTTCTTCTAACTTATCGCGTTTTGATGGCGTGCATTATGGATACAGGAGTGCAGATGCAAAAGGAGTAGAACAAACTTACGTGAAGTCGCGTAGTCAAGGATTCGGCCCTGAGGTCCAGCGCCGCATCATGACCGGCACCTTCGTGCTTTCACACGGCTATTACGATGCTTATTACACAAAAGGTCAGCAAGTTAGACGCATCCTCAAAGACCGCACATCGGCGCTTTTGAGCCAGTGCGACGTCCTCTTGTTACCAACTACCCCCACCACAGCCTTTGAAATGAATGCGGTTAAAGACCCGATTCAGATGTATTTACAGGATATTTTTACTGTCCATGCCAACCTCACAGGTAATCCTGCCATCAGCTTGCCTTTTGGTGTCCACAGCAACGGATTGCCATATGGCATTCAGTTAATGGCCCAAGATTTCGAGGAAGATTTACTTTTTCATGCAGCCGATAAATTACAAGAAGTTCTCTAATGAAGTGGCTTTGTGTCTTTATCTTAATGATCTCCACTACCACATTGGCAGCACAAAAGCCTGCACATTTGGTGCGCCCTTCAGACTCCCTTGACCCAGATCCGTTTGTCAATGCCGTGCAGCAAAGCTTGAATTTGTTCTACGCCGATTATGCGAATACCAATAATTACGATTCCATTATCACTGCACTCAACTATGCTCCAGGGCAAATCCCTGCCTTTTCTGACTCTGTGATTTGTGCGCGTCTGGCTAAAATGAACCAGCTCACCCCCTTTCAGCTCGATTGCAATGCAGCCACGCTGTCTACGATTAAATTTTTTGCTGCCCAACGCCGCGGTTTTATTCGCGTAGCACTAGGCCGCTCGGCACTTTATTTTGATCTCTTTGAGGAGAAACTCACCGAGTATGGCTTGCCGCTTGAACTTCGTTTCTTATCGGTCATTGAAAGTGGTTTGCGTCCGCAAGTGAAGTCTAGAGCTGGAGCGCTAGGTTTGTGGCAGTTTATGTACAAAACAGGGCTTTATTTTGGCCTGGAAGAAAATTCTTACATAGATGAGCGCATGGATCCAGAAAAAGCAACTGATGCGGCGTGTCGTTACCTCAAACAACTCTATGGCATCTACGGTGACTGGAACTTAGCCCTGGCGGCCTACAACGCAGGGCCCGGCAATGTGAATCATGCCATTCGAAAATCAGGCGGTAAAACAACTTATTGGGAAGTCCGACCTTTTTTGCCTGCAGAAACGCAAGGTTATGTGCCAAATTTTATAGCTGCCGCCTACATGATGACCTATCATGCTGAGTACAACATTATTCCAATGGAGGCCAAGATCCACAATGCACAGCTAGACACCATGTGCGTCAAGAGTGGTGTGCACATGCAAACCATTGCTAAGCTTGTAGATTGGGAGCTCACCGAAATACAAAGTCTCAACCCTGTTTACAAAACTACTTTTATTCCAAAAATGAGTCCGGCTCGTTGTGTGACCGGCCCGCTAGATAAAATTGGTCTGTTGGTCAGCTATGAAGATTCACTGTATGTACTGGAAGAAGCTATTTATCACCCCAAACCAATTATGGTAGCTCCTCCAATAGCGCCAGATTCCACTCAAAAAGATTCGAGTAGTATTGTTTCGGCTCAGGCAGACACCCTGCTCAGCACTACGCCACCCACAACCAATTTATTGTATCACAAAGTAAAGAGTGGTGAAAATTTACGTCAAATTGCCATTCTCTACAACGTTTCTATCGAACAACTGATGGAATGGAATGCACTGCGCACCACCAACATTTATGTCGGACAGAAGCTGACAATTTACACCAATCAAACGCAGCTACAAGTTGCACCCACCCCCACAACACCTACTCCGCCAGCTCCAGTTAAAAAATACTACACTGTGCGTGCCGGCGACACCTTCGGAAAAATTGCCCAACGCAATAACCTCACCCAAGCACAACTACAGCGCCTCAATCCAGGCGTCAAAGTCAATAGTATTGACATTGGGCAGCGCATTCGCATCAAATAACTTGTCATGAGGATTTCTGGCGTCATTATTACCTACAACGAAGCCCGGAATATTGCCCGTTGCTTGAGCTCTCTTCAAGACGTCTGCGACGAAATTCTCGTTCTCGATTCCTTTTCTACCGATGCAACTGCACAAATTTGCGCCACTTTTAACGTTCGTTTTGAGCAACACCCATTTGAAGGGCATATCCAGCAAAAGAATGAAGCACTCCAACGCGCAAGCCATTCTTGGGTTTTATCCTTAGATGCCGATGAAGCGCTATCGCCTGAGTTAAAAACTGCACTTCTATTGATCAAAAAAGACTTGCCTCAAAAAGGTGGTTTTACGATGAACCGACTTACTAATTATTGTGGAAAGTGGATCCATCATAGCGGTTGGTATCCCGATACCAAATTGAGACTTGTCACAAAAGCAGACGCGCATTGGGGCGGCATCAACCCTCATGACCAGCTCTTGCCAAAGACCGATTTACCTATTCTGCACTTGAACGGTGACCTATTGCATTATTCCTATTATACAAAAGCAGATCATTTCAAACAAATAGCATACTTTTCCGAGATTGCCGCCAATGAACTTTTTGATCGAAAGGTTCGCTGTAGCTTGCTCAAACTTTATCTGAAAGTATTGGCGCAATTCCTTAAATCATACCTCCTTAAAAAAGGATATTTAGATGGCGTGGCTGGATGGCACATTGCCGTCAGGAGTGCATATGCTACCCAACAGAAGTATACAAAACTTCGTAAATGCTGGCAAAATGCTTGATCCGATCAACATCTTAATTTCAAGAACTGACGCAATTGGCGATGTCTGCTTGACACTACCCGTTTGCCAGGCACTAGCTGCAGCTTATCCAAAGGCTGAACTCACGTATTTATGCCGGAATTATACCCGGCCCGTTGTGGCTTGTTTTGAACCTATCGATCATTTACTTAGCTTAGAGGAGCTTGAGCAATCTTCACAAAATGAGCGAGACAAACAGTTGGGTAAATTTGACGTCGTCATACATTTGTTCCCAAACAGAATGGTAGCACAATGGTGTAAAGCGGCTAAAATTCCTATGCGCATTGGCACTGCACATCGCTTCTTTCATCTTTTTACTTGTAATAGCCGTCCAAATTTTTCGCGCAAGCGCTCTGACTTGCATGAGTCGCAGCTGAATTTCAAGTTACTTGCTCCGCTAGGATTGACAAAAGTTCCTACTTTTTTACAACTTTCAAATAATTTGAGCTTCAAGACTCCAAACTTAACCAATCATTTAGTTGATCACGATTGGAGTCAAACCGTTCTTATCCATCCCAAATCAAATGGAAGCGGAGTAGAGTATCCTGTGGAGAAATACCTGGCCTTGGCCTTGGCACTTGTTGAAAAGGATTATCAGGTCTTTTTTACCGGAACAGAAAAAGAAGGTGCACTGTTTCGTGCGCAAATTCCGTCGCATCCAGCCATTACCGATGCCACTGGCCAATGGGACTTACCCACCTTCATACAGATCATTTCAAAAGCCAAAGCATTGGTCGCTTGTTCAACCGGCCCATACCATATCGCTGGTTTGTGTGGCATTAAAGCAATTGGTCTGTTTGCTAGCCGCAAACCGATCCATCCGGGGCGCTGGGCAGCTTTAGGAGCAGGTGCAAGGGCACTCGTTTTTGAGGCTAATTGCCAGCGTTGTCAAGATGGTCACTCCTGTACTTGTGTGACACAAATTCCAATCGAACAAATCACTGAGGCCATTGAAAACTAGCTTCTTCAGAAATTTATTGTTGGCACTTTTTGTAGCCGTTTATAGCTTGGGCTTGTTTGCATACAGCAATGGACGAGACAGCCTTTCAATTTTACAGGTGTATCAAGCGCTACTCAATGGGCTGCTCATTGGCCAAGTCTATTTTTGGATGCAAACAGCTGCGCATCAGCGTTTACAATTGATTTTAGGTTTATTGTGCGCTATCCTTTACGCATGGGTCTTTCAGGCTTTGTTGCCTTTTGTTTGGTTCTGGTTGTTGCTGCTGCTACAAGTATTGTTGACCAGCCAATATGAAAAAGGCTTAAAGTGGCGTCAAATACCTTTTTTGAAGAACTTGCTGATTCCTTTAATGTGGTTTGTGCAACTGAATTTGATCTCAGGTTTGTCTGGTCATTGGAGTTTATTGTATTTGGCATTCATTGTTTTATACCTTGCTTTGAGTTTACAAGCAGACCTCGATGACATACAGGAAGATGACGGCAAGCTCAAAACGGTTGCGGGTATCCTAGGTGTAAGAAATGCAGGTTTTGTTATTGATTTCTTGCTCACTTTCACGTCGTATTTATTGGGCTTACCTTGGTTCTATATCATGATAGTCTTATTGGTATTTCGAAAAGAACTGCGCTTGCCCAAGCGCTCTTATGACGCTTTGCTTTTGTTACTTGGCGCATACTTTCTATTGCGTTAAGCCCAAGCTTTGTATCTTTGTGCTTTCTATAAGTAAACATGGACTACACTTTCAACGCAATCGAAGCCAAATGGCGCCAACTTTGGCAAGAGCGCAAAACATATCAAGTAAGCGAAGACAGCACCAAGCCAAAATTTTATGTTTTGGATATGTTCCCATACCCGTCAGGAGCAGGTTTACACGTAGGGCATCCGCTCGGATACATTGCTTCTGATATCTTTGCGCGCTACAAGCGTTTGAAAGGTTTCAATGTCTTGCACCCGATGGGTTATGACTCATTTGGCTTACCTGCTGAACAATACGCTATTCAAACCGGCCAGCATCCGGCCATTACCACTAAAGAAAATATTGCGCGCTACCGTCAGCAACTTGACCTCATGGGTTTTAGTTTTGACTGGGACCGAGAAGTGCGCACCTCTGACCCGTCTTATTACAAATGGACCCAATGGATTTTCAAGCAATTATTTGACGCCTATTATGACCTCACTTCAGACAAAGCTGCACCAATTGCGGTGCTGATCGCTACCTTTGAGAAAGAGGGAAATTTACATGTTCAGGCTGTTCACGAGTGCCAACAACATTTTGACGCCACAACTTGGCTAGCGTTTTCACTCGCTCAAAAAGAAGCTGTATTGCAACAATACCGCATGGCTTACTTAGCGGAAAGTTGGGTCAATTGGTGCCCTGCTTTAGGCACTGTTTTGGCCAACGACGAAATCGTCAATGGTGTTTCAGAGCGCGGTGGGCATCCGGTAGAGCAAAAACGCATGATGCAGTGGTCTATGCGCATCAAAGCGTACGCGGAGCGCTTGTTAGAAGGCTTAGAGCGCATCGACTGGACCGACGCACTCAAAGAACAACAACGCAACTGGATAGGCAAGTCTAAGGGCTCTAGCGTACAATTTGCAGTAAAAGACACCGGTCTTCAAATAGAAGTGTTTACAACGCGCCCTGACACTATTTTTGGCGTCAGTTTCATGGTCTTGGCACCCGAACATCCTTTCGTTGCACAAATTTGTACAACAAGTCAAAAAGCGGAGGTAGCGGCTTACCAGCAACAAGCCGCACTCAAGACCGAAAGAGACCGCCAAGCCGATGTCAAAAACATAACGGGCGCCTTTACCGGAGCCTATGCTTTGCATCCTTTTACAGGCCAAGAAATCCCGATCTGGATCGGCGATTACGTTTTGGCTTCTTACGGCACGGGCGCGGTCATGGCTGTGCCATGCGGAGACCAACGCGATTACGACTTCGCCAAGCATTTCAATTTGCCTATTCCAAATATTTTTGCTGCTCAAGACATCTCACAAGCTGCTTACACCGAAAAAGACGCTGTAATTGCCAATTCAGACTTCCTTAACGGTCTCGATCCCAAAGCGGCAATGGAAAAAGCAATTGCTGCCATAGAAGCAAAAGGTATTGGCCAAGGCAAAACCAATTACCGTCTGCGCGATGCCGTTTTTTCGCGCCAGCGTTATTGGGGCGAGCCTTTCCCGGTATATTACCAAGACGGCCTCCCGCAACTCGTAGACGACGCTTTACTGCCCGTTACGCTGCCAGACGTAGATGCTTATTTACCTACTGAAGACGGAGAACCACCACTTGCCAGAGCTGCCAAAGAAGCGTGGTCTTGCCAGTTGGGCGAGCGCATGGAATACAACACCATGCCAGGTTGGGCTGGTAGCTCTTGGTATTTTTTGCGCTACATGGATCCGCACAATCAAGAGGCTTTCGCAGACCCTCAAAAGCTCGCTTATTGGAACCAAGTCGATTTATACATCGGCGGCTCCGAGCACGCTACTGGTCACTTATTATACGCGCGCTTCTGGACCAAAGCACTTCACGATTTAGGCTTCATTCATTTTGACGAACCTTTTGCCAAACTGATCAATCAAGGCATGATCCTCGGTAAATCAGCGATTGCTTATATGGGCCCCGATCAAAAAATGTATTCTCTGGACATGCTTCCAACAAATATGGAAGGCTTTAGAGAGGTGCGCATCTTAATTGACCTGCTCAACGACGACGAAAGCATCCAATTAGATGCGCTCAAAAAATGGCAACCTCAATTTGCCAATCAAGAATTTGTCTGTAATGCCGATGGCAAGGTGTTGGTCAAAAGAGAAGTAGACAAAATGTCTAAGCGTTGGTACAACGTAGTGACGCCAGACGACCTCTGTGAAAAATATGGTGCCGACACCCTGCGCATGTACGAGATGTTCTTAGGCCCGCTAGAGCAAAGTAAACCTTGGGATACCAAAGGAATTACGGGTGTACATGGCTTTCTTAAAAAATATTGGCGTTTATTTCACCTCAATGGTCAGTTCGAAGTTGAAGACAACCCACCCAGTCCAGCAGCACTCAAAACACTGCACAAAACAATCAAAAAACTCACCGACGACCTCGAGCGTTTCTCCTTCAATACGGGTGTTTCAAGCTTTATGATTTGCGTCAATGAACTCACAGAGCAAAAGTGCAACAATCGCCATATCCTTGAACAACTGACTATGCTCATGGCGCCCTATGCCCCCCATATTTGTGAAGAAATTTGGGCGCAATTACAACCTGCATCTTCAACTATTTTTACAACGGAGTATCCAATTTTTGACCCAAGTTACCTCACGGAGTCTACTTTTGACTACCCGGTCTCTTTCAATGGAAAAATGCGCTATAAAGCCACGCTAAATCTCTCACTTTCTATGGAAGAAGTGAAGGTGCATATTTTGGATAAACCCGAAACACAGAAATGGTTGGAAGGCAAAACGCCTAAGAAGGTGATTGTGGTACACGGAAAAATTGTGAATATCGTCCTTTAAGCCAAAATGCTTAAGCAAACAAAGCAATAAGGCTTGCCGAGTTCTTGACTTCGGTAATGAGGTCTTTGAGCGCAGTAGAGTGTGTGTGAATTTGCGCACCACCGGCGATATAACGCACGTTTGGCGCATCGTTGTGAAGCTGTTTGAAATACCCGACAATAAAATGCTGATCAACGGCGGTAAGCCAGCTGCTCAATACAACCGTAGGCTTCAAGCGCTCAATGCAGTCTACCAAGGAGTCGTATGGTAAGCTTTGGCCTAAATAATAGGTGTAATAACCTTTTGACCTCAATAAATATTGATAAAAAAGCAAGCCTATCTCATGCCAGTCGTGCTCGGGCAAAAAGAGCAGTACACTTTCCTTTGATTTAGGGGGAATAGGAAGTCTGTCAATTTCAGTGATGACTTTCTGACGGATCAAATTAGAGATAAAGTGCTCTTGCGCAGCAGAAATACTATTGACCAACCACATGACGCCAATGCGGTCTAGGAAGGGGATGAGATTTTCAGAAAAAGTAGCCTCCAAGCCTTTGTTCTTGATGAGGTCGTTGAGTGTGTTGCGAAAGAGTTGTTCGTCGAGTTCGAGTAAAGCTAAAATGAGTTTTTCCTCTGCGTTATCTATAGAAGAATTGAGTCGAATTTCGGAGACCATGTGGTGTATGGCGGTGGTGCCCATGGTGGCGATTTTCGAAATTTTCAGTCCTTTTTTGTTCAATAAACTTACATTGAGTAAAAAAGATAAGTCCGCATCGGTGTAGGTCCGGATTTTGGTATCGGTACGCTCTGGAATGAGCATGCCGTAGCGCTTTTCCCATATGCGAATGGTGTGCGCTTTGATGCCCGTTAGGATTTCGATATCTTTGATTTTATACTCTGCCATCTTGTGTGTAGAATTCATAAACAACCTTGAAGATAGATTGTTCAGAATTTCACAAAAAAATAAAAGTTTAAAGTAACTTTACAAGATGCAAATCAAAAGCGCAGAATTTACCATTTCCAATACTGAAGTAAGCAAGTGTCCGCTAGACGGCAAACCTGAGTTCGCTTTTATTGGCAGATCAAACGTAGGTAAATCATCGTTAATCAATATGCTAACGTCCAAAAAGGGCCTAGCCAAAACTTCCGGAACGCCCGGAAAAACCCAGCTGATCAATCATTTTTTGATCAACGAACATTGGTATCTTGTCGATTTACCTGGTTATGGTTACGCAAAAGTAAGCCGCACCCAACGCAGCTCGTTTGAACGCTTTATTGCTGATTTCCTAACCAAGCGCGAAACCCTCTTCAATATTTTTGTTTTGCTAGATGCGCGTTTAGAGCCCCAAAAAATTGACATCGAGTTCATGAATTGGTGTGGTCAAAAAGGCTTGCCATTTTCAATGGTCTTTACTAAAATCGACAAATTATCTAGCACAGCGCTGCAAAAGAACCTGGCCAAATACAAAAAAGAAATGCTCAAGCATTGGGCCGAATTACCACCTGTTTTCACCACATCTGCTGAATCCGGATTCGGAAAAGAGCCACTGCTCAACTACATCGAGCAGATTTTGGCCTAACGGGCTAAAACAGCACTTGAATTTTCCTTGCGAATTCCTTACTTTTGCTCAAAAGTATACGCATCATGGGAAGAGCATTTGAATACCGCAGAGCAGCCAAAGAAAAACGCTGGGACAAAATGTCCAAAATGTTTCCAAAACTAGGCAAGGCCATCACCATGGCTGCCAAAGAAGGCGGCATGGACCCCTCAACCAACGCTAAGTTGCGCACCGCCATTCAAAATGCGAAATCTGAAAACATGCCCAAAGACAATATCGAGTCTGCTATCAAGCGCGCAGCTCAAAAAGATATTGCCTCTTTTACCGAAGTCAATTACGAAGGCAAAGGCCCTCATGGCGTTTTGGTTTATGTTGAGTGCGCTACCGACAACCCAACCCGAACAGTAGCCAATGTCAAGTCTTACTTTAACAAAGCGGGCGGTGGCGTAGTGCCAAATGGCTCCATGGAATTCATGTTTGCGCGCAAAAGTATTTTTGAAATCACCAAAACACCTCAAATAGATCCTGAAATGCTCGAGTTAGAGCTCATCGATGCCGGTTGTGAGCAAATTGAGGTAGAGGAAGATCAAATTGTTGTTTACGGCGACTACACTGCTTTTGGAACACTCGCCAAAGCACTCGAAGACATGCAAATTGAGGTTCAAAAATCGAGCCTTATGCGCATTCCAACGAGCCCCGTTGATTTCTCAGAAGAACAACTCATCGACATCGAAAAAATGCTCGATAAAATTGAAGACGACGACGACATCCAACAGGTCTTTACCAATATTGCATAAAACACACACTAAAAACGCAATTTTTGCGTTATAACGCCTTTAATTCTCCATGCGTACAAGTCTACATTTTTTCCTGACACTGCTTTTGCTCTTCTTGTCATGGGCTTGTTCGACAGAAAACAATACGCCGCTCAATCGCTTTTATCATCAAACCACCGCCAAATACAATGGCCATTTCAACGCCAAAGAATTACTGCGCGTATCCCTAAAAACTTACCAAGACGCCAGAAAAGAAGATTTTTACGCTTTGTTGCCTGTTTTTCCTGTGCCCTCAGAAAAAGAAGTCAAAGGGATGTTGCCTGCCATAGACACCGCAGTGGTTAAATGTGCCAAAGTAATCCTCAATCACAGTATGCCTACCGCCGAAAACATGTTCTACAAAACCGTAGAATACAATAAATGGATCGACGAAAACTGGCTCACCGTTGGCGAGGCTTATTTTTACCGCAGAGACTACCAAAAAGCCTTAGATAATTTTCAGTTTGTCAAGCGTTTTTTTGACAAAGACCAGAGTGCTTATGTCGCCAGCCTTTGGATTGCCCGCATTTACATAGAGCAGCGCAAATACGCCGATGCCAAACTGATTTTAGATGCGCTCAATGAACGCGCCGAAATCCAAAACGACAAACAACTCACAGACTACATTCCATTCTTGCGCAAAAAGAATCCGCAAGCCGGCCCCCAGATGTCTAAGAATTTACAATTTGAAATACATCGCGCCCATGCAGACCTCGCTTTGCGTCGCCGAGAATACGATGTAGCTATCGAAGGCCTAGAACTCGCTATTGCCAAATGCTCAAACGCCAAAGAAAAAGCACGCCTAAATTACATTTTGGCGCAAGTGCATCAACAACAAAACAACTTGCCAGAAGCAGCAGTGCATTTCGGTAAAGCTTATAAGGCCGCCGCCGCCGCAGACATCGCATTTAATGCGCGCCTCAACCGTGCAATTGTGAGTGGAGACGACCGCCTCATGGCCGATCTACAAAAAATGCTGCGCGATGCCAAAAACGCTACGTTCAAAGACCAAATTTACTACGCCATGGCCCTGATGGAAATCAACAAAGGCAACAAGTCGCTGGCCAAATCTCACCTTACCTCCGCAGCTTTTTACTCCAACAACAACAAGCGTCAGCGCGCACAAGCATACGAAAAACTCGGCGATCTTTCTTTTCAAGAGAAAAACTTTGTTTACGCTCAAAAATATTACGATTCAAGTTCGCGTTTCATTACCGAAGACTACCCTAACGGCGAACAAATCAAAAGCAAAGCCACCAAACTAGCCGATTTAGTCAAGGCCATAGAAACCGCCCAATTCGAAGACTCCGTTCAAAAAATTGCCGCACTCTCTGAAAAAGACCGCGAAGATTTCCTTAAAGAAACACTCAAGCAAATCAAGCGAGATGAACAACGCCGAAAAGAACTCGAGGCGGCCAAGCTGCTCGCTTTGCAACAAAGCCAACCCACAAACACCAACGCCAACGCCAACAAATTCATTTTCAATAATACCAAACTCCGCGAGGAAGGGTATAATGAGTTTCGCAAGAATTGGGGCATGCGAGAAAACACCGACGACTGGCGCCGCAGTGAGCGCATTGTCCTAAATGCCAACCTTGCCGTACAAGGCCAAGACAGCACACAAGCCCAAGCTACCTCAGACCCAAAAGATTCACTTTCCGTAGAGAGCCTACTCAAAGATATTCCACTGACTGCAGAGGCACTTAAGGCCTCACAAGAACGACTTTTAGAGGCGCTCTATACCTCTGGTGTGCTCTATAAAGAAATTCTCAATGAAACAGAGTTAGCAGCTGCTCAGTTCTTGGACATCCTCGACAAAAATATAGACCACCCAACCGATCTCTCTGCGGCCTTCCAACTCTTTAAAATTTATGAGCAATCTGCAGATGCCGACAAATACCGCCAATACATCCTCAAGAAGTATCCGAGTTCCGATGCTGCCAAGTATTTCAAAGACCCCGATTTTTATGTGAAGCAAAAGCTAAGTGCACAAAAAGACCAACAAGCGTATCTTGAGTTGCTTAAAAAATACGACCAAGCATATTTTTCGCAAGTGCAAGCAGCAACTCAAACAGTCATAGACAACGATCCGGCCAATGCCTACAGAGCAGAGTACTTATTGCTCAATGCCTTGGCTATTGGGCAGCAAACCGCAGACAAGCAAGTCTTGGTGCCGCTCTTACAGCGCATTATCGATGAAAAACCGAAGTCTGACCAGGCAGCACGTGCCAAAGAAATGTTAGAGATTCTCAAGAAAGGTTATTCTAAATTTGAGCTCAATGCGCCGTCCAAAGAAAAATCGATCTTTACGTTTACACCAAACGTGACGCAGTTTGTAATTGTGCTCCTCGACGAAGACGAAGATGCAGACGATTTGCGCACCACAGTCTCCAATTTTTCTACCAAGGCTTTCAAAACTTCTAAAGTAAAGGTGAGTGTCAAGACGACCCTCGACGAAAAGAATTTTATCCTGATTTCCGATTTTCCTACAACCAAAATTGCCTGGGATTACCTGAATGCCTACAAGGCCGGAGCAGAGTATCTAGATGACTATCAAAACAATAAAATTTTCATTATCAATCAAGAAAATTTGAAAAAGTTGATAGAAACGTCGAAATTTGGTGATTATAAAGGATTTTTCATCGATAATTACTAAGCTTTATGCTAAGAAAAGACATTTTCGGAGGTTCGCAAGCACCCGACACCACCGACCGCACTAACCGCATCATTGCCGGCACAGAAATCAATGGCGACCTCACCTCAGATACCAATATCCTTCTCGAAGGCGAAGTCAACGGCAACGTTTCTTGTGCGGGCCGCGTTGTTATTGGCACCTCAGGAAAAATCAATGGCAACCTCGTTTGTCTGAACGCCGAAATAGACGGCGCTATGGATGGTAAATTAATGGTAGAAAACCTCTTGGTATTGCGCGCAACTGCGCGCATCAAAGGCGATATCCAGACCATGAAACTCCACATAGAAGAAGGCGCTTTCTTTGAAGGTGCTTGCGTCATGCGCGCTGGTGTCAGTACGCACAAACTAGATGTGGAGGCTTCCTTCAATGACTGATAAACGCAGTTCCGCCAACCCATATCTCAAGTTCACCACAGCTGCCTTTCAAATGGCCGCGGTTATCGGAGGTTTTACATGGTTGGGTATTTGGCTCGATCAAAAATTCACTACCAGTAGTCTATTTACAATCATTTTAGCGTTACTCGGAGTTGGTATTGGCTTGTATCTCATCATTAAAGAAGTGAATGCGCTCAATCGTGAAAACTAATCTAAAAAAGCAAATTACACCTCGGTCGTATTTGGCCACTTTATTGGCTGTCCATGTGGTCTTTCTGATCCTTGCTTTGGTGGGTATTTTTGAATTACCTCTCGAGCAATTATGGAGCATTCAATTCATCTCATTATTATTGGTTTTGATTTCAGCCGGTATTCTTTTTATCAAGAATAACGGAGATGCGGTCGCTCAAACTTTCCGGTTTTTGATCATCAGCGTGACCCAATTATTAGGCTATTTATCGGTGAGTTTGGCACTCATTTATACGGATCAAAGCGTAGAGTTGGTCCTTTACCTATTAGGGCTTTCGTTGAGCGTACTTATTTTGCAAACGAGTTATTTAGTGCGGCGCTTAAAATGACCTCATGAATTGAAGAAGGAGCTCAGCGAGTGGTTCAAAAGCCGCATAACTCAATTCTTCCGCTTTGTCTTCAATATCGTGATAGTGTTTATTGGGCCCCATGGTGTAAACGAAAAATGCTGGAACACCTTTTTCTGTAAAGAAATAGTGGTCTGAATTAGCTGCTGGCCCTCTAGACTTTACTTGCGTGAGATACTTAGCTTCCAGATTCATTTCAACTAATTTTTCAAACTCTGGCTTGAATAAAGTGGCGTTTACCACAGTAATGCCTTCTTCGCCACTTCCCATGATGTCTGTATTGAGTAAAAAGCGAATTTGTTTTAAATCAAATAGCGGGTGTTCTACAAAGTAATGTGACCCAACAAGCCCTGCCTCTTCAGCACCGAAGGCAATGAATACATAATTGAATTCGGGCTTGCGCTGCTGACTCAATTCTTGCGCTATGTACAGTAGCATGCCTACACCCGAAGCGTTATCGTTGGCCCCCGGAAAGTAGGTGTCTTTTCCCATCTTGCCAAGGTGGTCGTAATGGGCTGTCACAACTAAATAGGGTTTGTGCTTTGCGTTTTCAGCGGCTGGCAGGTAGCCAATGACATTACTCGAGGTAAATTTGGGATGAAACACCGCTTCCAAGGAGACAAACGCACTTTGTGGTTTGTGAGCTAACGCAGCAGCTACAATTTGAAAAGAAGGGTAGGGGCTTGCTTGCTGACTTACTGACCACGTGAGCTTAGCAGTAGTGAGTTCTATGGTTGCTGCAAATTGTTGTAGCTCTTGAAGCCTAGCTTGCATGACTTTATTGGTGTCGCCACCAAAACCTGTGGTCTGAATCACCAATATGCGGTCTTTTGGGCAAGGTTTGAAAGCGTTAATGCTTCGGTACAAAGTAGCGCTGTTGCAATACACGAGTGTGTATTGTTGAGGGCTTACAGCAGCTGAAGATGGTGCAACGAGGTAATCCACACCCGGACGAAGGGTGTCTCTACCAATTGCAATTGTACATGCGCCAGGAAAAGTTTGAACGGGTAGGGTAAAAGTTTGTTGGAATTTTTTTTTGAAGGGTTTGAGCCCAATTTTGTGGAATTCCGAAGCAATGAAATTGGCGGCCAAGACCCTCCCCTCCTCAACGTAACCTCTGCCGGCATATTGCGGTGAGCAGAGCATAGAAATGGTTTGCCGATAGGGATAGTGCTGCCCATAGACAAAAGCTACCGTTAGGCTAAAAACGAGACTAAGCGCCAGTCGCATAGCGGCGACAAATTTTGTACATGAAGTCTTCGACAATTTCTGAATCGGTGTCCCAGGTGTAGGTATCGGCAAGTTCGGCGATCATGTTACGGGCCGCATCAATAGACGCGAGTTGGTCGAGTTGCTTTACATTGCTAGAGAAATCGTCAGACGAACCGTCGAATAATTCATTGATAAATTGAAGTTTTTCGTTGAGTGTGAAAGCACCAATAAGACTCTCCAAAGGAAATACGCTGCGGTTATCGCGGATGTTGGCTTCCATCTCAGCCATCCAAATTGGTTGGTCTCCAGAAAACTCAGGCTCCCAGTTAGATGGCGCGGCGTGCTCAATTAATTCCTCTTCTTCATCATCAATGCGGTCCTCTTCCTTCTCTTCAATGCGCTCTTCTTGCTCCTCTTCAATCTGTTCTTCTTCTTCTACTTCTTGCTCTTCAATGTGTTCTTCTTCTTCTTCTTCTTGCTCCTCTTCAATGTGTGCTTCTTCAAGTTCTTCTTCAAGATTATCTTCAAGTTCGTCATTGAAAACGGCGGCATTGAGCTCATCGCTTTGGCCACTTGCAAAAGTGACTTCGAAGGCTGGTTCGGGGGTGGGTTCATCTATGGAGCCAAATAGGTCAATAGGGGTTTCAATTTCGGTGTGGCGAATACTGGCAGAAATAACAGCTTCTTTGACACCCAAAACATTTGTTTCGTAGATTTTGTAGCGCAAAATAACCATGCGCTCATAGAGTTCTTTGGCGTCCTCGACTAATAATTCCATATCTTCTGGACTCAGGTGTCCAGATTCTAGTTTTTCTACACCGGATTGAAGGTGTCCAAGAATTGTTTTGATCATTAGAGAGGGACTTTTTTCTGACATTGCTTATAACTTATTAATTTCGTGCAATCGGCAGTATATTGCACTACCGAATCAAAATTAGAAAACATTTCACAATCTCATTCAACACTACTATGTTTTTAGAGCAATTTACCAAAGAAAACGGACAACAAGGTTGGATAGAGGTGATTTGTGGCTCTATGTTTTCAGGAAAAACCGAAGAACTCATCCGCAGACTCAAGCGCGCCGAGTTTGCCAAACAGTCCATTGTGCTTTTCAAGCCCATGATTGACGATCGTTATGCCACAGAAGCAGTAGTGAGCCATCAAGGGCAAAGTTGGGAAGCCAAGCGCATTGCTTCGTCACTTGAAATCCTCGATTTATGGTCAGGAGCTCAAATTGTGGCCATTGATGAAGCCCAATTTTTTGACGCGCATATCACCGAAGTTTGCACTGAATTAGCCAACAAAGGTGCGCGCATTATTGTTGCAGGTCTAGATATGGACTTTAAAGGAATACCTTTTGGCCCTATGCCGCAACTGATGGCTATTGCAGAATACGTCAGTAAAGTACACGCGGTTTGTGTTCACTGCGGAAAATTAGCACAGTTTTCGCACCGAACGGTAGCCCAAACCGAGCAAGTGTTAGTGGGTGCCGTAGAAAAATACCAACCCCTCTGCAGGACTTGTTATCAAAAAGCGTTGTCATGAAACTTAGCCTTACCCACGCCCAATTTATAGATATTCTTGGGGCCACCTGCATTGGTGCCCAGACCAATTTAATGGTTCAAGAAGTCGTTTATGATTCGCGCAAAATTTCGCGAAGTGAAGGCGTGGCCTTTTTTGGCTTGAACGGACCCAAGCAGAGCGGATTTGATTTTGTCACCGATGCGCTTCAAAAAGGCATTCGTGCGTTTGTGCTCGATCAGCAGCCCACTGAGGTGCATCCAGACGCCAACTACTACATCGTCTCTAACGTACTTGAAGGTCTTCAAAAACTTGCGGCATTTCACCGCCAAAGAATCAGCTATCCTGTATTGGCAATTACCGGAGCAATAGGTAAAACTACTGTCAAGGAATGGATTTATCATTTGTTGGCAGGCCAACTCAACGTACAGCGCAGCCCAAAAAGTTACAATTCGCAGCTTGGTGTGGCGCTTTCCTTGCTTCAACTTCCGATTGAAGGAGATCTAGCACTCATTGAGGTGGCAGTGAGCAAACCTGGCGAAATGGAGAAACTCCAAGCGATGTTAGCACCGAATTATGTCGTGATCACGACAAAAAACACGGGTTTCAGACATGAATTTAGTTCAGACGCCGCATATCACCAAGCGCTCGACTATTTGACAATTGGCGCCGATTGGGTCATCGATGGAGACAAACAAGAAGCTTTTACCACCGAAACTTCCAACTCTTTAATCGATAAAATACCCTTCAATGACCCCGTACGGGGTCATAATGCAAGCGTAGCCATTGCTTGCGCACTTCATTTTGGTGCTTGTAGCTCAAAAGATGTGGCAGAACTACCTAAACTAGCCAACCGCCTAGAAACATTCGAAGGAATACAAGGCGCCACCATCATTAATGATGCTTATAACCTTGATTTACTTGCCTTTGAAGGCTCTTTGGCTTTTTTAAATGCCGCAGCAAAAGATCAACCTAAGCTGGTTTGTTGTTTGCTCGCCGCCAATCAAAAACATCTAAAGGAAGACATCTTAAGGCTACTTGAAGCACAGCAAATCGATCAATATTTTATTTGGGATGCGCTACCCGCAATACTTCCCGACATTTCCAACCATGTTGTCCTGCTCAAAGGCAATCAGCATTTGCTCGCCGAAGCGCTACTTGCCAAATGGAAGCGTAAATCGCATAGCACGATGGTGCGTTACGATCTGTCTGCACTACAACACAACTTGCGCCAATACCAACAAAGTTTGGCGCCTACTACTCAAATACTCGCTATGGTCAAGGCGCAAGCCTATGGCGGTGGTTTAGATCAAATTGCAAAGCAACTCCAAGCTGGCGGCGTCAATTATTTTGGTGTCGCTTATGCCGACGAAGGTGTTTTACTCAGGCAGGCAGGAATTAAATTGCCAATTTTGGTCATGAATGCAGAGCCCGCCGGATTCGAAAGTTGCATTCAATACCAACTCGAGCCCGCCATTTATAGCCATGTGCACCTTGATGCGTTTATCCGCACACTCATTGCTGCGCAAATCCAAGACTACCCCATCCATTTAAAGTTTGACACCGGCATGCACCGCTTGGGTTTTTTGCCAGCGCAAACCACTCAATTGTTGCAAACACTGAGTGCCCAACCCGAAGTGTGTGTAAAAAGCGTATATAGCCACATGGCTTGTGCAGATGAGCCCGCCCACCCAATGAATGCGCAGCAGATTACGAGTTTCAAAAATATATGCAGTCAGTTACAAACCGCGCTTCCCTATCCTTTTCTCAAACACCTTTTGAACTCAGAAGGCGCTGCTCATTTTCCAGAGGCGCAATTCGATATGGTGCGTTTAGGCATCGGGCTTTTTGGTGTCAATCACAACCCTGTTTTTGAGGCCAAACTCAAGCCGGTCATTTCTTGGATCAGTCAGATTTCTCAATTGAAGCAACTCAAGAAGGGAGCTTGTGTGGGTTATGGTTGTACGCAAGAATTAACAGCGGATACCCAAATTGCTATTATTCCGGTCGGTTATGCAGATGGGTTCAAGCGCAATTTAAGCAATGGAGCAGGCGGGGTGTATATCGATGGAGCATATTGCCCAACAATTGGAAGAGTATGTATGGACATGATCATGGTTTTGGCCCCAAATGCGCAGCCAGACGCTGAAGTTGAAATCATTGGCGCGCAACAATCTTTGAGCACTTTTGCTCAAAAGGCACAAACCATTTCTTATGAAATACTTACAAGTATCTCACCTCGCGTGCAAAGAACTTACGTGAATGATTAATTTTAATATTGTTAAATTCGATTGATGAAAAATATATTGCTCTTTTTGATGTTATCTTTTGTTTACGCGGCCAACGCCCAAGTCTCAAAAACTGAAGGAGACACCCTCAAATACTTGATTGTTCGCAATAATGGCATAGAATACGTCGGTCAAATAATATCCGATGACGGCCGTGAGTTATTGCTATTGACCCAACAACTCGGAAAAATTTATATCCCTAAATCAGAAGTAAAAAGTGTAACGTTAGTGGATGAGCAAACAGACTTCAAAGCAGGCGAATACTTAGGGCAGGGAGTTTTTACCACCAGGTATCAATTCACCACCAACGCGTTTTCAATCAAAAAAGGGGAGAATTATGCGCTGATCAATCTCTACGGCCCGGAAGTACATTTTGGGATCTTGCCCAACCTGAGTGTCGGCATAATGGCCACTTGGATAGCCAGCCCTATTGCATTGGCCTTGAAATATACCATCCCCACGCAAAATCCAAAACTCAATTTTGGACTAGGCACCATCATGGCCTCTACGGGTTACCTCAACCAAGCTAAAGGTTACGGCGGCTTGCATTGGGGAATGGCTACTTACGGAACGCGCCGCAGCAATGCAACACTTTCTTTAGGTTATGGTTATTTCAATTCTGGCTTTTCTTTTACAAGTCAGAATGCATACTATCAACCTGGAACTTATGCAGCTGTTTTTAGCCAAGGGGCATATAGTTTTCCGATACCAGAAATGCTTACTTACGAAAATAAAGTAGGAAATTTCAAGTCCCCAATTGTTGGCATTTCGGGAATTGCCGCGGTAGGTAAAAAAGCGAGCTTTATCTGGGATGTCATGCTCATTGGTGGCAATAGAAGAACCATTTTTACCGATCAACAAATCCAATATTTCTACGATCCAAATACAGGTCAGCCAAGTTCGGTCGTATACAATGACCCTTTTAATGAGGTCAAAAACACCAATATTGTGATCATGCCAGGTATGCGTTTTCAAAAAGATCAAAATAGAGCCTTTCAGGTGACGCTCGCTGGAATAATTGGCCGCCGTGAAGAAATTGTCAACTATCAACTCAACGTCAATAGTTATTCTTTTCCTGTGCCAATGCTCAGTTGGTTCTATAAGTTTTAAGACATGGAGACCGTACAAGATCAATTATTGCAAATCATCAAGGCAAAACTACCGCCGGGCGATGCATTGGGTCATGTCTTGAGCGAAACACTGCACATCAGCATGGATGCTGCGTATCGCCGCATGCGCAACGAAACAGCGCTGACCATCGACGAACTTAAAAGGCTTTGTAAAACCTTTGACGTCTCTTTTGACTCTCTGATATTACAACAAAAAACGAATGTAATTTTTCGGTATACGCCCCTCAACGCTTATGACTTTTCTTTGGAATCTTACCTAGAAGGCATTCTTGAAGCATTTGAACGCCTGCGGCATCTAGAGGACCCTAAAATCATGCTCACAATCAACAACACGCATTTTTTTCAGCTCTTGAATTTTCCGCAGTTGGTGCGCTTTAAGTTGTTCTTTTGGGCCAAAACACACTTGCAAATACCGGACTACAAAAACGTGCTTTTTCGCCACGAAAAAACATCTGATCGCGCTTTTGAACTCGGTAAATCTATTCTGCAATCCTACAACACCATTTCTTCGGTAGAAATACTTGACCCCGAACTCATGCGTGGTTTCTTGCGTCAAATCCAGTATTATTTCAAATCAAATCAGTTCGAAGACCCCACTTACGCCCTGTTTTTGTGCGATCGCCTAATGATGTTTTCTGCCCACCTTCGCGATCAAGCCGCACACGGTAAAAAGTTTATTTATGGCACGCAGGTACCAGCTACTGGTAACCATTTTGAGTTGTACCTCAACGAAACCATTAATGCCGATTCTGCATTTTATTATGAAAGCAAAGACAAGCAAGGCTTATTTCTCTCACATAATATCATGAATTACTTGCAAACTACCGATGCGCAATATGTGCAAGATGCCAAGCAAGTGATTGATAAGCAATTGGCCAACTCGAGCCTAATTAGTGTCGTCAATGAACGCGAGCGCAATAATTTCTTTGCCGATTTTGAAAAAACAATAGGCATGTTTCGCAAGAAAATTGAGGCAGATCTTGACTTTCGCTCTTAACACTTGCGTTTTTCGCAACTCTTAAGTTGGAGGCTCCGATATTCAGTTTTGCCCTTCTAGCGCTTTGTTTCACCTTTGTTGCATCAAATTATATGCTATGAAAACAAAAAATTTACAATCCGTATTGATCTTAGTGGCCATTTTCTTTAGTGGTATGGCGAGCTATTTTGCACAGCCCAGCAGCACAATCGCTGTTGCGAATCCTAATGTGAACGCCCTAACTGTAAAACCAGAATCAGTGGCAAAAATGATGCGCCTAGAGCTCATCAAAATCAATAAGTACAAAGTTTACGATGAGTTTGACATGAACGAAGTCATCAAAGCGAAAGAAGAATACAAAGTGGGTTGTTATGGCCAAACTTGTCTTGCCAAACTAGGCGAAGAACTCAAAGTAGATTACGTGATGTCTGGTTCTATTGATGGTTTGGGCAACAAAATTATCGTTACGGTCAAAATCATCGATGTCAAGGCACAAAGTCTTTATAGATCGGCAGTTCGAGAATTTGACAACCAAGAATTAGAAATCCAACGCATGGTGGAAATTGTCTTGGCAGAAATGCATGGACTGACCGTTGACAAAGTGATTGCTGATCGCTTGGCCTTCAAAAACGAAGTCATTACTTCAAACAACGTAGGTAAAATCAATAATTCCGGACCGCGTATTGGTTTTGCAGCCATGACGGGCGACGTGAGTGAATTTGCCACACGTCCTGAAATTTATGGTGGATTAGGCATCCAACCATTTACCTCCATGATCGGTTATCAGATCGAGGGTCAGTACGTTGGTACCGATAATTTTTCTGCATTGGTTGAGGGCATCATCAATATCTCTGGCTTAGAGCAAAGCAACTTTATCCCCTCTTTTTCATTGTTAAATGGTTTTCGATTTGGCAAAGCCAATTGGGAGTTTGCTTTTGGCCCAAGATTTGGCGTCAAATCGACATCAATCGGTTTCTTAGATAAAGATGCAGAGTATGGACCTGAAGGTGCTTATTACACACAAAGCGAATGGATTGCATCAGGAGGTAAAGTAAACGTAAATACAGGTGAGCTCATTGCAGCACCATATCAAGGTTTTACCGAACATTTGGACAGAGATGGTTCCAAAAAATTAGCCACTTCATTCTTAATTGCCTTTGGCCGCACGTTCCAGGCAGGTTCTTTGAATATCCCTGTCAATGTATTTTACAGCTCACAAAAAGGCGGTGGATTTGTAGGCGTAAATATGGGCTTTAACGTCCAAAAGAGCAAACAACCAATTAATAAGACAACTAGTCCGCAGCGTTATTACTAAATTTGTACACATTGTTCTAAAAAATAGCACATCATGAAAACCCACACAATCTTTCAATTGTGTTTTACATTAGCGCTCTGCTTCCTTGGAAGCCAGAGCGTTTTTGCGCAAACACCAAGCACAACTGCACCAAGCACGGACAGCACTAAATATTTAATTGTCAAAAATGATGGCAACGAATACGTGGGCCAGATCCTCTCAGACGATGGTCGTGAAGTCCTGATTGAGACCAAATCATTGGGTAAAATATATATTCCGAAAAGTGATATCAAATCGATGCGTCCGATTAATTATAACGAAGACATCTCGAAGGGAGAGGTGAGCACTGCGGGTGTATTTACCACCCGTTATCAGTTCACGACCAACTGCTTCCCAATCAAAAAAGGTGAAAACTACGCCATGATCAATCTTTACGGCCCCGAAGTACATTTTGCGGTGCACAAAGATTTTTCTGTCGGCATTATGTCTACCTGGATAGGCTCTCCAATTGCACTAGCCTTGAAATACACCCGAGGCACGGCCAATCCGAAAATCAATTATGGATTCGGAACATTATTGGGTTCTTCTGGCTATATCAACCAAGGCAGAGGCTTTGGCGGCTTGCATTGGGGCATGATTACCTACGGTGATCGCCGCACGAATGTCACTTTATCTGTCGGCTATGGTTATTTCAATGATGGCAATAATTACACGTATCCTCTAACTATATATACGCCAGGAACTTATCAGTCCATAAATGGGATGACACCTGATTTACCTATTCAAGGAACAGAAATGCAGAGCAATGGATTTCGTGCAAAAGCGCCAATTTTTGGTTTGGCAGGCCAGGCCAAAGTAGGGAAGAAAGCAAGTTTTATTTACGACTGTATGTTTATCATGGGTAAATCAGATAACGCTGGTGGTTTCCAAAATATGGATTACCAATATGATCCGAACGGTTGGCAATTGCAACAAGTTGTAGTAGGTCCGTGGCAAAATTCCTCAGGAGTTCGCCAAAACTTACTTATCTTAATGCCAGGCATGCGTTTTCAAAGAACAGAAAACAAGGCGTTTCAGATCAGTTTGGCGGGCGTGATTACCAATGATATCTCTTTCCCTTTGCCAATGGCCAGTTGGTTTTTTAGATTTTAAGGGTTGGTGCTACAAGTTTTGGTTATTGGGCTCTTTATATTTCAATCGTGGTGGCTGACTATTTTGTCAGCCACATTTTTATTTTTGTTGGTCTTTGTTTTTATCCGTAGTCGCATAGAAACTTCGCGCAGAAACCAAGTCAGGCTTGAGGTCAAAATTGCGGAACGCACCAAAGAAATCCGGCTGCAAAAGACCAAAATTGAGGAGCAAAAACGCCTTTTAGAACAAGAAAAAACCAAGGTAGAGGAGCAGCAAGCGCTCTTGCAGCTTGAGAAAGACCGCACCGAACAGTGGCTACTGAACACCTTGCCATCTCAGGTCGTGATAGAACTCAAGCGCAACGGCAAAGTAAAGGCACAGGGTTTCAAGCAGGTCTCTATCATGTTTACCGATGTGGTCGGTTTTACCCGTATTTCTGAATCCATGGTACCGAGCCGAATTGTCTCTAAGCTCGACATCTTATTTCAGAAGTTCGACGAAATCATTCAGGCCAATAACCTCGAGAAAATCAAAACGATTGGAGATGCCTATATGTGCGCTGGCGGTGTGCCGGTAGAAAACTCCACCAATCCGATAGACGCCTGTTGTGCTGCTTTGCAAATTCAGGCCTTCATGGATAAGCTCAAGTACGAAGCCATTGCAGACCACGACGATTATTGGGAAATCCGTTTAGGAATCAACACAGGGCCCGTAATTGCAGGTATCATCGGAAATATCCGCTTAGCTTATGACGTTTGGGGCTCTTCTGTAAACCTTGCGCAGCGCATGGAAATGCTCGGCGAACCAGGAAAAGTGACCATTACTGGCAATACCTTTCAGCAGATTGAACCCTATTTTGAATGCGACTATAAGGGCAAGGCCTTGACTAAATCGCGCACCAAAGTAGACATGTACGTGGTATTGCGCATCAAGCCCGAGCTTTCTGTTAATGGTGAAGGGCTTATTCCGAATTCTCGTTTTGAAGAAATCAAAAAATTACACCATTACAGCTCCATTAAATACTACAAGACCGAGCACCACGTCATGGGTATTCTTCAGCAAAAACTCTCGCCCAGTCTTTATTATCATTCCATCAACCACACAAAAGATGTCGTTAAATCCGTGGAGCGCATCGCTTTACTTGAAGGCGTTGCAGACGAGGGTTTATTTTTGCTCAAAACAGCGGCTATTTTCCACGATGCAGGGTTTATCGATCAATATGACCACAACGAAGCTATTGGTGCTGGCATGGCTCAGGAAATCTTACCTAAATACGGTTACACGGAACAGCACGTTAAAACGATTGTAGAGCTGATCCACGCGACTGAAATTCCTCACAAGCCAATCAATAAACTTCAAGAAATTATATGCGATGCCGACCTCGATTATTTGGGTCGCTCAGACTTCGAGCAAATTGCCGACAACCTCAGAAAAGAGTTGACAGAAATGGGAAAAATCAAGTCGCGCAAAGAGTGGGATACCATTCAGGTGAGCTTCCTCAAGCAGCACCACTATTTTACCTCAACAGCCATTGGTTTGCGCCAAAAAAAGAAGCAAGAAAATCTACAAGTTGTGATGGATCGCTTGGCCGCAGATGCCTACTCAGATTGATTTATAAATAGCGCCCGTCGCGTTGTTGGGGAGTTGGTTTTTTTGGCTTTTTACTACCTATTCTGTAACCATAAGAAAAATTCAGAATGGCCCGGTTCAAAGCGGCCGGGCTCATGATACGCTGGTCGTAGAGATACGCAAGTTCGAAAGTGTGCGGCCCATCCCAATCAAACCCTAGACCTACGCTCCAACGAATGCGGTTGAGGTGATAGCCTTGCTGAGCATCCATTGGGCCGGTAAAAAACTCTACAGACGCTTGTGGCAAAAGAACTGATTTTTTGATGTCGTAAGCTATGCTTGGTTTGATGCGAAATGCTTCGCCAAATTCAGGCTCATAATTATCGGCGAGCCGACTGGTTGTAAATTGATAGCGGCCTCTCAGACCGAGTTGAAACCGCTGAATGTCATAGTTGACTTGTAAGTTGGCATTGATGCGGTGTCTGTAAGTATAGTTCCCCTCTTGCGTATTGCTACCTACGTAGCGGTAATCTACAGAAGGGCGGAGATATTTGTTTAATTTAAACCTATAAGAGATTTGTGGAAAGAAAGTCTGTACACCGCCGGCGCCGTGTCGGGTAGTGAGGTCAAAGGCCAAGCTCTGTTTTTTATCAATTTTATAGGATAAACCAACTTCATTCCATACCTGGAACACCGTGCTGTTCTGACTCAAGCCCAAGAATGGCAGCAAAAGCAAACTAAAAACGAGGCAGCGCATTTTATCTGAGAACAATGATTTCACCCAAATCTTTGGTCTCATTTTTACCAATGTCTATGGTGAATTTTACTGGTTCTTTGGTGTAATAGTCGTCATCGTTGTTGATGATCGAATTGCCAGTATGAAAAACTTCATTGTAAGCAAAAACTGTGTAGGTGCCGGGGAACAAATAATCAAAACTAAATGTGCCGTCGTGGTGGCATTCAATTTTATCGTCAAAGATGCTGTCTTGGGATCCATAAACGATATAGACATCTTCGGTAGCCCCTGAATAACTTACGGTCTGAGCCAATGCGCCATTGATATATAGCTTTTCGTTAACGGTAAGTTTACCCGTAATTTTGCTGCGTCCGCCTTGTCCTTCATACTTTTTACAGCCTGTAAAACTGACCGCTAAAATGGTAATTGATAAAATTAAGGAAAGTCTTTTCATTTCTTTTTTTGGCAATGTTAAGAAAAAAACAACTTTTCTCTGCTTCTTGCGTCTGTTTGTTTGGATAAAAATCGATATTTCACTAATATTGGTGACGCTAAACAAAGCTAAATGAAACACTTACTACTCTCCTTTCTATTTTGCCTCCCTTTTCTTGTTTTTTCTCAAGTGCTTATCAACGAATATTCGTGTTCAAATATGACTGGCCCTACCGATGCATTTGCTGAGAGAGAAGATTGGGTAGAGCTTTTTAACACAACAGGTGCTGCTGTCGATCTTACCGGTTGGTACTTATCAGATAAAGCAACAAACCTAACCAAATGGCAAATTCCGAGTGGAAATATCAATGCCAACGGTTTCAAGATGGTTTTTTGTTCTAAGCGAAATTTAGTTTCTGGAAATGAATACCATCCAAATTTCAATCTTTCCCAAACCGATGGCGACTGGATCATCCTTTCCAATCCCTCGGCTGTCGTTGTCGATTCCTTTAAAATAGTACACCTCACTAAATCAAATCATTCAGTTGGCCGCTCAAGTAATGGTGCAATTGACTTTAAACTATTCACTACCCCAACGCCAAATGCCAATAATACTGGCGGCGTCAATTTCTATCCGCCCAAACCTGTTTTTAGTTTAGCGCCAGGTTTTTATCCAGGCGCCCAAACCATCACAATTACCTGTGCAGATCCTACGGCAACAATTCGCTACACCTTAGATGGCTCAGACCCCATCGCTACTTCCACCGCCTACACCACACCCATCAACATCACCACAACTAAAGTTTTGCGCGCTACGGCTTTTGGCGCCACACTTTCGTCTTTCACCGAAACCAATACGTATTTCATCAACGTGAACCATACCGTACCGGTTGTATCCGTTTGTAGTCAGGGGGTTTATTCATTGGTTGCAAATGGGAGTCAAAATCCGGCCAATCGAATTGGTTCTTTTGAGTTATTTGAGCAAGATGGCACGTTTATCGATGAATCAGAAGGAGACTTCAACAAACATGGCAATGACTCCTGGGCTTATGCGCAAAGAGGTTTTGACTTTATTTGCCGAGACCAATACGGGCACAACGGCGACCTCGAACACCAAATTTTCCCAGAAAAGAATCGAGATGCTTTTCAACGTGTGATATTGAAACCAGGAGCCAGTGACAACTATCCATTTGAGCAAGGCGCGCACATCCGAGACGCTTTTATCCATACCTTATCTATCCGCGCCGATATGAAACTCGATGAGCGCACCTGGCGTCCAGCTGTTGTTTATCTGAACGGTAGCTATTGGGGTGTTTATGAAATCCGCGAAAAAGCCGATGACCACGACTACGCCGATAAATACTATGACCAGGATAAATACAATATGCATTACCTCAAAACTTGGGGCGGCACCTGGCAAGAATACGGTGCGCCAAATGCCCAACCAAGTTGGAATGCGTTGCGCAATTACATCCTCACTAACAACATGAGTAATCCTGTAAATTTCAATTACGTAGATTCTTTGCTCAGTTGGAAATCATTGGCTGATTACTTCATGATCAATTCCTACACGGTCAACCAAGATTGGCTCAACTGGAATACAGCTTGGTGGCGAGGCCTAGACACCACCGGAGATCATAAAAAGTGGGGCTACGCTCTTTGGGACATGGACGCCACTTTTGGTCACTATATCAACTACACCGGTATTCCTGACCCAAGTGCTAATGCAGACCCCTGCAACGCTGAAAACCTACCCAATCCTGGGGGCCAAGGCCATACAGATATCCTCGAAAAACTCATCAATCAAAATCCAATTGTAGAGCAGTATTATATCACGCGCTATATCGACCTCATCAACACATCATTTAGTTGTGTCAGTATGTTAGCCTTGCTCGACAGCATGGTCAATGAATTAGACCCTGAAATGACAGCTCATTGCGCCAAATGGGGCGGAACCTACAATGGCTGGCAATCACGTGTAACACAACTGCGCAATTTCATTAACCAGCGTTGCTTGGCATTAGAACAAGGCCTTATTGATTGCTACCAGCTCACGGGCCCATTTGCAGTAACTTTTGATGTTACACCCGTAGGTGCGGGCACCATTCAAGTCAATTCCATTGACCCACCTAACTATCCATGGGCAACAAACTATTTTGGCGGTATTCAAACACTAATTGAGCCAAATGCCAATCCAGGCTTTGTGTTTAGCCACTGGACGGTCACCACCGGGCCACTGGGCTTGCCAAGCACAACAGCTAATAATTTCATTTCTATCAACGGCCCTGAAACCATTGTTGCTGTCTTTATTCCTGACGTTCCAGACGTAGATGGCGACGGTTGCTTGAACGTCGATGAGGTGCTATTAGGTACAGACCCATCTAACCCAGACACCGATGGCGATGGCGAAAACGACTGCGCTGAAATTGGCAATGTTGGAGCACCGACCGATACCGACGGCGATGGCATTATTGATGCATTAGAGTCTTCTATTGTCGATACCGATGGCGATGGCGTCATGGATGAGCTCGATCCAGACAACACCAATCCATGTATCCCAAATGCAAACGCGGGCCCTTGTGATCAAGACGGCGATGGTTTAACAAACAGTCAGGAAAATGCGGCAGGCACGAGCCCGACCAATCCAGACTCCGACGGCGATGGCCTTACCGACGGCGCCGAGGTGACCAACGGCTCTGACCCCATGAATCCATGTGATCCAAACGACACCCTTCCTGGTTGCCAAATAGACACCGATTTTGATGGCCTCACCGATGCACAAGAAGGCGTACTCGGCACCAATCCGCTCAACCCAGACACCGATGGCGATGGCATCAACGATGGCACTGAGGTTACAAACGGATCCAATCCGCTAGACCCATGCGATCCAGATGGCAGTAGCCCTGAATGTGCCACAGGCATTTTCTTCCCAACGGCTTTTTCGCCAAATGGAGTGGGCAATGGACTCAACGAAGTGTATCACATTATTGCAGGCAAGGATATCGCGGCTATCAATTTCAAAATAGTAGACCGCTGGGGCAATCTCGTGTTCTCCTCTACCAACAAACTATTCCAATGGGATGGCACTTACAAAGACAAACCTTGTAATAGCGGCGTCTATGCATATGTTTGTGATGTCACTTATGACAACGGCAGCACCAAGAAATTTACGGGTAACATCACTTTAATTCGATAAGCGATGCACTTTAAACGTTGTCTATTTTCACTCTTATCGACTTTATCGGTGTTCGGTGCTTTCCCTATCATTGGCGTTGCCCAAGATTTTCACCTGACCCAAGCAGACCGCAGCATGCCCTTTTTGAATCCTGCTTTTGTGGGTGCATACAAAGGATTTGAAAGAATCACGCTCCTGAACCGCAACCAATGGATAGGTTCTGGCACCCAATTTTTGACGAGTTATGGCATGGCAGAATTCACGCCTGGGCGCACGCGCCAATCCGAGCGTGCTTACGCCGGTATTGGCGCCTCTTTTAGCAACGACGTAGGCGGAGATTCCCGCATGTCGCAAAAATCTTTTGGGCTCACGGCAAGCGGACACATTCCTTTGGCAAAAGGTCATTGGCTAGATGCCGGCATCCAAACCGCCATTCAGCAGCGCAGCGCAGATTTCAGCAGCTTACTTTATTACTCACAATGGAACGGCTCTGCCCTAGACCCAAGTGTTTTTTCGGGTGAAGAAAATGATTTTGTCAATTTTGCTTTCGTGGATGCGAGCCTAGGTGTGGCTTATCGTTTTGAACCGAATCAACGCGGCGAATTGCGCGATGGCCAATGGTCTTTGCAGACTGGCCTTTCTTTGCAGCACGTGAACCGACCGCGCCTTCAGTACAACACACTCTCTGCAGATCGCTTGTATCAAAAAGCTGTCGCATACGCTTGTTTTTCAATGGGGCTCAATGAGGTTTCTGCTTTGCAGTTTTCACTCACGCATTTGCGTCAAGGCGGCCATTCAGAGAGCATGCTCGGGGCTATTTATCGCATGAAACTCCGTGGTAGCTCTCAGGTCACCAACGAGGTAAGCACGAGATACTTGAGTGCAGGTCTTTATTTTCGTTCAACAGCTGCTGTAGCACCTTATATTGCTTTGGATTTGGGCGCTTTTGATTTTGGAATCTCTTACGACGCAGATTTGGGCGCTACGTCTTCTGTTTTCAGACATTCAGTTGAGCTCAACCTCGCTTATACCTTCCTTAAAAAATCTGCGTTTAAAGGTAGCCGTTTGCGCTAAGAAAAGTGGTCCATTGGGCGGCTTGTTCTTTGTTCATGACGCGTGGCATTTTGTTTTGTGCACCTAACTTACCGATGCTTTCTAAATACTGATAAAACACAGAAGTGGGCAGTAATTTGAGCTGCGGCAAAGGCATACTATATTTGCGCACGTAGGCGTAGTCCTCGTTAAGAGCCTGCAGAGCTTCATCTATTTGCTCTATTATGCTTGGTTTTGCTGTTTGCTCATCACACCCAATATACCAACAATGCTGTTGGTTTTCTTCATTGGCATGGATGGTATATTCTGAAAAAGACAGCTTGAATTGCGTGCTCACGGTTTTCAAGGCCTGATTGATATTATCTAAAGAGAGGTGTTCTCCGCACAAACTTAAAAATTGCTTGATGCGCCCTGCAATAATGATTTCATGGGTGGTGGTGTCAATAAACCGGACGAGGTCGCCGATCATGTAGCGCCACAGCCCTGCATTGGTACTGATCACAAGCGCGTAGTCAATGCCTGGCTTTACTTCACTGATTGAATACGCTTTGAATTGATTCTTGAGTTCTCCTGCCTCCGTAAAGTACTCGGCATTGAATGGAATAAATTCAAAAAAGATACTGTTGTTCATGAGCAGCGTCATGCCTCGTTTTTTCGGGCTGGTTTGGTAGGCAAAATACCCCTCACTGGCCAAATAGGTATCGAGCAAAACGACTGCTTTGCCTGAAATTTTTTGCATACGCTTTACGAATGGGTCCATGTAGACGCCACCATGCACATAAACTTGAAAATTCGGCCAAATTTCGTGGATATTATTGAGCTTGTAGTGTTTCACAATTTCCTCTAATAAGAGCACGCACCAGCTCGGGATGCCCGCCATAATACCGATATCCCATTTGGGTGCCTCTTGTACCATTAAGGGCAGTTTGGCCTTCCAATCTTTAAGGTGGGTAATTTTTTTAGTGGGCTTGGTAAAAGGCGCAGCAATGAGCGAGGTGTGTTTTTTTAAGATGCCGCTGAGGTCACCTTCGTAGTGCTGATCAATTTTTTTGAGTTTGGTGGAGCCACCAACCGCTAGAACCTTAGCGCTGTAAAATGAATCTGACAGATTCAATTCGTGTAAAATGGAGAATTGGCGCAGGGATACGCGTTGAAAAGACCGGATCATTTCGGTAGTGACAGGAATTCTTTTGCTCGGAGCACCTGTTGTGCCAGATGACAAGGCGAAGTATTTGATGCGGCCCGGCCAGATAGCATCTTTTTTACCCTCAATTGTATCTTTGAGCCAATCCGAATAAAATTGTTCGTATTCGGTAATCGGGACATTTTGTTGGTAGCGAGATACGAGGTCTGTTTTTTGGAGCAGCGCTGTAAATTGATAGCGCTGACCAAAATCTGTTTTTTTGGAGAGGTCTATGTTTTGACGCAAGACCTCTAGTTGTTGTTTGTAGTCAGCACTTGCGCGAGAGATGCGCTTGAAACTGATTGCTGTACTACGCTGTATGAGCTTACCAATTATGGGCATTTGAAAAGAAGCTTTTTTAGCAGAGACTTCACACAAAAATAAAGAGAAAACAAGTGCGTTCTTACTGCACTTTGTTTTAAATTTGTAAAAAACTTGACTATGCAAACTAAAACCTTCATTGTTCCTCACGACTTTACTTCAGTGGCCGACATCGCCCTTCAACACGCCATTGCCACAGCCAAGCCTTTAGGTGCTCAAATTCAAGTACTTCACGTGGTATCCAAAGACACCCAAATTCCTGAAGCACTTGCGCAGCTAGAAAATATTATTGGTCAGTTTGAACAAGAAGGCGTACAACTCAAACCCAATGTGCGCATTGGTAGCATATTCGAAGATATCGGCGCTTTTGCTGCAGAGCATCAGGCAGAGCTTATCGTTATGGGTACCCACGGTGCCCACGGCTGGCAGCACATCACGGGTAGCCGTGCGCTTAAAGTGGTTACGAGCTCTCAAGTTCCTTTCATCATCGTTCAAGAGAAAGCCGTCAAAGCAAGTGGCTACGACTCCATCGTTGTACCCATGGACCTCCACAAAGAAACCAAACAAAAACTTTCTATTGTAGCCAATTTGGCGCAATACTTCAAGTCTAAAGTACACGTCGTCACACCAGACGAATCCGACGAGTTTTTGCGTCACCAAGTGCGCTCCAACATTACCTTCTCTGAAGGGTTCTTCAAAGACCGCGGCATTGAAATGACAAGCGCTCTTGTGCCTAGTTCGGGCTTCGACAAAGAAGTGGTTAAATATGCAGTAAGCGTAGATGCAGACCTGATTGCCATCATGAATCTACAGCGCAACAACCTCTTTACAGCACTCACCCCTAATCACGAACAGTACATCATCACCAATGATGCACTCATTCCTACCTTAATTGTCAATCCAATCCACTTAGGCTCGGACTACAGCAATATGTTCTCGATGTAAGCATGTCTAAACTCATTACCCTTCACGAGTTTATTGTCAGCAAGCAAAAAGATTTTCCATTTGCAAGCGGCGAGTTATCTCGCTTGTTGAGCGATATCGCCTTAGCTTCTAAAATTGTAAGCAATGATGTCCGCAAAGCTGGTTTAGTCGACCACATACTCGGTGCACAAGGCGGCCAAAACGTACAGGGCGAAGAACAGCAAAAATTAGATGTTGTTGCCGATGAAGCTTTTATCCGTGCCTTTGAAAACGGCGGTGAAGTCTGCGGCATTGCCTCAGAAGAAAACGACGACTACCTTGCATTTGCATCCGAACAGGCTAAAAACGCCAATTATGTCGCGTTATTTGACCCACTAGATGGCTCATCTAATATAGATGTCAATGTATCAATTGGCACCATATTTTCTATTTATCGGCGTATTTCGCCAGCAGGCACAGCCGCCACTTTAACAGACATGCTGCAACCTGGCACAAAGCAAGTAGCCGCTGGATATGTGCTTTATGGTTCTTCGACCATCTTGGTATATACCACAGGAAAAGGTGTCAATGGCTTTACGCTAGACCCCTCTATTGGAGAATTCTTTTTGTCACATCCCGACATGCAAATGCCAGAAAACGGCAGGCTATATTCCGTAAATGAAGGCAATTTAAACGATTTCGATCCGCAATTACGCGCTTATTTGGCTTATTGTCAATCCAATGACAACCAAACTGGCAAGCCTTATTCAGGGCGCTATATCGGCTCTTTAGTTGCCGATTTCCATCGCAACCTCATCAAAGGCGGTATTTATATTTACCCAACTGTTCCTGCGGCACCGAATGGCCGCTTGCGTCTTTTATATGAGTGCAATCCGTTGGCATTTATTGCCGAACAAGCGGGTGGCCTCGCAACAGATGGTAAAAAGCGTATTTTGGATATTGAACCAACAGCACTTCACCAACGTGTTGGTTTTTATATTGGTTCTAAGCTGATGGTGGAAAAAGCCATGGGGCTTTAACGAAGAACAACAGAAAGGATATCTCCTCTAAGATTTGGCTTTTAGGTTAATGGTATAGTCCATTTCCACAATTCCTGCACCTGGCTCTTTATTGTACTTTACTTCACGCTTAATGCGTTCCTTGATATCGTTTGTGGTGCGGTCATCGACGCAAGTTGTTACAGATTTAATTGAACGCACACCTACAACTTGGCCTTCTGCATTCACTTGTACTTTAAAACCTATACGGCAATCAAAATCGTTCTCGTAAGAAGGTAAACTCACATTATTGACACGGATGCGGCCTTTTCCAGAGCCTCTGCCGTTACCAATACCGTCTCCACCTCCATTTCCATTACCCGGCCCGCCAAAAGGTCCGTTTCCTGAACCATTTCCGTTGCCGCTGCCACCACTGCCAAAGAAGTTGGTGCTTTGTGTTGTGGTAGAAGTACCGTTTGTTCCGTTCTGAGAATTGTGGTTGTTGGAATTACCGCTGTTGTGCGTAAAATCACTTTGGCTAGATGTTGCGACGCTTTCAGTTTGATCGGCAGGCGGCGCAATTCTGCCAGAACCTGGCGTGCCACCCCCGCGAGAGCCTCCAGCAGCTTCTTCAAGCTCCACGTTGTCTATCTGAAATTCTTCAATGACTTCGTCGGAACGAAGTGGGGGAGTATCTACTAATTGGTCTGGTCTGGCGTCAAATTTAATGATGAATGCCAATAATAATAAGGATACCAACCAAACAGAGGTGTAGACCAAAGACTTTTTGGAATCTTCACGTGCGCCAATATATTCTAATTGATATTGTTCCATGGTTTGGTTGACATTGAGTGGTTGCGAATTATCCTTCTTTGGTGGCAATGATCATTTTCAAATCATTGAGCATGCCTATTTTGAGTAAGTCGACTAGCTCTTGCACTTGGGCATCAAAAGGCAAGCGCAAAATGACGGTGTTGTCGCCAAGTTTTTTGGTCTCGCCGATGAGCACACCTTCTAATTGATCTAGCGCTATTTCGTCATTGTTGACAAAGAAATGGCGTTGCTGATTTTCATCAAATTTGACTGTAAGTGTAACGTGCTGTTGTTGTGTCTTCTCATTTGCATCGGACTTAGGCAACGGAACTTTGATAACGTTCGGGTTGGCTAATGTTGAGATGATCAAAAAGAACAATAACAAAAAGAACATGATGTCGCTCAAGGCAGAAGTAGCCACCTCTGCATGGAACCTTCTATTTCGCTTTATGGCCATCTTTTGAGTTCATTAATTTGATAAAGTCTAAATTCATTTTTTGAATGCCCAACGCATAATTATCAATGATGCCATTGAGTAGGTGATAGGCCGTAAAAGCGAGGATACCCACAACAAGGCCAGAACCCGAAGAAATCATTTTCTCGTACAAGCCGCCTGAGATATTTCCGATGGAAACGTTTTCAGAAATAGAGATACTGTAGAAAATTTTGATAACCCCAGAAATGGTTCCGATAAAGCCAAGTGTTGGCGCGATACCTGCAATAAGCCCTAGATGGTTGATGTTTTTCTCCATTTTGCCAATCTCGATATTGGCTACTTTTTCCATGTTGCCCTCAATTTGTGGAATGGCTTGCCCAATACATTGCACGCCTTCTTTGATCACTGCACCATATGCAGTTTGGTCGCGGTTCACGACATCTTGTGCACCCTGCATATTGCCCGCATTGAGTTGGGTTTGTAATTCGTTGATCAAGAGCACGTTTTGCTTGGTCATGCGACGGATGTACAAAAAGCGTTCAACGGCTACATAAGTTGTATAAAACAATAGAAGGGCAATCGGAATCAAAAAGACACCACCCTTCATGAGGAAGTCGATAGCTGAAATTTCCTCGACAGTTTTGAATGATTCTTCTTTTGCAGCTTCAGCTACTTGAGCGCTTAAAACTCCTGCGCTCATTAAAAACGCTGCTGCTAGTGTGTATTTGATTGAAAACTTCATAATTGGGTTCTAATTTGGTACGCTAAAATTAGTCATTGAGGGATGGCAACACGCTTGCATTCCTTGGAGATATTCACACTGAATTGTTATTTGTAACGTTCTGACCACAAAAGGTCACAATTTTTTTTGCTCCGCGGATACTTTACGTAATTTTGCAGCCCGCTATGGAACTCAACACCTTTATCAAAACTCTTGCCAAACATCCAGCTTTAGACCGCAGTGCAGCGGCCTTGCAAACGGTTAGCGCAAGATTGCACTGGAAAGGAATGGTGGGTTCTGCAAAGTCCTTACTTTCTTTAATGGTTGCCCAGCAAGTGCGAGGCACACATTTATTTATTCTTGCAGATAAAGAAGAAGCGGCTTATTTTTTAAATGATTTTGAAGGCTTGTTCCCAGAAGACAAGCGCATCTTATTTTACCCTGCGTCTTATCGGGTGCCTTATCAGCAAGAGCAAACAGACAATGCTAATGTAGTAGCAAGGGCAGAAGTGCTCGAAAAACTCACCGACAAAAAAAACACTTGGGTGGTGACCTACCCAGAGGCGCTTTTTGAGAAAATCCCGACCAAGAAAAATTTAGTGAAGCACACCATGCGTTTGGAGGTTGCCAAAACCTACAGCACTGATTTTCTCAACGAATTACTTCTAGAATACCAGTTTGAGCGCGTAGATTTTGTCTATGAGCCCGGTCAGTTCTCTATTCGTGGTGGCATTTTGGATGTCTTTTCATTTGCCAATGAGCATCCCTTTCGGATCGAGTTTTTTGGCGATGAGGTAGAAAGCATTCGCACATTTGATGCGGCCAGCCAGCTTTCTATTGCTAGCCATCAATTTTTTAATGTAGTACCTAATATTCAATCTGGCGAAAGTTTAGAAATCCAAGAGACTTTATTGGGTTTTGTAGGTTCTCAAACCATCTGCTGGATGGCAGATGTACAAAGAACCTTAGACCTATTGAAACGCGAATACGAGCGCGCCGTAGAAATCCATAGCAAACACGACGGCCCAATCCAATACGCGCTCCCTCAAGATAAATTTGTCTCACATCTAGATTTTAAAACGCAACTTGCCGCGCATCGCGTCATTGAGTTTGGTCCGGTTTATCATTTCAAGCCCACGCATACTGAAAACTTTGATTGCCTTCCACAACCTAGCTTTAACAAAGATTTTCAGCGCCTGAATACCGATTTGAAAGCGCGAAAGGCCGAAGGATTTCAGAATCTTATTTTCTCGAATCAACCTCGACAAGTAGAACGACTCTACCAGATTTTCAGCGATATCGGTGAAGAGGGTGAGTTTAGTGCTTTGCCATTGGCCTTGCACGAGGGCTTTATTTTTCCTTCTTTGAAATTGGTATGCTATACCGACCACCAACTTTTTGAGCGCTATCATCGTTTCAGGCTCAAAGAAGGCTTTAAACAAGCCAAACAAGCGCTTACGCTCAAGGAAATTTACCAACTCCAAAAAGGAGACTACGTCACGCATATTGACCACGGTGTGGGTCAGTTTTCAGGCCTTGAAACCATAGATGTCAATGGCAAACCCCAAGAAGCGATTCGTTTGCTTTACAAAGATGGCGACGTGCTTTATGTCGGCATACACTCCTTACACCGGATTTCCAAATTTACAGGTAAAGAAGGCAGCGCGCCTACGCTGAATAAACTTGGCACACAAGCTTGGTCTAATCTCAAGAACAAGACCAAAAAGAAAATCAAAGAACTCGCATTTGACCTGATCAAGCTCTACGCACAGCGCCGCAGTAAACCCGGTTTTTCTTTTGCGCCCGATAGCTACTTACAAAACGAACTCGAGGCCTCATTTATGTTCGAGGATACCCCTGATCAGTATAAAGCCACCCAAGACATCAAACGCGACATGGAAGCCCCGCGGCCAATGGATCGCTTGGTGTGCGGAGATGTCGGATTTGGCAAAACTGAGGTGGCGATTCGCGCAGCTTTTAAAGCAGTAACAGATTCTAAACAAGTAGCGATATTGGTCCCGACGACCATCTTGTCTTTGCAACATTTCCGCAGTTTTAAAAACAGACTTTCGAGCTTTCCAGTTACTGTAGACTACATCAATCGCTTTAAGTCTGCCAAGGAAATTACAGAAACACTCAAGAAGTTAGCGACTGGCCAAATTGACATCTTAATTGGCACCCATGCACTGGTGGCAGAGCGCGTCAAGTTCAAGGACCTCGGCCTCATGATCATCGATGAAGAACAAAAATTTGGTGTGGCGGTCAAAGACAAACTCAAGACGCTCCGCACAACCGTCGATACCCTCACGCTCACAGCCACACCAATTCCGCGCACCTTGCAGTTTTCATTGATGGGTGCCCGAGACCTCAGTATCATCAATACACCACCGCCCAACCGGCAGCCGGTTTTAACCGATATCATTTCCTTTAACGAAGAACTCATCCGCGATGCCATTGCCTATGAAGTAGGGCGCGGTGGCCAAGTATTTTTTGTCAATAACCGGCTTTCCAATATCAAAGAACTTTCTGGCATGATCCAGCGTTTGTGCCCTGGGGTTCGGGTCGGAATCGGCCACGGTCAAATGGATGGCAAGCAACTCGAAAAAGTCATGCTCGATTTCATTGAAGGTGCTTACGATGTATTGTTAGCCACCACTATTATTGAGTCAGGCATCGATATTTCTAATGCCAATACCATTATTATCAACGACGCGCATCAGTTTGGCCTCAGCGACTTGCACCAATTGCGCGGAAGGGTTGGCCGCAGCAATAAAAAGGGCTTCTGTTACCTGATTGCCCCCAAATTCAGCATCATGACCTCCGAGGCCCGCAAACGTTTGGAGGCCCTTGTACAATTCTCTGATTTAGGCTCTGGCTTCAATATTGCCATGAAAGACCTCGACATTCGCGGAGCGGGCAACATGCTTGGTGGCGAACAAAGTGGGTTCATTGCAGAAATCGGTTTTGAGATGTATCAGAAAATCCTCAATGAGGCCATGCAAGAACTCCGAGAAAGCGAATACAAAGAACTTTTTGATGATCGGAATACCGATCAGTTCAACGGTTTTGTTCAGGATTGTGTTTTTGAAACTGATATGGAGGTCCGCATCCCAGACCAATACGTCAACCAAGTTGCCGAGCGTTTGAGTTTGTACCAAGCCATGGACAACTTAAAAAACAAAGAAGAACTTGCTGCTTTTAGTGCCCAACTTCAAGATCGTTTTGGCCCACTGCCCAAAGAAGTGAAAGAGTTATTGTTCTCTTTTGAACTCCGCTGGTTGGCCGAATCTATGGGGCTCGAGCGCTTGGTGCTCAAGTCAGAAAAATTAATAGGTCACTTTATATCCAATCCACAGTCTCCATTTTATGAAACAGAACAGTTTCAGGGTATTCTCAATCGCATCTTAGCCCAACCTACTGGCTACAGACTGGCTCAAAAGGACGATAAACTCAGGTTGGTTATTGAGCCTATCCGCCATATCAAAGACGCTTTTCAAAAATTACAAGCGCTCCAAGACACCCCAAATTGATTCCTTGACCTACGTCAAGAGAAATTAAGTCGCTTTATTGCAACTTTGTGGTCTATAATTTGTTAACACAGTAATCTTAAAATTTAAAACATGAAAAATTTATTAGTTGGTTTAGTTGGCGCGTTCGCCTTATTTTCTTTTGTGGTTTCTCAAGCAGGTGTTTGGTCTGTTGATGGCGCACACTCTCGTTTGGGTTTCACAATCTTACACAACGGCATTACAAACGTTCATGGTAACTTCGCCAAATTTACAATGGAAGTAAGCACACCAAATGCAGATTTCACAGGCGCTACTATCGTTTTGAATGCTGACGCAGCTTCAGTAAACACTGGTATCGAAGCCCGTGACAACCACCTGCGTACCGCAGATTGCTTTGATGCAGAAAAACACCCATCAATTACCTTCAAAAGCACTTCAGTGACTGCTGCCAAAGCCAACGGAACTTACATCATCGAAGGTGAATTGACCATGCACGGCACTACTAAAAAAGTTATTTTCAACGGCGTCCATACAGGTAATAGCAAAAACTACAAAGGAACAGAAATTGCAGGTTTGCAAATTTCTGGTACTGTAAAGCGTTCAGAATTTGGCATGGGTGAGGTGAGCCCAGGTTTGGCAGACGAAGTTAAACTTCAAGCTGATTTAGAAATCGCTAAAAACTAATTTTGATGCGCGGCTACTCTTTGTTTTTCCTATTTTTTACTGCTTTTGCAAGTCTTGCTCAGCAATACAAACTTGCCGAAGGTTACAAGATTTCTTTCTCAAATCCTGATGTGAGCGGCACCTTCGATGAACTTACTGCGTCTGCAATCGTTTTTGACGAGGCAAAATTGGCCACTGCCAAACTCAATTTCAAAATTGAGGTGGGTTCTATCAATACGGGTAATGGCCTGATGAACAAGCATGCTAAAGGTGAAGAATGGTTCAATGCCGATAAATATCCATACATTGAATTTGCGTCTTCAAAGATTGAAAAAACAAGCGAGGGTTATAAAGCAACAGGAAAACTGCAGATGCATGGTGTCAGTAAAGAAGTCACTATTCCATTTACTTTTTCTGAAAAAGGAAACAAAGGCACTTTTGTTGCTAAGTTTAGCGTAGACCGCTCCGATTATCAGATTGGTAAAAAGAACGGCGGGGTGAGTGAAACCATTAAAATATCGGCCACCATTCCAGTCATTAAAAAATAGACTTATGTTAAGAACACTCACTTTCGGATTACTTATTGCTGTCCTATCTTCAGCAGTAATTGGTTTTTTTCTCAATTACTTTTATGCATTTGAATTTGACGAAACCAGCAAAATTCTGCCGATCTGGAAAGTAGTGCTTATCTATTTTTTATTGGCCATAACATTTTCATTTTTGTCTTTTGTCATTGAAAGTAAATGGAAAAACAGAGGCTTATTTGTCTTGAATGCCTTGATTAGTTTTTTGGCCGTTGCCTCAATGGGTGTTCCTTTGAAATACACCAACACCGAAATCGACACCACATTTTTACCCATCGTTGCCATTCCTTGTTTATTTGTATTGCCACTGATTTGGATGTCGTTTCAGCCCCTTATTTTTGATAAAAAGTAGTCAGTTTTTGGCACAATACTTGAAAGGATGCTTCGGCATCCTTTTTTTTTGAAAAAATGGCCAAAAAGCACAACGAAATCTTATAAAATCCGTTATACAGTAGATGTCCTTACGCTTGGGTATATATATATTGCTTTTAGGGAATTTATTTCTCTCAAAGCTTCATGCCCAGCTGCTTACCAATAATGCCCTCAATCCGCAGGGTTTGGTTCAAAATGTACTGCTCGGAAATGGTGTTACGGTTTCTAATGTTTCCTATAACGGCAGCCCTGTGGCAATAGCCCAATTTACGGCAGCCAACACTACTCTTGGTATCAATAGTGGAATTGTACTTACCACGGGCACTACCTTACCCAATGGAGACGGTCCGCAAGGCCCTAATGATACCCCAGGCGCTGGCGTAGACAACAACATGGGTGGCTTCACACTGCTTTCGCAACTCATTCAAGGCACCCAAACCTACAATGCCGCCATCTTAGAGTTTGATTTTATTCCGTATGCAGACACCGTTCGTTTCAAATATGTCTTTGGTTCAGATGAATACCCAGAATTTGCGCCACCAAATAACACCACCTACAACGATGTTTTTGGTTTCTTTATTTCAGGGCCAGGCATCACTGGCTTTGAAAATATAGCCAAACTTCCAAACGGCGCTGTTGTTTCAATCAATAATGTCAATGGCATTACCAACCCTTTTTATTTCGTCAATAACGGCGATGGCAACTCACCACCTTATAACCAAAGTGCGCAGTATGTTCAATACGATGGTTTTACTAAAGTTCTTGAGGCTATTTCTAAAGTGCAATGTGGACAAACCTATCACCTAATTCTCGCCATTGCAGATGTTGGCGATGGCCAGTGGGATTCCGGCATTTTTTTAGAAGCCAATAGTCTTTCTACAATTACGCCTATTGAAATTGACCACACCCTCTCTCAGCAGGTTTTTGCCAACCCAGATTGGATGGCCGAGGGTTGCGTAAGTGCCAATGTTACGCTAACGCGTCAGACCAATCTCACACAAAGCATCACCATTCCGGTTCAGCTTAGCGGCACAGCCACCAATGGCCAAGATTGTAGTGGTATTCCATCGAGTATTACTTTTCAACCAGGGCAAACAACCGTGAGTTTTACCATTCAAACCCTTACTGATGCTTTGCTAGAAGGTCTCGAAACACTCACCCTTACTTTCCCAATTACGGACCCTTGCGGGAACACCACACCGCTTGTCCTCGATCTCTGGATCCAAGACAACCAACCTATGCAAGTTGACTTGAGCACTACTAATATCAGTTGTCCTGGCGATCCTATTGTGATTAACTCACAAATTAGCGGTGGTGTACAGCCATACACCTATCTATGGAGCACAGGTGAAACCACTGGTAGTATTTCACTCACACCTTCTACAACACAAGCTGTTTGGCTCCAAGTGACCGACGCCTGCACAGGAGTTCCGGCCTATGACACAATTGTGGTTAGTGTACCTGTTTTTAGCCCCCTTAGCCTTTTGCCAAGCCCAGACATCACTGAAATATGCCCGTATGTACCAGCTACAATTGGCGTTCAGGCCAGCGGCGGTTCGGGCCAATACACCTATGTTTGGACCACCAATAACGTGGTGAGTGGCACCACCGATTCGCTGTTAGTGAATCCTGGTAGCACCACCACGTACAACATTTTGCTTAGCGACAATTGTGGCAATTCCATTCAAGACTCCATCACGTATACCATCTTAAGCCCTCCACTAGTATTGCAAATGAATGGTCCATTCGAAATTTGCCCAGGCGACACCATAGAGATACTGGTAACAGCTAGTGGCGGATACGGCACTTACTACTATAACTGGTCTAACACTGCAACAACACCACAAATCTCTGTAGCGCCTCAGGTTTCTACCTCTTATTTTGTGCAAGTAAGCGATGAGTGTCAAACATTTAGTACAGCCGCAGTGGCTACTATACAGGTAGTGAAGCCGCTTGCTAATTTTTATATCCTCACCCAAGCGCCGATGCAAGGCCTGCCAGTGCAGTTGCAGAATGCCTCCATGAATGCGTGGTCTTATACTTGGTCTTTTGGCGACGGTAACAGTTCATTTTTAGTCAACCCGACACACGCCTATACGCAACCTGGGCCTTATGAAATCACACTTATCGCCACTGACCAGAAGGGTTGTATCGACAGTATTTCTAAATGGATCGAGATTGCACCTGAGCGCTACATTTACTTACCCAATTCATTCACCCCCGACGGCGATGGGCTCAATGAATATTTCTATGGCCGCTTTATTGGGCTTATGAGTGCACGGTTCTATATTTTTAACCGTTGGGGAGAAGAAGTTTTCTTTTCAGATGAACTGAATTTTGTCTGGGATGCCAGCTATGAGGGAACGCCGGTTCAAGATGGAACTTATACCTGGTATCTCATCTACGAAGTCGAAAAAGGCATCTTTGAAGATTTATACGGACACGTCAACATCATCCGTTAAGAAGCTACAAATCATTAAATATTCAGTCCAATTAATCGTTTGAAATGATCTCAAATAGCTCGTTGAGATTAGGCGAGATGATGATTTCAATGCGGCGGTTTTTTGTTTTATCAGCAGGGTCTACCGGATGATATTCACTGCGGCCAGCTGCCATCATTTGGGCTGGCTCCATATTTGAGTTGGCCAACATCAATTCTACCACTGCCGTGGCCCGCAAAACAGAAAGCTCCCAGTTATTTTTTGGAGAAACACTGCTATTGAGTTTGTCGGTATCGGTATGGCCTTCCACCACAATTTCGAGATCGCGTTCGGTTTCAAGTACACGTGCAAGTTCTACTAGAGCTGCAGTACCTTCTTCTTCTACTTTTGTTGAACCTGAATTAAAGAGCAGTTTGGCTTCTAAACTCACGTAGATCTTGCCATTTTTTTGAACAACCGTTAAGCCCTGGTTTTCAAAGTTGCGCAGTGCATTGGCTACGCGTGCTTTGAGCAGTTGAATTTTTGCATCTTTTTTTCGGATGGCTTCCTCGAGTTCATTGACACGTTTTTCGCGCTCTTCTAGCAAGGCTTGTTTGGCCTTGAGCTCTTGGTCTAATTTCAATAATGCATCCTCTTTGCGTTGCAGTTCTTTGGTTTTTTGTTCGAGTTCTGTCTGAAGGGTAGCAGTTTCTTTGGCGCTGAGGTTTTTGAGCTTATCAAAAGAGCTTTCTAAGGTTTGGTATTGCGTCTCTAGCGTTTCTGTTTCGCGTTTCAAAAGGCGCATTTGATTGCCCAAATTGTTGGTGTCTCCGCGCAGGCGGCTCACTTCTTTGGCTGCTAAATCGTATTTGGTTTGAAGGTCTTTGGAGAGTACTTCGTAGTCGCTGCTGCTCTTTTTGTATTTGGCAAGTTCTTCACTACACGATTTTTCGCGTTCGAGTAGTTCGTTGTATTTTTTAGAAGGCACACAGGCCGAGAACAATAAGGTGGCGAAGATGGAAAGGAAAAAGAAATTTTTCATGATGCAGCTTTTTTTACAAAGGTGATTTATTATCAGCTATTGAAATTGGGTTTTTTCTGTTTTTATAAACACTAGATATTGTATAAAGTAACACATTAGGGCAATTTGATGCACAGCGAGGGTGAATTCCTTACCTTTGCATCATGAGTATTGTCAGGAAAAATCAAAAGAAGTTGCAAGAGGCAGTTGGCCATCTTCAAAAAAAAGACCATCCTTCTATTACAGCAGCGCTTGCTATATTAAAAGATTACGGTCATCCAAGCGTGCTTTCAGAAGTATTCAAGAGTTTGGAAGGTCTTGAGCGCGCCGAACAACAACTTGTTTTGGGCTTTTTAGCTGATATTCAAGATACAGACGCCGTTGAAGCATTCATAACGTATCTTGAAGAAGAAAAAAACCCTGCTATCCGAAACCTTATTTTGTCTGCAATTTGGAATTCAAAGTTGCCTTTTGATGCGCATTTGCCATTTTTTGTCATGTTGGCCTCACAAGGCGATTTTCTAGAGGCAATAGATTGCCTGACCATCATAGAAAATATGTCCGGCCCTTTCGATGAATCTCTACTGCTCGAATCTCAACTTTTGCTCAAAGAATATGTAGAGGAACGCGCTCCACAAACCGATCAAAAGGCGCAAATCATGAGTGAAATTGCTTGGTTTGTGAAGGAACAAAACGATGGCATAGATGCCGACTTATTAATTGACAATGACTAATAACATGACTCAAGTATTGCTCCAATCAATGACCGGATTTGGCAAAGCCAACGGACATTTTCAGGATAAAAAAATATCGGTAGAGGTGCGCTCGCTCAATTCAAAAGGACTCGACCTTAATCTTAAAATACCATCGAGCTATCGCGACCTAGAGTCTCCTATTCGCAAACTGGTTACCGAAAACCTATTGCGCGGCAAAATGGATCTCGGTATTTATATCGAGAGCCAACAACACCAAGTGGCAGGCCTCATCAACGAACAAGTAGCTACGGCGTATTTTGAAAAACTAAAAGCGATCAATACAAGTTGGGGCACCAACACCCAAGATTACCTCGCCTTAGTTTTGCGCATGCCAGACGTACTCACTAGTCAATTTGAAGAGCTCTCAGCACCTGAAGCAGCATTTATCCTAGACTTAGTGCTGCAAGCATGCTCACAACTCCAGAAGTTCCGCAAACAAGAAGGGCTTAGCTTGGCTACTGACTTACTAGACAACCTCGCACACATCCAGACAGAACTTAAGGCCATTGTACCTTACGAGCAAGAGCGCGTGGCGCAAGTAAAGGAGCGCATTCAGAAAGGTTTGGCCTCCATCGACGAAAGCCGTATAGATGCCAATCGTTTGGAGCAGGAAATGATTTATTATGTGGAAAAACTCGATATTTCAGAAGAAAAGCAGCGCTTACAGCAGCACCTCAACTATTTTACGGAAACACTTAGCCAAGAAGCATCGGGCAAAAAACTAGGTTTTATTGCCCAAGAAATGGGACGTGAAATCAATACCTTGGGCAGCAAGTGCAATCATTCTGAAATACAACGAAGGGTAGTCATCATGAAAGACCACCTCGAAAAAATCAAAGAACAGGTTCTCAACGCACTCTAAAATGCTTAGCAAACGCAGTATAGTCATTTCAGCCCCGTCAGGCGCAGGTAAATCTACTATTGTAGGCGCATTGCTACGCAAATATCCACAATTGGAGTTCTCTATTTCTGCTTGTTCTAGAGCGCCACGCGGACAAGAACAAGATGGAGTTGACTATTATTTTTTAAGCACTGAAGTCTTCAAACAGCAAATTGAGCAAGGCGCATTTTTTGAATGGGAGGAGGTGTATGAAGGGATGTATTACGGCACACTCCAGACAGAACTTGAGCGCATTTGGACTTCGGAAAAAGTCGTCGTTTTTGATGTAGATGTAATTGGGGCTTTAAATATCAAGGCTAAATTACAGACAACTGCGGTTTCTATTTTTATTCAGCCACCAAGTATACAAGTGCTCGAGCAAAGACTGCGCAAGCGTCAAACCGATAACGAAGATAAAATTCAGCTGCGCTTGGCCAAAGCTTCAGAGGAGCTCAGCCATGCCAAAGACTTCGATTATGTGGTCGTCAATGATGAGCTTACAAGGGCAATCGATGAGGTGGAGCATATTATCCAACAATTCATCGATACATGAAAATAGGCCTTTTTTTTGGTACATTCAATCCCATACATGTGGGGCATCTGATCATTGCCAACCATATGGCACAACATGCAACCATTGATCAGGTCTGGTTGGTTGTTACGCCGCATAATCCGCACAAAGAAAAATCAACCTTACTCGCAGATCACCTGCGCTTAGATATGGTTCGTGATGCAATTTATGAGTATCCTCATCTCAAAGCGAGTGATATCGAATTTCATTTACCTAAGCCCAACTATACCATCTCTACGCTCACTCATTTACAAGAAAAGTATCCTCAGGATGAATTTTGTTTGCTGCTTGGTCAAGACAACCTGCGCTCATTTCATAAGTGGTATAACTGGGAGCAAATTTTAGCGAAGCATCAAATTTTTGTATACCCGCGCCTGGTTGAAGATGGCATTGAACACCAACAAAACCCATTGCTTGTGGCGCATCCAAATATTGAATTTGTCAATGATGTCCCCATTTTGGGCATCAGTGCGAGTGCTGTGCGCCAGCGTTTAGCAGTTGGTAAAGACTGCTCCTTTTTGCTGACAGAACCCGTTGCCAAATTTATTGCCGATAGGGGCTTGTATCAAAATTAAAGGCACAAAAAAAGGGGAGTTTCCTCCCCTAGTTCAATAAGTATTTTTTGGCTTAAAGCTTCACAAATTTTTGTTGTTGTGTGCCAAATGTATCGGTAAGTTCAATGAGGTAGCTACCGCTAGCTAATTTACTTAAATCAAAAGTAACGGTGCTTGCATTGGTTTGTAGTACTTCAATTGTTTTGCCTGATAGGTCGCGTAGCGTTACAACAGATGCACCGCCAGCAAACAAACCAGTTACTTCAATAGTTGATGCAGCAGGGTTTGGTTGTATGCTCAATGGATTGATCACTTGGTTGATTACACCTCCAGATCCGACTACAATTTTGTAGCCGTCGAAAGAAACTGTTTGGGTAACGGGAGTTGGTGGCAAACCAGGGAAAAGCACAACTAATACGGTTGCAGTGATATCAACAGTAACAGGAAATACGGCTACTGAGTCTGTGGTGCCATAAAGATTTGCACAGCCGTTTGCTCCTCCAAGGTAGGTGCAGTTTGAATTATTACAAGCAAAATCGAATCCTGGAGGCAAACCTTGAACGGCATCAATGGTAAATTGTTGGATTACGGAACCTACAAACTGACCACTCGGATCGATTTCGGCGGTAACCGTTGATGGCACTTTGAAATTGATATCTGTAGAGTAGGCTACATTTGGAAGTGCCGGCGGGAGGTTTTGTGTGGTGTCTGGCCAAATGCCGTAGGTAGAGTCTACGAAGTTGGCGCCAGGCGTACAAGATTGACCCCAAGAGAGGGCGTAAGTAGTTGCAAATAAAGCAGAAAGTAAGAGTTTTTTCATGGTATATGTTTAAAGATTCTAGGCTAAAAGTACAATAATTTTTATTTTAAATCTACCGTATTTCTACGTAAAGCTATCCAATTTTTTGCAATCCGCTGCTTTGGCTACCTTTGCATTATGGTAGTATACAATGTAACGGTCAGTATTGACCAAGCGGTGGAGCAAGAGTGGTTGGCTTATATGAGGGGCACACATATACAAGACGTTCTGAACACCGGTTGCTTTTTAGAATGCCGCCTTTCTCGGGTAAACGGCGAAGAAGATGGCGGTTTTACCTATTCAGTGATGTATTTGGCCAAAGACCAACAAACCCTAGATCATTACCAATCTGAATTCGCCCCTGCGCTGCAGCAAGATCATTCATTGCATTTCCAAGGTAAGTTTGCCGCTTTTCGCACAACCCTCACACTTATTGAAGAATTCAAGTAATGATTGTTAAGCCTAAAAAACAACTCGGTCAGCACTTTCTCAAAGATGCCGGCACATGTCAGAAGATTGCCAATCAAGTCATCTGGACAGACCAAACCCGAAAAGTGCTTGAAATTGGCCCTGGAATGGGCGCCTTGAGTAAATACCTTTGGGATCTACCAGAAATAGACTTATGGCTACTCGATGTCGATATTGAGTCTATAGATTATTTACGTGCGGCTTATCCAGCCAAGTCTGAGCGCATCCTATTTGGCGACTTTTTGCGTTTGAATCCGGCAGAATTATTTGGCAGTGAGTCTTTTATTGTGGTGGGTAATTTTCCATACAATATTTCCTCACAGATATTATTTAAGTGCCTAGAGTACCGCAATCAGGTGCCGCAAATTATGGGCATGTTTCAAAAAGAAGTAGCGGTAAGAGTTGCTCAAAAGCCCGGTTCAAAAGAATACGGGATCACCAGTGTACTTTTGCAAACTTACTACGACATCCATTACTGTTTTACCGTAGACGAACACGTCTTTATTCCGCCACCAAAAGTGAAGAGTGGTGTCATTCGCTGCGTGCGCAATGAGCGCAATTCACTCCCTTGCGATGAAAAGTTGTTTTTCCAAGTGGTCAAAGTGGCATTTAACCAAAGACGCAAAACACTGCGCAATTCTTTGCGGGTTTTGTTAAAAGACGCCCCCTTGCCAGCAAAATTTGAGCAGCAACGTCCTGAGCGCTTAAGTGTAGAAGATTTTATTGAATTGACCTGTTTTATCGAGCAGCTGGCAGCTAATAAGGACTAAAGCCATCTTGGTTTTGTGTGCCAATTTCTTTACCCATTCTGAACATTTTCTTACTGATCAGCTGTCCATTTTCATTGAAGGCATAGAACGGTCCGTTTTTGAGTCCGCGTTTGTAGTGGATTTCATAAACGATTCTGCCGTAGCGATCGTATTGCTTGAAAACACCATGTAATCTGCCATATTGGTACTGTGCCACAATAGTTGGCACCACACCTCCAGGATAATAGTTGATCCAGGTGCCGTGCTTGAGCCCGTGGTAGTATTTGCCGGTTTCTTTGATTTGGTAATCTGCCTGTGAATACGCTTCATACGAACCATGAAAGTCGCTAACCGTTTCTTTGAGCCCCATAATGGCGATGCCATCGGCTACGTTCTTTTGGGTAAAGACTTTGTAGTGTTGCTTCTCTTTGATCCGGCCATTGTTGAAATAGCCCGTCCATTCACCAACTTTATGGCCAGCTTTGTAGGTGCCCTCTAGTTTGAGCACGCCATCGGGCGCAAAAGATTCCCAAGCACCATCTAGTAGGCCTTCGTGAAAAGTGGTTTTGTCTTTGAGACGCCCGCTTTCCCAGTAATTGAGCCATTCGCCTTCTTCTTTTCCATTCGTGTAGCGTCCGGTCATTAGAAGCGTAGAATCTTCATACCAAGTTTGCCAAGTACCGGTGCGTAAGTCCTTGAGGTAACTACCCGTGCGATACAACGCACCATTTGGATAATAGTAAGTCCAGTTGCCGGTGCGCAAGTCTGTTTTGTAGTGCGCAACGTAAGAGAGCTGTCCGTTGGAGAAGTAATAATGCCAAATGCTATCTTGTTTGCCATTGTCAAAGTAGCCTTCCATATCCAATTTACCATCTTCCGTAAACCACTTCCAGTGCTGGGTTTTTAAGCCCATATTGTAAAATCCAAAATGAAGTGTATCGGTTTCGTTAGCCATTACAAGATAAACGCCATTTAAGGAGTCGGCACGGTAGGCAACTCTTTTTTCTAGCACGCCATCAAAACGGTAGAATTCCCAAACACCAGTTTTTTTCCCTTTTTCAAAAGTGCCTCCGACGGATAAAACGCCATTCGCCGTGCGCTCTTCAAAAGGCCCGGTTTTTAAACCACCTTGGAAAGTGTATAATTCTTTGACGGTGCCGTCTACAAAATAGTTGATGATTTGACCATTTCCATCTTTGATAGTTTGTTGATGCGTGCTGTCTTCTTTCCAGAAGGCTTGTAGGTAGACGGTGTCATTTTGCACCCTTTCAATTGATTTAGGGTGCCCGTCTGCGTAGAAATATTCCCAAATCCCGATGGGGCTCCCTAGTTCAAATTGTCCTCGGATTTTAATTTTACCATCTGATGCATATTCGCGGTAAATAGAGTCGGGGACATTGAACTTGAAATAGGATTCTTGCTTCAATTGTTTGTTGGGGTAGTAAAAGCTGCGTTTGCCGTAGAGCCGGTTGCGGTAGTAATTGGCTTCTTCCTCCAAGACACCGTCATAAGTATAAAAGAGCCATTTGCCGTGCTTCTCGGTTGTCTGAGGAGTGGCGGCACTCGTAAAATAGGCCCCATAACCCTGCATGTGTTTATTTTGCCCATCCCAGAAAATACGCACCTTGGGGCTGAGGTTTTCTTTGAGCACCTTTACGTCTTGTCCAAAAACAGCGCTCACTAGACAAACGCATATGACAAATGTTATTGTGCGCATCATAAACCTTAGAAAATAACGCGAAAAATGAAAAATAGGCCAAAACCAATAAAGACGCTTCCAATCAATTTATTGAGTAAATTAAGCAGGCTGTGCGTTACTAAATTGCGGATTTTTTTGGCGGTGATGATTTTGAGAATATCAAAAGAAATGAAGGTAGCAAGGATGATACCTAAAAATAAGAACAAGAAACTATTGCTGTCGTCTGGGCTTTCTCGTTTGGCTACCGAGGCTACACTTAACCAGTAAAAGATGACAAGAGGGTTGGCGAAGTTGAGCAAGAAGCCTTTGGCGATCATGAGTCCAAAATTCTTTTTTGGATCTTTGCTTTCTTTGAGATGGTATTTTTCAGTGACCTCTTCTAATTCTTGGTCGCCGTTGTGCATTTTTGATTTCTTGAGCAAATTGACAATCCCGAAAGCGATAAAAATGAGCCCACCAAGCACATCAAAAAGTTCTTTGTTTTTACCGGTCAGTAAAGAATTGATTTGTTCGACAAACAGAACAGATAAGAGAATATATAGGATATCGCTCAGCATGACACCAAAATCAATGGCCAATGCACTTCTAATGCCTTTAGTAATGCTGTTCTCGAGCAAAACAAAAAACACAGGCCCTGGTATCAAGGATAAGATCAGGCCGATAGAAAACGCGTGGAACACTATATCCATTGAACAAAAATAGCTTTTAATGCACTAGAAATGCTTGAAGTGGACTAATGTTACGGACAGCGCGATGTTTATTTCGGGAAATGCACTAAATTTGTTGCTCAATTTAGAGAACATGAAAACATTGCGCGCCAATCAAAAACTTGAACAAATCATTGCTAATATCGAAGAGAAGGGCTTAGAGGCTCCCAAATTGATAGACGAACTCAAAGAGCTCAGAGAAATGGCTTTGCTCGAACAAGACCCATTGGTGGTAAAGTCTTTGCGTCTTACCTATGAGTTTCTTCAAGAAAACGATTGCTTTGATGTTGAGGCGCAATACGAAGAAGATGAAGAAGGCAACGAGTATCCTATTGAAATCGAGGACAAAGAAAACCTACTATACTTCTTGAACCTTCTCAAAAACGCAGAGCATAAAATCAACCGCGAAGAAATCAAAGATTACCGTTCAGCGCTCAAATTAGAATTATACTAAGCAACCATTTTACACTGACACTCGTCTCAAGTAAAAGAGCAAGTCATTGTTCATTTTGGTTTTAATTATCTTGCAGAAAAACCTGGAATTACCTTCCAGGTTTTTTTATGTACAAAACTGGCAATACTTCGCTTTTTGTTCATGAGAAAAAGCAGTTTCAGCATCAAGTAGCTCCAAAATAAGCGTCTGAACTCCTTCTTCAAAAAGGGCCGGCACAAAGGTTAAATCTGTGTTTTTATCCATGCACAACGCGAAGTCTTCGGCGCGATTGATCAGGGATTCTATACGCGCCTCTGCTGGTAAGTGTCCGAATTTTTCACGAAAGAACATACTATATAGACAGAGCTGCAGCGCGTGTTTTGGTTTGGTGAAATTGGTATAGGCGTCGTCTTTGCCCGTCATTTTGACATCGACATCATTTACCTTTCCTGATTTGTAGTCAATTACGCGGTAGTGGTTGTTGCCAATGCAGTCAATGCGGTCAATATATCCGACAAAATGAATCGGAATGGCTTCTTGTTCGAATTGAATAGTTTGAGACAATTCAAATTTGGCCTCTAGTTGGATAATATAAAGCGGCTCTTGAAGCGCCTCGACAAACGAGAGTTCTTTGAGCAAAGTTTGTTTAGTGAGGTCGAGGGCCATTTCAAAGCTGAGCAAGTTTTTGCCGCGCGCAAAGAGCGTTTCGTTTTGGTCAAAGTAATTCAAGAAATACTTGCGCAAGACCGCCGGATAGGTGGTGAGCATTTGCGAAAGTGCTTTTTCTGTTAAGGGGCCCGGCGTAGGCGTAACTTGCACACCCTGTTTGTCGCGTTGGGCAAACGGGGTATAGAGTTCTTCTAAACAGTTGTGAATGAGAGAACCAAATGTACTGGAGGCCAAGTCTTCTTCTACTTCGTCTTCTTCGCCAAACTCTACAACATATCGATAGTAGAAATCGAGGGGGCAAGTGATGTATTTGCGCAGTGCTGATGCAGAAACATTCCCCGCTAAATAGGTTTTAATGCGCGCTTGTATGGCGGGTGTCTTTGAAATGAGCGTTTGGGTAGTGCTTTGGGTTGTCGCAGGAATTTGATAGAAAAATTCTTCCCAAGTACTGTGCTGATTTTGTTGCATCCACTCCATTTTGAGTTGCAAGAGGTAACGGCTGCGCTCATGACTACCCAACACCTCGCTTGTTGAGGTATAAGTGAAAACCAACTCGCGCGCATGATGGAGTAATCTGTAAAAATGTTGGGCAAATAGACCCTGTTTGTCACGGTTGTTGGGCATGCCAAAAGCTGCGCGCAAGTCCATTGGAATAATACTCTGGATGGGGTTGGTAGGCGGCAACTTACCTTCGTTCATGCCGAGCACATAAATGCGTTCAAAGTCGAGTAAGCGCGTCTCGAGTAAACCGGTAAGCTGCAAACCTGTTGTTGGGCTACCAAGATAGGCGAGGTTGCTGCGCGTCCAGTGCTGGTAAAATAATTTTTTGAAGCTGCTCAGGGCCATTTTTGGAAAATCGGCATCGACAAATATTTCAAACTGTCGACATGCGAGTTCAAATGAGAGCAAAGCGGTGCGTTCAAAATCATTGGCTGCTGGAATATATGCTAGCAAGATGCTATTGATTTTGCGCAATTGTTGGATGGCTTTTTGCCAATCTGAATCCCAGGAAGAAGCTAAAATGCGGATGAGTTCAAGTAGTTGAGGGTCTAGTTGGAGCTGATCTACGTTCTGAAATACCCGGTTGTTTTTGACCGTTTTGTATTCTGCTGCCGCCAACAAGCCTTGTTGCTTTTGGTCAAATGCAAGGGTGGTAAAGGCATGGTGACAAAACCGCTGAAAATCTTTGTAATAAAGAGCTTTTGTCTTGAATTTGAGTTGGTTTTCTTGAAGTTGAAAGCAGAGGTCTACCCAAGTTCTGACAGGTGTCTGATCGAGCGGTAGCCCAAGCGTAATATTCGCTTGCCCCACTATTTTTGGGATATTTCGAATAGCGGCGTGCACCAAATTTTCGTCGGCCAGCAACACCAAGACTTCACTCCAATCAGCAACTGGATTTTCAAGTAGTTCGGTAGCCAACACCTTTACTTGTCCGATATGTTGGGCACATTCAATAACTTTAACCTTATAACTAGCTGTTTGCAGCGCGTTGCGCAAGTTTTCTGGTTGCTTTTGGCCAAAGAACTGTAAATTTTTACGCTGAAAGTGGCCGGCTTCGTGAAATTTATTGTTGAGGTAGAATTGGTCTGAATCGATGATGAATTCGGCTTGTTTTTTATCGATGAGGTATTTGATGATGCGCTGTTCTGCCGCGGATAAAGCATTGAATCCGACAAAAATATAGTGCATATTATCTTCAAAATACTGTGCCGGATTTTCAGCGAGTTGTCGGTAGGCCTGCGCCTTGCTACAGCCTTTGAGTTCTTTGAACCTAAGCTGTAGCCCTTCGTGAAGCTGTGGAATGAGTTCCCAAAACTCCATGAATTTTTTTTGCGAAGCAGAGTATGATTCTTCATCAATTTGCCAGCTTTCAAGCGCTTTAATGGAAGCTAGATTTTTATAGAGTTGTTGGTGATCGACCAAATAACGATCGACGTCATCGAAGTCGGAGAGCAGAATGGGCCCCCAGGTGAGGTAATCTTCAAAAGACAGCGCTGCTTCTTTGAGCTTGGTTTGGTAAATCTTATAGAGTTCGAGTAGGGCTTTGGTGGGGTGTAGGATCTCTTGCGCACACAGGGTAGCTACCCATTGGTCTATAGTGAGAATATGCGGTGAAATCAACGGCCCGTTGTTGGCCGTAAAAAGCGCATTGAGTAAATAGCGCTTGGCGCGTTCTGAGGGCAATAGAACGGTTAAGTTTTTGGGGTCGTGTCCTTTTTGGAGGATGTCTTTGGCTAGTTGATCCAGAAATTTCATGCGCCTATGTAGTTAACTTACTCGAACCAAACCTTTTCAAAGAAGGAAAAAGGCCGATTGGAATGCATGAATTTATGGCCGCCATATGATTTGATGATGGCAAAGTAGTTGGCGCCAAATTGAATTTGGACAAAATTAAGGCCTTCTGGGTAGGTGTCTGACAAGCCTTGAAAGACAATGGAGCCGTCTGCTAATGTTTTTTTGGTCATGGTAGCTCCGGCAGGGGGGTTGATATAAATACTGGCGATTTCTTCTGCTGAAATAGTGGTGTCGCGCAGTTGAATATTGATTTCAAAGGTATTGCCTTGGCCGAGCTCGCGGTAAATGAGTTTTTGGGAGCCGTCGGGCAAGCTGAGCGCAAGTGGTTTGCCTGGAAACTTGGCTATTAAACCAGATTTTTGATCTATGTAAATGGATTCGGTTTGTTTTTTGATCAAGCGCTTGCTTTGTGGCGCCTGTGGGCTGATTGTCCAATGGACTGGCCGTACTTTGTAGCCCCGTGCGCGCAGCAGTTGCAAGAGCCCTTCTTCGCCACCTAAATGACCTGCACCCACAGCGCAAAAGAAAGATTGAGGTGCTTTAAGCAACTCTAAAAGTTTATTGAGCATGAGTAGGTTGCGCTTCACAATCACTTCATCGTAGAGGTTTTCTTGAACAGAAAGATAGGATTTCATGAAGCGCTGCAATGCATCGAGGTCTCCGCGCAAATAAAGTTCGAGTAGTTTTTCTTGTGTGAAAGCATTGATTTGGTTGTCGATGATGCGGCGCTCGCTGAGCTTGAATTCATTGGATAAGGCGTATTGGTCCTCAACTTTTTCGAGCGCAATGGTTTCTTTACCTAATTGGAGCCCGAGCACTTGAAAGTAAGCATCTAAAAACTGCGGCATACCATCTTCAGTTCCGTAGAGGGTTTGGGAGGTCATGACCAGACTCGTGTAAGACTTGCCCTTGTCGTCGAAGCGTGTTTCGGGTAAGTTTTTGCGGGTGTCCATGGTTGAGAAAAGGCTGTAGATGTCGGTCTCGAGTACGATTTTTTGCGCTTGGTCAAATGCAAAATAGACGCTATCAGATAGTTCAAAAAGTGCGCGGTCATTGGCATGAAGGGTGCCAAATAGGTAAGATTTTACACCTGATTTTGGGTTGCTCACCTCCCAAAGGAGCTCTTTATCGAGTTCTATGAGTTGTGTCAGCCCTAAATTGGAGCTCAGTAAAGCCAGTAAAATGAGTGCCGTACGCATGTATTCAAAGTTAATCAAATAAAAACACGTTGAATGTGTTTTTCTGTGTAGGCATAAGCTAAATAAGCCAAAGATGGCAGTTCTTTTGTCAAAAGAATGGGTGATTTTCTGCCCAAAGCAATTTTGCCATGGGTATGCCCGACCTCAAGGGCAGCAGCAGCATTAATGGTGAGCGCGTTGATAGCTGCCTCCGGCGTCATTTTCATCTTGATACAAGCCAAAGAGAGTATGTGCATAAGGTCATAACTTGGCGCAGAACCCGGATTGAAATCGCTGGCAAGGGCTACAATAGCGTTTGCAGCCATGAGCTCTTTGGCGGCGCCAAATGGAATCGATAAGAAATGCGAACAGCCCGGCAAGAGTGTTGCTACACAATTGCTATTGGCAAGAGCGTCGAGGTCTTGTTGGTCTAGTTCTTCGAGGTGATCTACCGAGATGGCGCCTTTGGCAATTGCTGCCGGCACGCCACCTAACACTGAAAACTGATTGACATGCACTTTAGGCTTGAGACCGTACCGGGCACCAGCATCTAAAATTTGCTCCATTTCGGCAGTGCTGAAATAACTGCGTTCGCAAAAAACATCGATGTAGTCTGCGAGATGTTCGGCTGCAATTGCGGGCAACATTTCGTTGATGAGTAGTGCGATGTAGTCTTCGCGCTTGGTTTTGTAGTCTTGTGGGATGGCATGCGCACCTAGAAAAGTAGCTTTGATGGATATTGGAGCCGTTTCTTTGAGCTTTTTGATAACGCGCAACATTTTGAGTTCGCCAGCTACACTTAAGCCGTAGCCAGATTTGATTTCGACAGCGCCTGTTCCGGCAGCCTGCATTTTTTGAAGGCGTTCGAAGGCAGCAGCATAGAGCGCAGCTTCAGACAGTTCGTTTAGTTTTTTGGCCGAATTGAGGATGCCGCCGCCTTTGGCCGCAATTTCTTCATAAGTAAGGCCGTTGATCCGATCTACAAATTCTTCTTCACGGCTTGCGGCAAATACGGTATGGGTGTGTGAATCGATAAATGCCGGTAGCACAAAGCAATTTGTCGCGTCGATGACTTCGACATCTCGCCAGTCTGTAATACCTGGCCATTCGTTCATTGGGCCATAGGCAATGACTTCGTTGTCTTCGAGCGCTAAGTAGGCATTTTCAATGAGTGGCAATTGGTTCATCTGAGCGCCGCGCAGCACCAACGGCAGGTCTTCACCTGCTTGCACTAGCCCTTTGATATTCTTGATAAATTGTTTACGCATACGTATTTTCACTGTAAAGATAAGGGCAATTTAGGCTTAATTTCGTTCCGATGACACAAAGAAATTCAGACATGAAGCACGATGTGCTCGGTAAATGGGGTGAAGCCTACGCCTTGCAGCAGTTGCTTGGGCTGGGTTATGCCATTAAAGCCCGCAATTACAAATTCAACCGGATGGAAATCGATTTGATCATGACCGATGGCCAAACGTTGGTGGTGGTGGAGGTCAAAACGCGCCACAGCGCAGCGCATGGCGAACCCTGGCGCGCAGTTAATTTGGCCAAGCAAAAGCAGCTTATTAGAGTGGCTAACTACTTTGCAAAATCCATTGAATGGCCGCATGAGGTGCGTTTTGATGTCGTGTCTATAGTGCACAACAGCAACCACACCGATCTTCAACACATCAAAGATGCGTTCAGTCCAAGGCCTTGATTTTAGATGTGTAAAGCGCGGTCTGCGGTAGCGGCAAGTGCGGCTTCTTTGATGGCTTCAGAATAAGTGGGGTGCCCATGGCAAATGCGCGCGATATCTTCGGCAGATGCACGGTATTCCATGGCGGTAACGGCTTCCATGATGAGGTCGGCAGCGCGAGGAGCAATCATGTGCACACCTAAAATTTCGTCTGTAGCAGCATCTGCCAAAATCTTGACAAAACCACTGGTGTCCATACTGGCGCGCGCTCTACCTAGTGCTTTGATCGGAAAAGACCCTGCTTTGTAGGCGCGTCCGGCCGCTTTGAGTTCTTCTTCGGTTTGCCCTACTGCGGCAATCTCGGGCCAAGTATACACAACTCCTGGAATAAGGTTGTAATTGATGTGTGGTTTTTGCCCAGCAATTTGCTCTGCAACAAAAACGCCTTCTTCTTCGGCTTTGTGGGCGAGCATGGCGCCGCGAACGACATCGCCAATGGCATAAATATGCCCAACTGCGGTTTGCAAATGCGCATTGACCTCTACTTGCCCTCGTTGGTTCACTTTTAAGCCTACCTGCTCTAAGCCTAAGCCATCGATATAGGCTTTGCGGCCTACGGCTACAAGGCAATAATCGGCCTCAAGCGTAATTTGTTCTCCTTTTTTGTTTTCAGCAGTAAGTACAACTTGTTTGCCGTTGCTGACCACGCCAATTACTTTGTGCTCCATATGGAACTTGAAGCCTTCTTTTTTCAGGATTTTGGTGAATTCTTTGCCAATGCCTGCATCCATGGTTGGCAAAATACTCGGTGCAAATTCGATCACTTCGACCACAGCACCCAAGCGGGCGTATACCGAGCCTAATTCAAGGCCAATGACACCGCCGCCAATTACGAGCATCTTTTTAGGGATTTCTTGGAGTTTCAGTGCTTCTGTTGAAGTAATGATGCGTTTTTTGTCTGGTTCCATTCCAGGGAAGTAATTGGGCTTGCTTCCGGTAGCGATGATGATGTTCTTGCCGCTTATTTGCGTCGTTTGTTCGCCTTTGACTTCAATTGTATGTGCATCGATAAAGCTACCAACACCCTGATATACGGTGATTTTATTTTTGTCCATGAGGTATTTGACCCCGGCACAAGTTTGGGCGACTACTTCATTTTTGCGTGCAATCATTTGAGCAAGGTTGGCCTTAAGGCCTTTTACTTCAATGCCGTGCGCCGAAAAATTGTGTTGTGCATTGTAGAAATGTTCGGATGAATCGAGTAGTGCTTTGGAGGGAATACAACCTACGTTAAGGCAAGTTCCACCTAAAGTGCTGTATTTTTCTATCAAAGCTGTTTTCAGGCCAAGTTGTGCACAACGCAACGCTGATACGTATCCGCCGGGACCTGAACCAATTACTACCACATCAAAAGTTTCCATCCGTCTAATTTTTTTACAAATTTACAGTTTGTACACGAACAACCAAAGCCTTAATTTTGCGTTGTAACGCTGTGCACAAGTTAAAAACACTCTTCTTAAGCCTTTCGCTGCTCCTTTCGGGGTGGTCTGTGGCTTCGCACATCATCGGCGGCGATATCTACTACAACTATCTTGGCGCTAATCAATACCGGTTTTTTATCACGCTTTATCGCGATTGTGCATCTACGGGTGCTCAATACGATGATCCGCTTTACCTCTCCATTTTTACGCAAGGCAATATCCATTATCAAACCGTTCAGGTACCTTTTCCGGGGTCGGTTGTGCTGCCCATCAACTTCAATAATCCTTGCGCTACGCAGCCTACAGGTATTTGTGTGGAGCGCGCTATTTATCAAGTCGTCTTGACCCTTCCGCCTATCCCTGGCGGCTATACCGTATCTTATCAGCGCTGCTGCCGCGGGCCGAATATCACCAATTTGCAATTCCCCGACGACACCGGGCTAACCCTTGTTGCCCAAGTGCCGGGCTCAAATACCGGCGCGAGCATCAACAGTAGCCCTCGCTTCACAAACTACCCGCCGGTTTTACTCTGTAACAACGATCAACTGCTTTTCGACCACTCGGCAACAGACCCCGACGGCGATCAACTCGTTTATTCATTAGTTACACCCAATGCGGGTGCTAATTCGGGTAGTCCGCAACCACTTCAAATGCCGCCCCCTCCATATTTTCCGGTCACGTGGCAATCTAACTTTAATGCTGCGGTGCCTCTTGGCCCTGGCTCATCTACGATCATTCACCCGAGTACGGGGCTCTTAACAGTGAGTCCAAACCTGATCGGTTTATTTGTTGTGGGTGTTCGTGTGCAAGAATTCCGCAATGGTCAACTTATTGGCGAAACCGTCCGCGATTTTTTATTCCGGGTTTTTGATTGCAATATCCAATTGGCTGCTATTTTACCCACTCAAAGCCAATTGCCCAACTTTAGCGGCTACTGCGATGGTTTAACCGTGCAGTTTGACAACATGTCTTTTGGAGGCACCAATTACAGCTGGAATTTTGGTGTGTCGGGCACTAATGCTGATGTAAGCCCCTTGTTTGAACCCACCTATACTTATCCGAGTTCGGGTACCTACACCGCCCAACTGATTGTCAATCCTGGCCAAAACTGTACCGACACCGCCTACATCGAAATCATTGTCAATGAAGCACTCGATCTCGAATGGCAAACCCAAGACTCCCTATGCTTAACAGGCAATTCTCATGATTTTCTAGCGCAAGTTTCGGACCCTTCAGCAACTTTTTCCTGGACTTTCCCACCTAGTGCATCGGTAGCACAAGCAAACGGCAGCCTCGTCCCCGACGTCGTGTTTTCCTCCCCTGGGTTTCATCCTGTACTGCTCGAAGCCACCACTACCTATTGTCAGCAAAGCTTTTTGGATTCCATTTTTATCTTTGGAGCTGCCACAGCTGCAATTGTGGTGCCACCACAAGTAGAATGTTTGGGTTATACCATTTCATTTGGCAACAGCTCACAAAATGCCATGTTATACAATTGGGATTTTGGAAACGGGCAGGTAAGCACCCAAATGCTGCCCACAACCACCTTTCCCGGCCCTGGCGTATATCCCGTGACGCTCATTGCAGGGTCATCTCCAAGTTGTCTGGACACCACAACAGTTAATGTGCTTATTGAGCAACCAATTGTCTTGAATTTCACACACTCCGATTCACTTTGCATAGACAATTTATTCGCCTTTGACGCACAAGTAAGTGGCCCGGTAGGCACCACTTATCTCTGGGACTTTGGCTCAAATGCAACACCCGCTGTCAGCGCACAACTCACTGGAAATTCGGTTTTGTTTGCTCAAAATGGGAATCAACAAGTCTTATTGATAGGCCAAAATGCGCTTTGTGCAGACACAGCTGTTGCACTCGTTCGGGTTTTTGGACATCCGAGTATCAACTTTATGTTTTTGAATGCCTTGCAATGCGCACCCTCTCAAGCACAATTCGTAAACCTGAGTCAAAGTGAAGTGCCTACAACATATTTATGGGATTTAGGCGACGGCACGCAAGTACAGGGCACCAACGTCCTGCACACATACAGCCAGCCAGGTAATTATACCGTTACGCTCACACTCATTGAGCAATTCGGCTGCCAAGACACTTTATTTATGGCACAGCAAGACCTCGTGACGGTACATCCTTCTCCACAAGCAGGGTTCTCTATCAACCCAGACCGCGTAGATGTTTGTCAGAATGAGGCAGTTTTTACAGATCTTTCTATAGATGCTACCACTTACCAATATTTTGTCGAGGACCGCGGCGTGCAGTACACCACGCCTAATTTTATCCATGCGTATCAATCGGGAGGCACAGACTACCCAATGCAAGTGGTGGCCAATAATTTTGGCTGTACAGACACCGCCTTCGCGCGCATTGAAGTGGAGCCATTTAGCATTTATGCGCCCAACACCTTTATTCCTGACGCAAACGGCCGCAACGACATCTTCAGGGTGGTTACAGACTTCGGAGTCACGGATTGGTCTTTAGAGATTTTTAACCGTTGGGGCGAGCGTGTTTTTGTAACTCAGCAGGCTGCAGAAGGATGGGACGGCACCTACAAAGGCCTGCCGTGTCAGGATGGCATGTATAATTATGTTTTGAAATTTAGGCCGTGTCATGAGCCGTACATCCGCAGGCAGTATGAGGGAGTGGTGCAATTGTTGCGCTAAGGCTACTCTGAGCGTCTTAAGACAAAGTTTTGCCCTAAGTAAACTTTTCTGACTTGTTCGTCTGCTGCTAATTCTTCGGCGCTACCAGACTTTAAAATTTTCCCTTCAAACAACAAGTAGGCGCGGTCGGTAATAGAGAGGGTCTCTTGTACATTGTGGTCAGTGATCAATATACCGATATTGCGTTTTTTAAGCGCTGAAACAATAGCTTGAATATCTTCTACAGCAATAGGATCCACACCTGCAAAGGGTTCGTCTAACAAAACAAATTTAGGATCGGTAGCGAGTGCACGCGCAATTTCAGTGCGTCTTTTTTCTCCACCAGAAAGTCGGTCTCCGAGGTTTTTGCGCACATGCGTGAGGCTAAATTCAGAGAGCAGGCGTTCGAGCTTTGCTTCGCGATCGGCTTTATTGAGTGGGCCCATTTCTAGAATGGCCATGATGTTGTCTTCTACGCTGAGTTTGCGAAATACCGAAATTTCTTGTGGTAAATAGCCGAGACCCAATTGCGCTCTTTTGTACATGGGTAATTTGGTAATTTCGGTATCGTCGAGAAATACTTTTCCGGAATCGGGCTTCACCAAGCCTACCATCATGTAGAAAGAGGTGGTTTTGCCCGCGCCGTTTGGCCCAAGTAGGCCTACAATTTCACCTTGATTGACCTCAACGCTCACGCCATTGACCACCGCACGACCACGGTATGCTTTACAAATATCGAGCGTTCGAAGTTTCACGAATCGAATTTACTAAAAATTTAGGGAGTAGCGGGCTTTGATACCAAACGGGCTGATGCCTGGTATTTGATGCGTAGCGCGGTAAATGAAATCAATGCGGATTACTTTGAGGATGTTTTCAATCCCGACGCCAAGTTCTACATATGGAATTCCGTTAAATGGCCGCACGAAGGATGGAATCAGCAGCGCCTGATTTTGCTGTTCAGATAGGCTACCGAGCATAATGCGCTCCGTGGTAATGAGTCTAATTTTACTGGCCTTGATGAGTGGAATGCGGTCAAAAAACAAGCCTTCCCAGCGGTTTTCAGCAAAACCAATTACATAGCGATCACTAATGAACTCAAGGAAATTAACCATGTTGGCCGTGCTCGTGAGCAACCACAATGATTGGTTGCCTTCGTGTACTTTGAGCAGAGGATACGCAGCAACGCCATTGATGTAACCAAGTGTAAATCCGTAACGCATTCTGCCGAGAACACCCAGCTGTGTATTGTGTTCGAATTGGAATTCTAATTTTTGGTAGTTGTAGTCACTGCCAAATACATCTTTGAATCCAAAAATTCCTTGAAAAGACAAAATCGGGTAAGGTGAGCGCAAGGCGGTGCGGTCAAAAGAACCTGACAGGAATTCTTCATCTTTGGTCCAGCGGATGCGCGTGGTGAACTCTGTTGCGGTAATTTGACTGATATTAAGGGTGTCTAATCCGTTCCATTGTTGGTAGGTAGCCAAGCCAAGAGGAGTATAGTTTTTCCATTCGAGTGCGCCAAATATGATGAGGTCTTTACGGATGTCTTTTTCTAGGCTAAGCCCGGCTTTTTGTACAAACGTGAGTTTGTCAAACGGTGCGGTACTCAAAAAAGTAGCAAACGAGGTGCCCATAGAAGCTGCGGTGGGTGACTGCCCAATTTGCTCGATGTCGTAGTTGTAATAGGCATTGAGCATACCGCGTTTCTGAGGTGTGATATTGTAACGCAGTCGAATGTTATACTTGAAGCGCTCATCTCCAAAACCATAGGCCAGGCGACCGCCAATTTCAAAGCGTTTAGAGAAATCATTTGATGTGCGCAGCGCTAAAGCCACTCTGAAGTTTTCTACCGGATTGACACTCAATAATGAAGCCGCAGAACCAATTTCAACTTTTTTCACAGGCCAATATCCGGTGGTTGCAAAGTAGGTGAGTTTGCGCATGGTTTGGTAAAAGGGCTGTGCTGCGAGGGAGTCTGCCATTTGCTCAATGCGTTCTTCCTTGTTACTCAAAGAAATTGGCCTAAGCTGCGCCCATTCGGCATCGTTGCGTGCTTTGGCGTTGCTCAGCACAGCAACTGAACTGCTAGACCGATAAAATTCTTCGGGCTGGGCATTATTGATGACGTACTGACTCCGTTGGCTGTATTTGCGACCGATGAGGCCTAAAAATTTTGATTTTTCTGTTACTTTGAACGAAAGCACCATTTTTTCGCTGGTGAGCATCCAAACTTCTTTTTGAACTTGCTCAAATGCTTGTTCGATATAAAATTCCTGAATGTAATTGATGTTGGCACCTGGGGCAATATTCGCTTGAAATCTTTTGACTGCATAGGTGGTGTCATGGACCCACATATGCCCTTCAAAAACTAAGTCGCCACTGCGTTTGGGAACAAAGCGCAGTTTGTAGCACCAATCGGCGCCAATAAAAGTAGAATCGTCTAGGTAAAATTGATAATAAGTGCGGGCATACGGCGCAAGCGGGCTAATGAACGATTTATTGAATAGATCATAGATATTGTCATAGATATTGAGCTCTAAGTACATGTCGCCGAGAAACTGCGTCATTTGCATGTTCTCCACACCGGTAATGCGCGTCGCCTCAACGACCTCTTTTTTAAGCTTCGGGTCTTTGCGATAGAAATAGTCCGAAACACTCTCCGATAATATCACTGGCAGCAATGATTTATCTGCGGAGTCTGTTTGGAGGTAACTTTTGACAATAGAAAGTCTATCGACAAGCGGGTTGTTAATGAGGCCAGAGTCTAGGTTGTTGGCATCGAGTTGAATTTTGTTGTAGAGATGGTATTGGTAGGCCGCGAGTTTCTCTTTGTTGTTGATGTCCTTGTAAGTGATGATGCGCCTGTGCAGTTGTGCGCCACGTGTTTCAGTAGGGGCTGTTAAAACTACTTCTGCCACTTCCTTGTCTTGGCTCGCAAGCTTAACAACCAATTCTTGTATCTGGTCTTTTTTGATTTTAACGCGTTCTGTTTGGTAACCGATGAGCCGAAAAACAAGGCTGTCTGTTGGGTAGTAGGTACTGAGGTAGAAGTTACCCAAGCTGTCGGATTTTGTTCCGATTTTACTGTCTAAGAATTGAATTTGGACATAGCTGATGGGCGCTCCTTTTTTGTCGGTAACCCTTCCCTTTACAACAGTTTGCTGGCCCCACAGTACCAAAACGCAAATGTTGAACAATAAAAAACTAAGTAAGCGCATTAGTTTTTTTCTTGCTTCACAACCCGTTTGGCAACTAAGATACTTAGCTCAAAAAGCAGGTAAATAGGAATGGTGACGATGACCTGAGATATGACGTCCGGTGGGGTAATTACGGCGGCTAAAATAAGGATTACGACAATGGCGTGCTTTCGGTATTTGATGAGGAATTCAGGGGTGACCAGCCCAATTTTTACCAATAAAAAGGTGACAATCGGGAATAAAAAGAACAGCCCTGTATAAAAGACAGTCGATAGTATGGTGCTCATGTAAGAGGCGATTGTGACGTCTGTTTTGATTTCGGGAGTAATCTGAAAAGCGCCAAAAAATTGAACGCTCAGAGGAGCCACTATATAGTAACCGAAGAGAATACCTAAGAAAAAAAGTAAACTGACATAAAAGACGATGCCTTTTGCCATGTCTTTTTCACTTCCTTTGAGCCCGGGCTTTATAAAAGACCAAAGTTGATAAAATATATACGGGAATGCCAATACCACACCACCCATGATGCTCATCATTAGCGCATATGAAAATTGACCCGCAAGGGTAGTACTTTGGAAATCTACATGAATTTGATCTACGCAAACGCCAAGGTATTTGCAAAGGAGTTCAAAGGTAATAAAGTGAGGGTCTACCATGTTGAGAAAGACATTCTCCATGATTTCGCGCTGGTAGATCCAAATAACAACCGAAAAAATGATGACTGCAACTGCTGCCCTGAGTAAGCGCCAGCGGAGTTCTTCTAAATGATCTAAAAATGACATTGGTTGGTCCTCAGACATGCAGTAAAATTAAGGATTTATTCCGAAAATGAGCAATGAAAAGAAGAACGTAAATTGTTTACGATGTACATGCTGAAATTTGTATCATCAAAACAAACGCCATGAATAAGAAATTTGCAATTCAACACATTTGGTTCAACAATCAAGACGCAGAAGTTACTTTAGTCGGACTCATGCAAGACGACACTCTTTTCTATGAAACGAAGCTTGTGATCAAGATGGCACAGCTCAATGGGGTTGTTTCTAAACTTCAAAAAACAGCGGGGATTGAAGTGAGCGAATACATGTGCAGATTCGAGCTCGGTTTTATAACGGAATACGAAATAAAGTTCCCTACTACCGTACAATGCTTTTTAGACCTACAAGAAATTATAGGGGCAGATCAGCATTTGGTCAGAAGAATTGTAGCTTGAGCGCTTAAGGCTGGATAAAAACGGTTTCTTCGTTTACCTTTTCAGCTTCAATTTTAATGATGCCTTGCCCTGTTTTGTTGCCTTTTTGAGCTTTGATGTCTAGAACGGCTACACCTGCCTGACCCAACTGATACAATTCGTTGTAGTTGAAAGTAGCTAAACCATTCGCGTTCGTATAGGCGGTGTCAAAGACAGCAACTTGTTGAGGCGTACTTTGTGTGTTGGTACCGTACAAAACAACCATGGCGTTTGAAACACTTGCGTTGGTCTCGTCTTTGACATAAATATGTGCAACGGTATCCATTTTTTTACGACACGCACTTAGAGATACAAGTGACGTGGCTGCAACGGCAAATAAAAGAATCTTTTTCATGGTAGTTAGTTGGGTAAGTAGATAGTCTCGACAGCGGTGGTGTGCACTTTGGCGCGGGTATAGCCATAGGCCGTTTTGTTGTTGTATTTGACGATGATGTCAAAATACCCGGTTTTGTTGCTCTCGCCCGATACAGAGAAATAGGGATCCATGTCGAAAGACGTAAATCCGGAAGAATTTGTGTAGGTGGTGTCTACGTAGGCCAAAGTGGCGGGCGTAGATTGCTGGTCGCCGATTATAATGACCTTGGCGCCATCGATGAGCTGATTAGAGGATGAGCGAACAAAGACCTTAATAATTGCTGGGTCTGTAGGCTCACAACCACTCAAAATGAAGAGCAGTGAGAGCGCAAAAAAGCTGGTTAGTATAGTTTTCATAGGTTTAGAATGTTTCAAATTTACATTTTAATTTTTGAATTTTAAAACTTCGAAAGTGGTGTTTATTGTATTTGAAGGAGCACTTGATTGCGTTCTTGTTCAGTAATTTCTGCAAGTGCCTCGCCGGTCAGGCCAAAATAGAAGCCCTTCACCTTGATTTGCATGACGCCAATTTGCCCCGGTTTGTAGAAAGAACTGAGGTCAAAGTAGGCTTTACCTGCGTCATTTGAAACCGAGCTATCTTGCACCGCAATGGGGTTGTGGGCGGTGTCGGTAGGTTCGGCAACGAGCCAAACTTTTGCATTAGAAATGATAGTGCCATTGGCAGAGACCACCGAAACCTCTAAGGTGGTGGGGGGTGTTTCTTTGCAGGACACTAAAAAAAACACTAGGGCAATCAGCGATAGAAATGCGATGGCCGCGATAGTGTTCAGCTTTTTTTTCTTGTACATTTGCATGAAGACCAAGATTTTTCGTTGTTAAACAACAAGAAGGGTCAAAAGGTTACAACAGAACCGCTTAAAAATGAATATTGAAGTTTTATCACTAGAATTAAGTCAAGTTCAGCTCCAAGACGAACAAGTGCTCGAACAATTCCGCATCCGCTTTTTGGGTTCAAAAAACGTACTCAAAGATTTGTATGCTGCAATTAAAGACATTCCGAACGACCAAAAACGGGCTTACGGCCAGCAGGTCAATGGGCTCAAAGAACGCGCTGAACAAATCTACCACGAAGCAAAAGCAGCCCTCACCCAAACGCTTAGCGCAGGCGCAGCCGAAGACCTCAGCAGACCTACAGGCGAGGCCAAAGTAGGCGCACACCACCCCCTTTCGCTCATCCGCCGCGAAATCATCGAAATATTCAATCGCGTTGGTTTTGTAGTGTCCGAAGGGCCCGAAATCGAAGACGACTGGCACAATTTCAGTGCGCTTAACTTTCCGCCTGAGCATCCGGCCCGCGATATGCAAGATACCTTCTTTATCTCCAAAGGAGAAAACGAGTTGGCGCTGCGCACGCATACAAGTAGCGTTCAGGTGCGCGTCATGGAAGACCAAGCGCCACCGATTAGAACAATTTCACCAGGGCGTGTCTACCGCAACGAAGCCATTTCGGCACGTGCACACTGTTTTTTTCACCAAATAGAAGGTTTGTATATTGATAAAGGTGTATCCTTTGCCGACCTCAAACAAACATTGCTATATTTTGCGCAGGCACTTTTTGGCCCACAAACCCAAATCCGCATGCGGCCGTCGTATTTTCCGTTCACCGAACCTAGTGCAGAGGTTGATGTTTCTTGTTCGCTGTGCAATGCAAAAGGTTGCAATGTGTGTAAGTACACCGGTTGGTTAGAAATCATGGGTTGCGGCATGGTAGACCCCAACGTGCTCGAAGCTTGCGGCATTGACCCCGAGGTTTATACAGGTTTTGCTTTTGGCATGGGCGTGGAGCGTATTGCCCAGCTCAAATACCGCGTAACCGACCTGCGTTTGTATTCAGAAAACGATGCCCGTTTCTTGCGTCAGTTTAAACCGGGTATGGCATGAGTTGGCTGGCCTTCCAAACTGAAGCAAATTGGCAAGAAATCCTCGCCGCTTCTCAAACTACACCGCAACTGATTTTCAAACATAGCACGCGCTGTTCTATTTCTTCAATGGTCCTGAATCGTTTTGAAGCAAGTGAGTTGTATAAATCGGCAGAGCTCTCTTGTTGGTTCCTAGACCTCATTGCCTTTCGAGACTTATCCAACTTAATTGCCGTTGAAACCCAAGTTTGGCATGAGTCACCGCAGTGCATTGTCATTGACAAAAGCAAGGTAATTTACGCAGAAAGCCATGGTTCTATAGACGCTAAAGCTATTCAACAACTGATTCTAAACAAATGAAAAAAATAATTATCTGGGTATTGGTTCTGGGCCTTTTAATAGGTTTTTTAGTGCCGCTATTCAATTCGTCTTCAAGTGACAGCAGCAACCAAGCTGCAACTTTTGGTTTCAAGGAAAATCTGGCCACTACTTATGGCCAAACCATTGCTATCCCGCTTAAAATCACTGAAAACTGTAGGGCCCTTGAACTTAAAATTGCAGATTCTGTAGTTTTAAAGGTTCAAAATCCAAAGAAAAAAGAAGTTTATTTCTTAGATACCAAAGATTTTAAGCCAGGTGCTTTTCTGCTGGATTTACAAGTGCAAGACGCCAATGGCAACCTTTACACTGAACAGCGCAATCTGCGCATTTTATCGGATATCAAACCCGAAAGATGGTCTTTGAAATTGGGCACTTCTTACCAACACAATATCAAAAACTACACCCAAGGCCTCACTTTTTGGAAAGGGGAGCTTTACGAAGCCACCGGCGACCCCAATCAGGACGGCAGTTCAATGGTTGCTAAAATCAATATGAACACAGGAGAAGTCATTCAAAATGGCAGCACCACTTTTCAACAAAAACTGGATGCGTCCAAATTTGGAGAAGGCATCGCCATTCTCAATGATCAAATTTTCCAGCTCACTTGGAAAAACCAACAGTGTTTTGTCTATGACCTCAACACCTTTCAACTCAAGCGCGAGTTGGCCTACAACGGCGAAGGGTGGGGGCTTTGCACTGACGGCAAGCAGCTGATCATGTCTGACGGCACCGAACGCCTCACTTTTAGAGACCCCACGACTTTCGAGACCTTGCGCACCTTAGAAGTGTATTCAGACCAAGGCCCCTTGCCACAACTCAACGAACTCGAGTTTATAGACGGGCTCATTTATGCAAATATTTACACTACTAATTTTGTGGCAGTCATTGAACCAACCTTAGGCAGGGTAATTGCACTCATCGACGCCAGTAACTTGGTGGCTGCAGGAAAAGGAAATGGTGAGGTATTAAATGGCATAGCATATAATGCAAAGACAGGTAAAACTTACATGACCGGTAAATATTGGCCTAAAATGTATGAAGTGAGCATCATTAAATAACTTTTTATGGAAAATCTGCGCAAAGATTGGGCCGAGATCAAAAGCAACGACAGTTGGTCAATTTTTAAAATCATGGCCGAATTCGTCGAGGCCTACGATAAAATGGCTAAGGCGGGCCCTTGTATTTCTATATTTGGCTCGGCCCGCACCAAAACCGATCAGCACTACTACACCCAAACTGTAGAACTCGCCGACAAAATTGCCAGAGCCGGTTACGGTGTAATTACCGGCGGTGGCCCAGGTATTATGGAGGCAGGCAATAAAGGCGCCAAACAAGGTGGCGGCACTTCTGTCGGACTCAATATCGATTTGCCTTTTGAGCAATTTCACAATCAGTACATAGACCGCGATCATTTTTTGGAGTTTGATTACTTTTTTGTCCGAAAGGTCATTTTTGTCAAGTATGCGCAAGCATTCGTCATCATGCCGGGCGGTTTTGGAACACTAGACGAACTTTTTGAGGCCATTACACTCATTCAAACCCGAAAAATTGCCAAGAGGCCAATTGTGTTGTTTGGAAGTGCTTTTTGGCAGGGCTTATTTGATTGGGTCAAAAATGTGCAGTTAGCGGAAGGGCTCATTTCGGAATCTGATTTAGACTTGTTCAAAATTACGGACTCAACTGATGAAGCGCTGCAGTTTATCGAGGACTTCTTTCGTTCACACGCGCTTTCTCCAAATTTCTAAGCATCTTTGTAACACATATACCGATTCTTTATGTTGGATAAAATCAAACGTACGCTTAGGTTGGTCATCCCATTTATCAAGACCAAACTTTTCTGGAAACATTTTGGCTTGGTCATTTTGTTTTACTTAGTGATGGTTTTTGCCACTATCCTCTATCTCGATTTTGCTACAAACCACGGTGAAAAAATTGCCGTTCCCAATTTAGTGGGCATATCTGGCGAAAAAGCCAAAAACCGCATCGAAGAACTCGACCTCACTTATCAAATTGTGGACAGTATCTACGACCCAAAATTGCCTGAAGGCACCGTTGTTGAGCAGCTTGTTGAGCCCACTTCGCTCTCGCAGGTATATGTAAAATCAGGGCGTGTTATCGGACTGAGGTTATCAAAGAAGAGTCAATTAGTAGAAATGCCAAGTCTCCTGCACAAACAAATCCAATTTGCGCAGAGTATTCTCGAGCAAAGAGGTTTGCGTTTCACGATCCAATACCAACCAACCGCCGAGGCCAATGGTTCGGTCCTTGACCAGCGCTACAAAGGGCGTCGCATTACAGAAGGGGAGCGTTTGCCTATCGGAGCAGTTGTCACGCTCATAGTGGGGCAGAATGACGAAGGTGAACCGATAGCATTGCCTAATTTGTTGGGTCTTACCATGTCAGAAGCCAAATATATTTTTGACACGCTGGGTGTGAGCAGTTATTCTTTTATTTGTCCGGATTGTTTAACGGGTCAAGATTCTGCCGACGCTCGAATTTTTTCGCAGTCTCCAGAATATATTGAAGCAACGACCGTTTTTAAATCCACTCAATTTATCCTCTCGATGGAAAAAGGAGGAGACGGACAAAATCCTTAATTTATGATGCGCATATTCTTTACATTTTTTGCCTTTCTGATCTTTTCATTTTCTTGGTCACAAGGCCTTGAAATCGGACCAATTAGCCGAAATTATCAGTTGGTTGGGCCTGTTGGGCAACTCAAAAGCACCGTAAATACCATCGACAGTTCTTTTTTCTATACGCCTGACACCCTCAATTTGCCGTTTTTTGATGAATTTTCTACAGATAAATTCCAGAATTATACTGCTCAATTCAACGATCCAGGCGTGAGTTCTACGCTTTACTATCAGTTGCTCAATCCAAGCACGCTTGTGCCATTTGCTTCGACACAAAGCTTTACTGACCAAGCTACTTTTCGCCGCACTTTTGATCAAACGACAAGTACTTTTACCGATTCCATATTTCCTACTATTGCTGTTAAGGTTGCCGATTTTTCAGCTTTCCCTTTGAGTTATCAGACGCTTAACCTCTATCCAACTTACTATATCTATGATACCATTGGTGTAGTGGATACACCCGATACCGTTTGGGTGCAGAACCCAAATTTTGCACAAGATTCTGCGCGTATTTTCTTTGCTACGCTCAATGACCCAAATGCACTTTGGCTAGATGCACATGCTTATCGAAACAAGCGGTTTGCAGTCCAACCGCGCTCAATCGGGGTGGTTACTTTCGATGGTCTTGATGCCGCAGGCTACCCATACGCTATTGGCACAAGCCTCACCAATACAGCAGACTACTTAAATGCCAAGCCACTAGACCTCAGCCCCTACACCGCTGCCGATTCATTGTATTTTTCATTTTTGGTACAAGCACAAGGTTTTGGAGACCTGCCAGAAGCTACCGATTCATTGCGCCTTGAATTTTATGCCAAAGACCTCGACCAATGGTTTCATGTTTGGGCCACTGCAGGCGACACCACCGCGCCATTTAAAGTTGTCCACTTTGCAGTTAAAGAGGCCAAGTATTTTAAAAAAGGATTCCAATTTCGTTTCAGTAACTACGGCGCGCTTTCAGGTGCCTTAGATCATTTTCACATCGACTATGTGCATTTGCGCACGCAATCCAACTTGGCAGACACCTTATTTAAAGATTTTGCATGGGTTTATCCTATGAATACGCTGTTGCAAGATTATACTGCTGTGCCCTGGGATCACTACAAAAACACACCAAAACCGTATAGGAATGATTTCCCTGTAGTACTTCACAATGGCAGCCCAACCGCTGAAAACAACCAGTTCGCAGGACAGTTTACGATAGACCAATCCGGAACGCAACTCAATCAATTTTCAATATCGGGTAGTCAGTTGTCTAACGGTGATTTAAACTACGCGCCCAACACAACATATTTCTCCACGCACAACATCAGTACTTCGGGCTCGTTTCCAACAAACGGTGGTGGTGACGAACAAGCGTTTCGCGTCAAAGGCACCTTAAATGTACAGTTTCCAAATTTAACGCTCAATGACACCACAAGCTTTTACCAACCGTTTTTTAACTTTTACAGTTACGACGACGGTAGCGCAGAAGCTGCTTTTGGCCCAACGGGTGCACAATCTCGCTTGGCAGTAGAATACAATGCATACGAGGCCGATTCTTTAGTGGGCGTTTCATTCCATTTTGTGCCTTCAGTAATTGACGTCGCCAATAAATTATTTTTAGTAAGTGTTTGGAGCAATGAAAACGGACACCCCGGCACGCTGCTTTACGAAGACGACGTGTTTTTTCCGAGAACACCACTTTACGGTGATGAACGCGGCATATTTGTGCCTTATTATTTTACCGATACTCAAAAAGTCAGTGTCCCGACTTCCTTTTTTATAGGTTGGCGACAACTAGATGCAGAGCGTTTGAATTTGGGCTTAGATAGGAATATCGACCATTCGGATAAAGTGCAGTACAGCGTAGATGGCGGCTTTACTTGGTATACCTCACCATTTGAAGGTTCGGCGATGCTTCACCCCATCTTTTCTACGACACTCGATGCAAGTTTAGGTATTTCAAATGAAGTTACTCAGCAAGAAACATGGAGCGTTTTCCCAAATCCAGCGCAAAAGGAAGTACAGGTAACCTTGCCACTCATTTATCGTGGAAAACAAATTATTTTGTGCGATGCATTGGGTAAAATTCAGCTGTCTCAAACGGAAAGTATTCTCGATATCAGCAGGTTGCCTAACGGTATTTATTTCTTGCGTTGCCCACAAACCAGCTTGGGTACTTTAAAGCTGATTATCAACAACTAATGAGCGAAAATTTAGAGATTGAAATAGAGGAAGCAGACCTCTTTGAACATTACCGATTCAAGTCAGACCCCGGTCAGGAGGTCATTAGGATTGATAAATTTTTGTTGGACCGCATGGCCGACACCTCGCGAAACAAAATTCAGGTGGCCGCTAGAAATGGCAATATCCATGTCAATGGCGCGCCTGTCAAGCAAAATTATCGCGTCAAACCAGGCGACGAAATTGCCATTGTGTTGCCTTATCCAGTCAGAGAAATTGAACTCATTGCGCAAGACATTCCGATAGAAGTGGCTTACGAAGATGACGATTTATTGGTGGTCAATAAAGCTGCCAATATGGTGGTACACCCCGGTTACGGCAATTATTCGGGCACGCTTGTGAATGCGCTGGTTTTTCATTTTGAGCACTTGCCAACGCGCCCAAAAGACTATTTTGGAAGGCCTGGTCTTGTGCACCGCATAGACAAACATACTACCGGATTGCTCGTCATTGCAAAAACTGAAAATGCCCTCAATGACCTAGCCAAGCAATTCTATGACCGCACCACCGAACGGCGCTATTACGCCTTGGCTTGGGGCGATATCAGCGAAGACGGGACCATAGAGGGCCACATTGGAAGGTCGCTCAAAAACCGAAAGGTCATGACGGTTTTTCCAGATGGAGCTTACGGTAAACACGCGATCACGCATTTCAAGGTCATCGAACGCTTTGGTTACGTGACCCTCATCGAGTGTAAACTAGAGACGGGCAGAACACATCAGATTCGTGCGCACATGCAATCGATCGGCCATCCGCTGTTCAACGACCTAGAGTATGGTGGAGACCGCATCTTGAAAGGAACCAAATCGTCGGCATATGAAAAATTCATGGTCAATAATTTTGCTTTGTTACCCGGTCAGGCGCTACACGCCAAAACACTTGGTTTTATTCAGCCACGCACAAAAGAGTATTTAGAGTTTGATTCTGAGCTACCTGAAGGTTTTCAGCGCTTATTGGAACGCTGGCGAACCTATTGTTCGGATTTTAAATAAAATTTCTCTATTTTTGCTTTCCTTGGTTATTAACCGAGCTAAAACTACGCTTTATGAAACAACTATTCATTGCCGCAATTTTAATGCTTTTCACTGCATCGGTAAGCTTTTCACAAACCGCTACTGATCCAAAATTTGTACGTGAAGCAAACGAAGTCTTTATTTCTGGTAACTACTTTGAAGCCATCAACGTTTGTCAAGATGCCTATAAAAAACTTGGCGCACGAGGTTCTTTGCGTCAAAAAGGCGAAATGGCCTTCAAAATTGCTGAGTCATACCGCGCATTAGAAATTTTTGACAAAGCCAACGATTGGTATGGCACCTGCATTGAGCTTAAATATTTTGATGTTGTCCCAGAAGTTTATTACTTCAAAGGCGACATGCAGCGCATGATGAAAGACTTTGACAACGCTATCAAAAGCTACCGCGAATACAAGCGCATTGCCCCAAAGTCACGTACAAAAGAGGTAGACGACGCCATTATGGCTTGTGAAAAATATAAAGACTTCGATGAGTTTGAAACGTCGAGATTGGTCATTAAATCCGAAGTCAAAATCAATACCAAGCAAATGGATATGGCGCCATCTTTTATGGATAAAAAAGGTAAAGTCATTGTTTTTAGTTCTTCCCGTGACGAAAGTACTGGCGCAAAACGCGACCCTATTTCTGGTGAAAAATACATGGACTTGTATGTTGCAGAGTACGACGTCAATGGCAATCCAACAAATGTAAAGTCTCTTGACACCAAAGGTGTTGTCAACACCACGCAAAATGAAGGTTCAGCTACTTTCGATGCAAAGCGCAAAAACATTTACTTCACGCGTTGCCCCAACGCAGAAAAAATGGATTTAGGTTGTGAAATCTGGACAGCAGTCATGAACGGCGAAGATTTCGACGATCCGCGCAAAATTACTTTGACCATCTCTGATACCATTTCTGTTGGGCATCCATGCTTGTCTGCAGACGACCAAATGCTCATTTTTGCTTCCGACATGAAGCAAAGCCCTAACGGTGAAAAATCTTATGGTGGCCGCGACCTCTGGTATGTCAATTTTGACAAGCGCACCAAAATGTGGGATTCCATTCCGCACAACATGGGCGCTATGTTCAATACTGCAGGCAACGAACTATTCCCATCTATCGGTCCGAACGGGCAATTGTATTTTGCTTCAGACGGCTTACCAGGCATTGGTGGTCTAGACCTCTTTGTTGCAGAGCAAGTAGCCGGAGAAAACAAATGGACCGGCACAAAGAACATGGGTTATCCTTTCAATTCACAAGGCAATGACTACGCTATGTCTGATTTCGATGGTAAATCTGGCTTCTTTACCTCCGAACGCAAAACCACTAGCAACCAAGAATATGCCCCAGACATCTGGAGCTTCTCTACACCTCCAAACCTATTCGATTTGCGCGTTACGGTCTATGAGTCAGGTAAAAAATCTAAAAAATTAGCCGGCGCAAAAGTTTACGTTACTGTTTCCGATGGCACAAGCTGGGAAGGCGTTACCGATGCAAAAGGTAAAATCATATGGAAAGAGCGTCCAGACAAAAAAGGCCGTTATATCCTCACCGGTAAAGAATACACCCTCAAAGCGGAGAAAGAAGGCTTCTACGAAGACAAAAAAGGAGCAAAAATCTCAACTTTAGGAATGGACCAAAGCCAAAGTTTCTTAATTGAGATGCCTTTGCTACCAGTTGGCATCATTCGTACGCCAGAAATCCGTTATGTATTTGACCAATGGACGTTCATCAACGACGCTACTTGTATGTCTCTAGACTCCTTGAAGTTTTTAGATAGTATGCTCAAAGAATATCCTAACATCACAATTGACCTCTTTTCACACACCGATGCACGCGGTGGCGACGTCCGCAACCAAATGCTCTCTGAAAACCGCGCAAAAGCGGTTTACAAGCACTTGGTAGAAACATGTGGTATTGACGCGCGTCGTATTCGCCCTGTTGGTCGTGGAGAGTCTGAACCCGCTACATGGGTAGACGAAAGCGGCAAAACTGTTGTGCTCACTCCCGACTACATCGACCAATTCAAGTCCAGCGATAAAGCGAAATTTGAAATGCTTCATACCATTAACCGCCGCACCACCGCTAAGATCACTAGCACTACTTTTGATCCCAACACGGCACCTCCGGCAGATCCAGAATACCGCAAGTTTAAACAACTTCCAAGATTATAAAAAGAAAGGCGTCGGAAGGCGCCTTTTGTTTTGAGCCATGAGACGCCTTTTACAAAAAATAGTATTCTTCTTCGAGCTACAGTCATTTGGCGTATGCGAATGGTGGGCTCGTCGTTTAGGCATTCGCACCAATAAAGTGAGGCTTGGTTTTATTTACCTAAGTTTTATTGGCTTAGGCTCTCCGGTCTTACTCTATCTTATCATGGCTTGGATCCTCGAGCACAAGCACTATTTTAAGTTTCAAGCCAAGCGCAAACAATCTATTTGGGATTTATGAAATTATTGATCACCGGAAGTAATGGCCTCCTGGGCCAAAAACTTATCGATTTATGTGTGGCCAAGCAAATTGAATTTCTAGCTACATCAAGTGGCGCCAATCGCTATTCAGTTTGTCCTATTCATCAGTACAGAACACTCGATATTACCGATGAGCAAAACATTCAAGAGGTACTAGAAAGCTACCAGCCCACGCATGTGATTCATACTGCGGCCATGACCAACGTGGATCAGTGCGAGTTGCAGCCCGAGGCTTGCGATTTAATCAATCGTCAGGCTGTATTTATGCTTGCAAAATATTGTCAATTGCACCACATTCATTTGCAATTGCTCTCTACAGATTTTGTTTTTGATGGCCAAGACGGTCCTTATGTTGAAACTGACGCGCCAAATCCATTGAGTGTATATGCGCGCTCCAAAGTGGAAGCTGAAAAAATACTGCAACAAACAGAAGCGCTGAGCTACTCCATTGTTCGAACCATCATTGTCTATGGCCAAGGCGAACAACTTTCGAGATCTAATTTGATCTTATGGGCAAAAGAAGCGTTGCTAAAGGGCAGCCCTTTGCAAATAGTAAACGATCAGTTCCGGGCGCCAACATGGGCAGACGACCTCGCTTGGGCTTGTGTGCGCATCTGTGAACTCAGTCAGGTTGGTATTTTTCATATCGCCGGGCCAGAGGTGCTGTCTATTTACGATATCGTGGCACGCGTTGCGGCGTTTTACAAGCTCCCCATGACACAAGTTAGTCAACTCAGTAGCGACACCCTACAGCAGCCCGCTAAACGCCCGCCTCGCACTGGGTTTGTGCTCGATAAAGCCCACGACGTTTTAGGCTATCGACCGCATACACTCGAGCAAACTTTTGCGCTTTTGTAATTGAGAAAAAAATTTATCTTTACCTACCTAAAAAAATAGAATATGAGTATTTGGAGAAAAAAACCGGTAAGTCACTTTCAACGTGACATGAAAAAAAATGACCTCAACCGTGTTTTGACCCGTTGGGGTCTTACTTCATTAGGAATTGGCGCTATTATCGGTGGAGGTATCTTTACCTTAACCGGAATTGCTGCCCATGATCACGCTGGCCCTGCATTGGCTTTGTCTTTTGTAATTGCCGGGGTAGGTTGCTTATTTGCTTCACTTTGTTATGCTGAATTTGCCTCAATTTTGCCTGTTGAGGGTTCGGCCTATGCCTATTCCTATGGCACCATGGGTGAGCTTTTCGCATGGATTATCGGTTGGAATCTGATTTTGGAATACATGATGGGCGCTACCACTGTGGCAGTGGCCTGGAGTGGGTATTTTGAAAAATTGCTGCATCAATTTGATATACATCCGCCAATGTGGCTGATGAACGACGCTATAACTGCAGCCGAAAAAGCACATGAAGCAGGTATTGCCAAGCCAGAATTTGCTTTTAATTTACCGGCCTTTCTGATCACTTGGGTTGTAACAGCGATTTTGATTAAAGGCATTAAGGAAGCCGCTAAAACCAATAACCTTATTGTGATCCTGAAGGTAGCGGTAGTATTGTTTGTGATCTTTGTAGGCTTCTTCTACATTGATACGGATAACTACGTACCTTTTATCCCTGAAACCGTCCATAATCCTGATGGCTCTTCTTCTTTTGGTTGGTCTGGTGTGGTAACCGCCGCTACCATCGTCTTCTTTGCTTACATTGGTTTTGACGCTGTTTCTACACAGGCAGGTGAAGCGATCAATCCGAAAAAAGATGTCCCATTTGCCATCATCATGTCTTTGGTTATCTGTACGGTATTGTATATTATTGTTTCATTGGTCTTAACAGGAATGGTTCCATACAACGAACTCGACATCAAAGCACCGGTTGCTTCGGCCTTCGAGGGCATCGGTATGCCATGGGCCACAACGCTCATTACCATCGCAGCAGTAGCCGGTCTTACGTCAGTTATGTTGGTCATGATGCTTGGTCAAACGCGTATATTTCTCGGCATGGCCAAAGATGGTTTGCTGCCATTCAATATTTTTGGAAAAATTCATGAAACCTACAAAACACCACTCAGAAGTACCATTTTAGTAGGTGCTGTTGTTTCAATTGTTGCCGCTACAACACCAATCGATAAAGTCTCTGAAATGTGTTCTATGGGCACGCTCCTTGCCTTTGCCATGATTTCAATTGCAGTTTTGATCATGCGTATTCGCCAACCAGAATTGGAGCGTCCCTTCAAAACGCCAGCGGTTTGGTTTGTAGCTATCGCAGGTGCAACTTTTAACTTCGGTTTGATGTATTTTGTGCGTCCTGATACCTGGGTGGCATTCATTGTTTGGTCTACACTTGGCCTTATTGTCTACTTCTTGTATTCTCGCAAGCACAGCAACCTCAATAACTACGCGTTTGAAGAATCGCTCAAAGGTCATGATGCGGTTGTGAATGCTTCAGAAGAAGATTAATGCAACCCGACACTAAAAAATCATTAGGCCTACTCGATGCCACCCTATTGGTGTCGGGCTCAATGATCGGTTCAGGTATTTTCATTGTTTCAACACTCATGCTGCGCGATATTGGGTCGCCCGCTTGGTTGTTGGTGTTGTGGGTGCTTACTGGCCTGATCACTGTTTTTGCAGCTTTGAGCTACGGTGAACTCGCGGGCATGATGCCAAATGCGGGCGGGCAGTATGTGTATATCCAACGCGCTTATGGCAAAATGGCTTCGTTTCTTTACGGCTGGACGGTTTTTACAGTCATTCAGACGGGCGTTATTGCGGCTGTGGCTGTGGCTTTTGCCAAATACACGGCAGTCTTCTTTCCAGAGCTCAATCAAGTCATTTTAGAAACACCTCTAGTGACAATGACTTGGGCGCAAGTCTTAGCCATTGCATCGGTGGTGTTTTTAACCTATTCGAATTCAAGAGGTGTCCAAAACGGTAGAATAATTCAGTTTGTTTTTACTTTCGCTAAGCTTTTTGCATTGGGAGCCTTGATTGTTTTAGGTATTTACATAGGCCTTAAAACGGATGTTTTTGCACTCAATTTTACCGATGCCTGGACAGCAACCAAAACGGTGGTTTCGAATGGAGGAGACAAAGTTTTTCAGATACCGCTTACTGGTTGGGCGCTCGTGGGTGCATTGGGCGCCACCATTATCAACTCATTGTTTTCTGCCGATGCCTGGAACAACGTTACGTTTATCGCAGGCGAAATCAAAGACCCCAAAAAGAACATCCCCAAGAGTTTGTTTTTTGGGACATTGATTGTAACACTCATTTATATTTTAGCCAACATCGCTTACCTCGCTTTGTTGCCGATCAACGGCAGTCCGGACGGGCTCAATCCAATTGATCAAGGGATGCTTTTTGCCAGTAATGACCGCGTAGGTGCTTCGGCAGCTTATGTCATTTTTGGCGACGCTGGTATTCTATTGATGGCAGGCCTCATTATGGTCTCGACTTTTGGCTGCAACAACGGGCTTGTATTGGCGGGTTCGCGTTTGTTTTATGCGATGTCAAAAGACGGCTTGTTTTTCAAAAGCGCAGCGCAACTCAATTCAAATGGTGTGCCTTCACGTGCGCTCTGGATCCAATGTGCCTGGGCAAGCGTGCTGTGCCTTTCAGGCAAATACGGAGATTTATTGACCTACAGTACTTTCGCCAGTTTGTTGTTTTACATCCTGACCATCTACGGCATTTTCCGCTTGCGCAAATTAGAACCTGATACACCTCGCCCATACAAGGCTTGGGGTTATCCGTATATCCCTGCCTTATATATCATCCTCACACTTGCCATCTGCATTGACCTCTTGATTTACGATTTTCGCAATGCAGGTATGGGTCTGTTTATTGTGCTGCTCGGTATTCCGGTATATTACTTAATCGAATCGAAAAGAAAGGCTGCTTAGCCAATATTTCTGGTGCTCAATCGTTGAGCGTTCCATGAAAAAACCTTTTGTGATCTTCTCCAAACGTTTAGAGCGCGGCACCATTCTCTGGTTGTTGGTATGTATTTTTGTCATTTTTGTTCCTAGACTCGAGGCTTATTTTATGCCGTCTGATCTTTCCTATGAGTGGACGCATACGCAAGAACGCAAAGTCAAACATATATTTACCGAGCGAAACGCCGCTTCTCAAGACTATTCAGGGCGTTTTAAACCACTTTGGAAGCAATGCGCTCCCGAAGCACTCAACGCTGCAGATTGGCAACGTTTAGGGCTTAGTTCTAAACAAGCGTCGTCAATGTTGCGTTACCGAGATAAGTATGGTTTTCATTCAATTGAACAGATGCAACACATACGCGTTTTACCACCGGCCTTGCTCAATTTAATTTCAGATTCGTTGCGCTTTCAACAGCCATTTGGCAACACCTCCACTAAGAATATAGAAGGAAAAGCAAAAGAGACCTCAAGTGTTCTTCTTGAAAAGAAAATTCAGAAATTAGACCTCAATTCTGCAACCACAGGAATGTTAGTGGCCTTGCCGGGTGTGGGTGAATATACAGCAGTAAAAATCATAGCTTATCGCGAGCGTTTAGGTGGTTTTTTGTCTTTGGATCAACTTCAGGAAATTCAGGGTCTCAAGCCAGAAATACTGCAAAAGCTTTTGCCCTATTTGGAACTCGAACAAGGCGTGAAACGCATTTCAATCAATGAGGTCCCGTACGAACTGCTCAAGTTACATCCATATCTAACTTGGAATCAGGCCAATTCCATTATCAAAATGCGCAAACAACGCGGTCAGTTTAAAGACCTAGTGGAGCTCAAAGAATCGGTATTAATTGACGAGGAGACATACAAAAGACTTTTACCTTATGTATCTTTGTGATATGACTATTCACGAACAACTCAAAGCGGTTATCCGCGATGTGCCCGATTTTCCAAAACCGGGTATCCTCTTTAAGGATATTTCAACCATCATGCTCAGTCCGGAAGTTTCAAATGCCGTATTGGATCATTTAGCAGCACAATACAAATACGCGGGTCTCGATGCCATTGCAGGTATTGAAAGCCGCGGTTTTCTTTTTGGCTATCCTTTGGCCATGCGTTTGGGCCTTCCGTTTGTACTCATTCGCAAAGAAGGCAAGCTTCCTTATGACAAAATCAAGCATGCTTATGAACTCGAATATGGCTCAGCGGTCATTGAAATACATACCGATGCTATTCAAGCTGGGCAGCGCATCCTGATTCATGACGACCTGCTCGCCACCGGTGGTTCTGCAGCGGCAGCGGCTACGCTTATTGAAAAGTGCGGTGGAGTAGTGGCCGGTTTTGACTTTTTAGTAGCACTTGATTATTTAAATGGTACAGAGCACCTTGCTGCGTTTAGCGAGCAAATCAATGCCATAGTGCACTATTAACTATACAATATGGCCTGACCCCATTACTCCAAATTTCATCAATCAACAACATCAATCAACAACATGAGTAACTATTTTACAGAACAGCAGCAGCTCCTGGCCCAAATGGTCAGGGACTTCGCTGAGCGAGAAATTCGCCCCCAAATGAAGCACTGGGACGACCACGAAATCTTTCCTATCGAGGTCATGAAAAAAATGGGCGAGCTCGGCTTGCTTGGCATTTTTATTCCAGAACAATACGGTGGTTCTGGCTTTGGCTACAACGCATACGCCACCGTTTTAATGGAACTTGGAAAAGTTTGTGGTGGTATAGGGTTGAGTGTAGCTGCGCACAACTCTTTGTGCACAGGCCATATCTATTACCATGGTTCCGAGGCGCAAAAACAAAAATACTTACCCAAATTAGCCAGCGGCGAATGGATAGGCGCATGGGGGCTCACCGAAGCCAATACCGGCTCGGACGCCATGCGCATGAAAGCCACTGCGGTTTTTGATGGCGATCATTGGGTCTTGAACGGATCCAAAAACTGGATCACGCATGGGCTTTCTGGTGACGTAGCTGTTGTACTTATTCGTACAGGCGAACTGCTCGACAGCAAAGGCATCACCGCCTTTATTGTGGAGAAGGGTACACCTGGCTATTCAGCCGTCAAAATCAAAGACAAACTTGGTGTGCGCGCAAGTGAAACAGCCGAGCTCATTTTTGACAACGTGCGCCTGCCAAAAGAAAACGTGATAGGCGAGGTGGGGCAAGGTTTTGCACAAGCCATGCAAATTCTCGATGGTGGACGAATTTCAATTGCTTCTTTGAGCTGCGGAATTGCCAGAGGCGCATTTGAAGCATCTGTAAAATACGCTAAAGAACGCGAGCAATTTGGCCAACCCATTGCTCATTTTCAAGCCATCGGTTTTAAATTAGCCGATATGGCCACCCAATTAGAGGCTGCTGAGCTCCTTACTTTTCAGGCAGCAGCTAGAAAAGACGCCAAGCAATCCGTTACCAAAGAAGGCGCTTTTGCCAAATACTTTGCCTCAGAGGTTTCGGTCAAGTGTGGCAATGAGGCTGTTCAAATCATGGGAGGGTATGGCTACACCAAAGAGTACCCAGCCGAGAAATTTCTCCGCGATTCAAAACTCATGACCATTGGTGAGGGCACTTCTGAAATTCAAAAGTTGGTTATTTCTAGAGAAATATTGAAATAATTTTTGTAGAATTGAATTTCTCTCGTATCTTTGCGACCCTAAGTCAAAACAAAGAAATTAAAGCATATGTTGATCATTCCAATTAAAGAAGGCGAGAACATCGAACGCGCATTGAAGAAGTACAAGAAGAAGTACGAGAAAACAAATGTGATGAAACAATTGCGTGCGCGCAAAGAATTCGTGAAGCCATCAATCTCTCGACGTCAGGAAGTCATCCGTGCTGCTTACAAGCAAAGAATGCAAAGTCAGCAACTGTAACCATTTGCTACAAAATACGTATGGAAAGGAGCTTCGGCTCCTTTTTTTATGCTCCAAGAATTCGAAAATTACCTCCGCCAAGAAAAACGCTACTCAGCGCACACCTGCCTAGCCTACATGCAGGACCTCCAACAGTTCAGTACTTTTGCGGGTTGCAAGGAGCTCAGTGATTGGCAAGACCAAAATAGCGCAATCATCAGGGGCTGGATGGTTTCGATGCTAGAGCAAGGCCTCAGCAAGCGTTCGGTCAATCGCAAACTGGCAGCGTTGCGCACCTTTTTCAAGTGGTTGCGCAAAGAGGGCCGGCTCACCGAAAACCCCATGACGCGCATACAGGGCCCTAAAGGCGAAAAACGCTTACCTGTTTTTGTCAAAGAATCAGAACTCGATGCGCAAAAAGTGAGCGCACTTTTCAGTCCCGATTTTGAAGGGCTGCGCAATCAACTTATCATAGAGCTTTTTTATCAAACAGGGATGCGTCTATCTGAGCTTATTGAGCTCAAAGAAGCTGCAGTAAATGCACAACATATTAAAGTTTTGGGTAAACGCAGCAAAGAACGCCTTATCCCAATTGCACCTGAGCTGAGTATAAAAATCAATCATTACCGAGCAGCAAACCAGGCCTTGAGCCTCGACCATCCTAATTTGTTGGTGCGTAGAAATGGAGAAGCATTGTATCCGCAACTGGTGTATCGCCTCGTTAAAGAAGTGCTCGGAACCTTAAGCGGTGTAGAAAAGCGCAGCCCGCATGTTTTGCGTCACACTTTTGCCACACATATGCTCAATAATGGCGCCGGTCTCGAGACCCTCAAAGACCTGCTAGGCCATGCAAATTTATCGGCAACACAAGTCTATACGCACAATACATTTGCGCAATTGCGCAAGGCTTATGGCAGCGCTCATCCAAGAGCACTGAAATCATAGTAAATTAATAGGCAAAGCGCTGAAATTGCCTATCTTTGCCGCACAATTTAGAACTATGAATTTAGCAGCAGTTGGTAGTGTCGCATTCGATGCCATCGAAACACCCTTCGGGAAAACAGATAAAATCGTTGGTGGCGCGGGCTCTTATATCGCCTTGGCCTCTTCATTCTTCGTGAAAGAACAGAGTCTGATCTCTGTAGTAGGCGGAGATTTCCCCAAAGAATTTCTCTCTTTATTAGAAGCAAAAGGAGTTGATATCAGTGGTATTGAAATCAAACAAGATGAAAAAACTTTTTTCTGGTCGGGTCGTTACCATACCGATCTGAACGCCCGCGATACCCTCATTACCGAACTCAATGTGCTCGCCGATTTCAAACCAGTAGTTCCAGCACAAGCTCAAAATGCAGCCTTTTTAATGCTCGGTAACTTGAGCCCAGCTGTTCAATTATCTGTCATTGAGCAAATGACTACTCGTCCAAAACTCATCGCTATGGACACCATGAATTTCTGGATGGACATCGCCTTAGATGAGCTCAAAGAAACACTCAAGCACATAGACGTCCTGATCATCAACGACGAAGAAGCGCGTCAGCTTTCTGGTGTCTACTCCTTGCGCAAAGCTGCTGCACTCATTCGCGCAATGGGCCCAGCCATCCTGATTATCAAAAAAGGAGAGCACGGTGCTTTGTTGTTCCACGAAACAAATATTTTTTATGCACCCGCGCTTCCATTAGAAGAAGTTTTTGACCCAACCGGTGCAGGCGACACCTTCGCAGGTGGCTTTATGGGCTATTTAGCTGCATCGCCACAGCTCAACTTCGAAACCATGAAACGCGCCATTATTGCCGGTTCTGCTCTCGCATCTTTCTGCGTAGAAAAATTTGGCACAGAGCGTTTACTCGAAATCAATCAACAAGACCTACACAAGCGCATGCAAGAATTTGTCGCTTTATCTACCTTTCAACTGGAAGCCTAATGGAATTACAGCATTACACCGAACAAATTGTGGCTTTGAGCCAGCAAGAAGACCTTTTGCAACTTGGCCGCACGGCAAGTGAACACAAACAGCACTTCGAAGATCTTTTGATAGAACTCGAGCGCCAAGAGCAGGTCAAGCGCCTAGATGCTGCCGACCAAGGCAATTCTTATGAAGAAATCGATTATTCGACGCAAAAAGAAGCGTTTTTTGAGGCCTTCAATCTATTTGTAAGCAAGCGCAAAGCGCAACAACAGCTTCAGCAGACCCTCGAGACACAAAACCTCAAGCTCAAAAGAGACCTCATTACGCGCCTCAAAGAAGTCATTGACAACGAAGAGATAATTGGCACCGCTTTTCAGGCCTACAAAGAAATTCACGAGACCTGGAAGAAAATCGGTGCTATTCCACGCGAGCAGCGCGAAACCATTCAGAAGGAGTACTCTCGTTTACTCGAGATTTTCTTTTACAATATCAAAATCTATAAAGAGCTCAAAGACCACGACTACCGCCGCAACAAACAACTTAAAGAGGACTTGATTTTCAAACTCAAACAGTTGCGCGTGTCTGCGCTTGAACAACGCGATCTAGAAGCGCAGCTTCATGTTCTTCAAGACGAATGGGAAGAAATTGGCCCAGTTCAAAACGAAGAATGGGAGCTCATGAAAAATACTTACTGGGAAGCCGTTCGCAGTATCTACGACAAAATCAACGAACACTACGAGGCCCAAAGACAAGTACTTAAGGCGAACATCGCTGCCAAGAAAAAATTAGTTGCCGACCTAGCAGAGCGCTTGAAAGAAGTGGAACAATGGAACAACTTCAAACATTGGGAAACCCAAACGGCTTTTGTACTCGATTTACAGGCGCAATGGAAAACAATAGGCTCGGGTAGTCGCAAAGACAACGAAGCTATTTATCAATCCTTTAGAGCGCTTTGCGACGATTTCTTTTCCGCTAAAAAGAACTTTTCAAAAGAAATCGATGCCGTTAGTCAAGAAATCGTTCAAAATAAAAAGGGTTTGATTGAAAAAGCACAAGCTTTGAGCAGCTCGACCGACTGGAAAAATACCGCTGAACAACTCAAGAAACTCCAAAAACAATGGCAAGAATTCGGTTCTGCAGGCCAGCGTTACGAAAACAAATTATGGAAAGAATTCAGAGCGGCATGCAATGGTTTCTTTGATGCGCGCCAAGCACATTTTGAAGGTCAAGACGCGGAGAATTCCGACAACCTCGCTGCCAAGCAAGCTTTAATTGCAGCCCTCAATCAGTATGCCTTGCCAACCGACAAACAAGCTGCCTTGGCTCAATTGCGCGACTTTCAGCAACAATTCAATGCAATTGGTCAGGTAGGCATCAAAGAAAGACAAAACATCTATACTGCGTTCAAAACACGCATGGATGAACTCTACAAAGACCTCAAGCTAGAAGGGCAAGAAAAAGAACGCATATTCTTTGAGGCCAAACTCGAAGGTTTGTTGGCTTCACCAGACAAACAACGCCTCTTGCAGTCAGAGCGCCAAGAGATCCGCAAACAAATCGATTTCTTACAAAAAGATATTTTCACCTTAGAAAACAATCTTGGTTTCTTTGCGCGCTCCAAAGGTGCAGACCAACTTCGCCTAGACGTTCAGAAGAAAGTCGAAGCAGCGCAAGAAAAAATCCAAGGCCTCAAAGCTAAGCTCAAACTCATCCCAAATGAATAGCTTCATTAATTTACTCTTGTTGGTCTTGAGCTTTCCGGCGCTATTGTTCTCCGTCTTCGTTGGCTTTGACCTCCCCATTGATTTTCTCAACACAACCGGTAAGCGCCTCACTTTCAGTACCGAAGTATATCTTGGTTTGGGCCTCTTGCTTTTGATTATTGGCCTTAGACGCAGCATCCGCCGCTGGATGGGCGTTTCTATGGTAAAGCAGGTCGGCAAATTTGTTTGGAATGCAGCCATCAGCAAAGAGCGTCGCACGCGTGTATTTGTCTATAATTCACTAGAAGGCGTGGTCTTTTTGAGCTTGGCATTTGCGCATTGGTTTCTCACACCTTCAGCTATTTTTGTGCTGTTTGTTTACCTCGTTTTAGCACTTGATTCCTTTCTTTTTATCCTCATCAATCAATCCAATTTTAGGGTAGGGCTAAGTTCAAAAGCAATTCTTGTCGCCGATAGAGAAGTTCTTCTCATTTACCTAAATGGCCTTAGAAAAGTGTCGGTTAGTCAGCAAACAGTATACTTTGACTACAGCGAAAACCTCCAGCTTTCTTTTCCTTTAGATTGTATCGAAGAACAGCAAAAAGCTAACTTCTTTGCTGCATTAGAGGGTCAGATAGATCGCGACCGCGTTCTTTTTCAGCACACAAAATAGATTTTGTACATTCGTACAATGCACGGTGTAACCCCTCAAAAAATTCTGCTTGTTCGCTTTAGTTCTATCGGCGATATCGTCCTGACTTTCCCTGTTGTTGCCGCTATTAAATCTTACTTTCCGACTTGTCAAATAGATTACGTCACGAAGCAGCAATTTGCTACATTACTCCAAGCTAGTCCGGACATCAACCAGACTTTTCTGCTAGAAAATTCCTTGACCCAATTGCGTCAACAAATTGACTTCTCTCAGTACGATGCTATATTTGATTTACACCACAACCTGCGCACGCGCTTATTGCTGCGGTCCTGCGGTGCAACGGTGTATCGGTTTCCAAAAAATAACTTGCAAAAGTGGTTGCTGACCAAATTTAAGATGCGTCCAAAGCAGCGCACCCATGTGGTAGAGCGTTATTTGCAACCCCTTTCTCAACTAGTTGCCGACTGGCAGCCACTTTATAGCCCATTGAAGTATGTGATCCCAATTGCGGCTCAATTTGATGTGGAAGCAAGGTATGGCGTCAAGCCAAAAACCTACACGGCATTGGCTATCGGTGCGCAGTTTGCTACTAAAAGATTGCCCACTGATTTACTCATTCAACTCATTGAGCAATTCAGCCACCCAATTGTTATTTTAGGTGGAAAGGAAGACCTTCAAACGGCCGAACTTATTTTAAAAAATTGTCGTCGGCATAAAGTGATCTCAGCTGTCGGCCAAACAAATATACATGAGTCGGCGTGGTTGATTCAAAATGCAAAAGCATTGCTCACACACGATACCGGCCTCATGCACATTGGCGCAAGTTTTGACTTGCCAATACATGTCATTTGGGGCAATACAACTCGTGATTTTGGAATGTACCCATACCGATTGGAGCAAGAAGATATTTTCCATTATGAAGTGGAGCATTTAGCTTGCCGCCCCTGTTCTAAAATAGGTCATCAGGAATGTCCGAAAGGGCATTTTGACTGCATGCGCAAGCAAGATTTACAGCAAATTGCAGCAGCGCTTAACCAATAGAGTTCAGCTTACAGTAGTTTCTGCAGAAGGTCAGCAACGAAATTTATGCGTTGTCCAAAAACAATTTTTTGAGTTCAGTGGCCTCAGATGCTTTCATCTTGCCCGCCAAAATAAGCGCCAACTGCTTGCGTCTTAGCGCGCCTTCGTAGCGCATTTTTTCTTCGTCAGTTTCTGGGATCAGTTCGGGAACCTGAATCGGATTTCCGTTCTGGTCTACAGCTACAAAGGTATAAATAGCCTCGTTGCATTTTTCGCGTTTGCCGGTAACGGGATCTTCTACAAAAACATCTAAAAACACTTCCATGGAGGAATTAAAAGCCCTCGAGACTTTGGCCTCAAGTGTTACAATTGAAGCGTGGTTGATGGGTTTTTGAAAAGATACATTGTTGACTGATGCTGTTACCACTACGCGTTTGGAGTGTCGGTGCGCAGAAACACTAGCAATGACGTCCATCCAAGCGAGGAGCTGACCTCCGAAAAGATTACCGAGGGTGTTGGTGTCGTTTGGCAATACAATTTTGGTTGTAATAGCGAGGGTATCAATGGCTTTATTGGCTTTCATAGAACAAAGTTAGTGAATCAATGTTATCGATTATATTTATAAGTAGAATATTATAATTTGTAAGACTTATTGTATTTTTACCACGAACTATAATGCTCTATCAGAATCAACTATGAAACGTTACTCCACTTTGGTGCTCTTTTTCGGTGCACTCTCTCTTTTTTCTATAGCCCAAGCCCAAAAGCCACAGCGTGTTTTGGACGTGCAAAACATGCGCGAAGGCGAAAGCGTAGAATATTGCATTACGCACAAAAAACATGCGGCCTTGCTCCAAAATCCTGACTACGTAAACGGCCTTGCCATTGCCGAAGCAGAGTTCGCTAGCGTCTCAAAAAAAGGCGAAGCGCAAAAGGCAACTATTTACACCATTCCAGTTGTATTTCACGTACTTCATTTTGGCGGTATTGAAAACATATCTGATGAACAAATTCTCAATGCATTAGCGCTCCTGAACAGAGATTACCGCAAGCAAAATGCAGATACGGCTAACGTGCACCCCGATTTTCAAGGAATGCCTGCCGACATTGAGGTAGAATTTAAGTTAGCTACTATCGCGCCAAACGGCCAATGCTTTAGCGGCGTCACCCGCACTTTTTCTCCTTTGAGCCTTCAGGGTGACGACGGCGGCAACCAAGTAGATGCAATCGTTGCCGGCAATAACGTTTACAACGGTGTTTGGCCAGGTAATAAATACCTCAATATCTTTATTTGTGGTGAAATTGGTGGAGCCGCGGGCTATACTTACAAACCTTCGAATTGGGGTGCAACAAGTATGCAAAATGGCATCTGGATACTTCATGACTACGTAGGTGCAATCGGAACCGGTTCAGTAGGCGCAAGCCGCGCACTCACGCATGAGGTAGGGCATTGGCTCAACCTCGATCATACTTGGGGAGGCAACAATAACCCAGGAAACACAACTAGCTGTCCGGGTAACGGTGACAACGTTCAAGATACACCAACTTGTATCGGTGTATCAGCATGTCTTCTCAATTCAAATACTTGCAACAACGACAATGCTTTTTGGGGTTTTGATATCCGCGACAACGTAGAAAACTACATGGATTACTCTTACTGCTCCAAAATGTATACTGAAGGGCAGCGCACACGCATGCGCAACGCTTTGCAAGTAACGAGCACTGGACGCGCCAATGTGGTGTCTGCCGCCAATTTAGCCGCGGTGGGTGCTTCTGGCACGCCATATCTTTGCAAGACCGACTTCAGCGCTGATAAAACTACCATTTGCCTAGGCAATACCGTTCAGTTTCAAGACGAATCATACAATGCAGTTTCAAGTTGGAGTTGGGTGATCACGCCTTCCACAGGTTGGAGTTTTGCCAACGGTACTTCAGCAAGTTCTACACACCCTGCCATTACTTTTGAAACGCCAGGAATGTATGATATCCAGCTAACCGCCAGCGATGGCACCAACAGCGATGCCGAGACAAAAACAGGATTTATTCGCGTGTTGGGCGCTCCAGCGAGCATTCCTTATTGGGAAGGCTTTGAGGACTACACCACATTGAATAACCTTCCTAATTGGGAAGTATTCAACGCTCCAAGCAACAATACATTTGTTGTTGAATCAAACTTCGGTCATTCAGGTTCAAAATGCGCGCGTCTCAATAATTTTGGTCAGGCGGCCTCTAATTTAGACGAGCTTACCTCTACCAACATTGATTTGTCAGGCATCGATACCACAACCGGTACCGTTACACTTTCTTTCCGCTATGCTTACCGCAAAAGAACTTCCAGTGATTACGAATACCTCAAAGTATTCATTACCGGCAACTGCGGCGAAAACTGGGCCCAAAGAAAAACCCTAGGAGGAAACCAACTCTCTAATCAGGTTTCTTCTAGCTCATGGGTCCCAACAAGTCAAGCTGACTGGGTAACAATCCACATGACAAACGTTACCAATAACTACTTTACCGATAATTTCCGCATGCGTTTCAAGTTTGAGGGTGAGGGCGGTAACAACTTCTTCTTAGACGACATCAATTTGTATAGCGGTAGCCCTTCTAACGATTTAGTCTTGGCTACTGTTGGTCAAAACCAATTCGATGATCTAAACCTCTATCCAAATCCAACCGACGGAGATATCCATGTGCAGTTTACCGCTCAGATCGGCGGAGCAGCCCAATTGCGCATCACCGACTTGAGTGGCAAAAGCATAGCAAATTATTCATTGCAAGTACAGACCGGAGCCAATTTAGTGATCACAGATACAAAGCAATTGGCAAGCGGTAGCTACCTAATGGTTCTTGAGCTCAATGGCCAGACCACTATCCGAACGTTTGTTGTCAAATAAAATTTGGGAAACGGGCTTAACTTAATTTATCCTCGTTTTTACTAAAGAATTCAAATAGGAGCTTTGCTTTTGCGGCTCCTATTTTTTTTGCGACTTGTTCAGGCGATGCCTCCCGAATTTTAGCCAACGATTTGTACTCAACATAGAGTGTTTCAATGGTTTTCGGCCCAAGTCCTTTGACCTGATCGAGTGCTGAACCCACGGCATTTTTACTGCGTAGGGTGCGGTGATGACTCAAGCCAAAGCGGTGTGCTTCATCGCGGAGCTGCTGTACTAACTTGAGGGCCAAAGACCTCCTGTCCAAAATCAATGACTTCGAGAAGCCTGGCTTGTAAAGTTCTTCCAAACGCTTGGCTAAACCGACTAGTTTGAGTTGGCTTTGCAATCCGATTTCCTCGATGGCTTCTAAAGCGGCACTTAGCTGCCCTTTACCGCCGTCGATGATCACCAAGTCGGGCAGTGGCTGCCCTTCATCTTTCAAGCGCTTGTAGCGCCTGCCAACCGCTTCTTTCATGGTGCTGAAATCATCGGGCCCCACTACTGTTTTGACATTGAAGTGGCGGTAGTCTGCCTTGCTTGGCACCCCATTCTTGAAAACAACACAAGCCGATACCGGATTGGTGCCTTGTAAGTTTGAGTTGTCAAAACACTCGATGTGAAGCGGTGGTTTTGAAAGCCCCAGTGAACTTTGTAGTTCTAAAACTGCTTGCATCGGTGCATTTTGAACTGCTGTACTCTTGTTCATGTCTGCTTTGCGTGCTTGAAGCTGTGCATGCCGCACGTTGTTCATGGCCATTTCAAGCAGCTGTTTTTTTTCGCCAATTTTAGGAAACAAACTTTTGGCATCTGCAAGCAGTAACGGGCCTTTTAGGCCTAATACAATTTCTTTTGAAGTGCTTTCAAAATGACTACGGAGTTGTGGAATAATTTGTCTGTATAAAGTCTCGAGGGGCACATCTAACGGATCAGAGACCTTTGAGGTATAAGCATGAACAATACTTCCCTCGCAAATAACAAGGTAACTGAGCCAAGCGTCTGGTTGGTTTTTCTCTACATAACACACGTCAAAATTTTGTGTATGATCCGAAACAACCATTGATTTCGCTTGGTATTTTCCTAGCGCATCGATGAGCTCTTTACAGCGCTGTGCAGCTTCAAAGGCTTGGTTACTCGCGTGAGCCAGCATTTCTTTTTTGAGTTGCTGGATCAAAGAAAAGTTTTTGCCTTCAAGTAATAAGCGAATGGTTTGTAAGGTTTGGTCGTAGGCACTGCTCGTTTGTAAGTTTTCACAAGGCCCCGCACATTTTCCGATGTGATATTCAAGACACACTTTGTATTTGCGCTGTTCTAGTTTTTGAGTCCGCAAGTCGAGGGCACATGTTCTGATTTGAAAAAGCTCGCGAATGAGCGTCAGCAATTGATGCATTTGCTTGACGTTGGGGTAGGGTCCGTAATATGTCGATCCATCGTTGAACTTGCGTCTGGTCGGGAAAACCCGAGCAAACGCCTCATTCTTGATCACAATCCAGGGGTAAGTTTTGTCATCTTTCAATAAGACGTTATAACGCGGCTTGTAACTCTTGATCAGGTTATTCTCTAGCAATAGCGCATCTAGTTCATTTTGTACGACTGTAAAGCGCAAATCACAAATGAGCTTGACTAAAGTGCGCGTTTTGCCATCCAAATGATCTTTCTGAAAATAAGAATTCACGCGCTTCTTTAGGTCAATAGCCTTGCCAACGTAGATAATGGTGCCATTTTGATCCAAAAACTGATACACTCCAGGATTGTGTGGGAGCGTATTTACTTTATTGGCAAGTTGGTCTTTGGAATTCATGGTTCAAAATTAGAAACATTGCGCGGAATATCTCGCTCTTCTTATCTTTGTTGTATGCTAGATGAATTTATCAAATCTGCCCTAACGGAAGATATCCAAGACGGCGACCACTCTTCTATGGCTTGTGTGCCTGCCGATGCGCAGTCAAAAGCGGTTTTATTGATCAAAGAAACGGGTGTATTGGCCGGAATGCAAGTTGCGCAAAGAATTTGTGAAATTTACGACCCAAGCCTGCGAATGACTACATTGCTTCAAGATGGCGACCGCGTAAGTTATGGTCAAATTGCTTTTTCCTTGGAGGGGTCGGCGCGGTCGATTTTAGCGGTAGAACGCCTGCTGCTGAATTGCATGCAGCACATGAGTGGCGTAGCAACTAAAACAGCTTATTATGTAGCTTTAATTGCCGGTACAAATTGCACGCTACTGGATACCCGAAAAACCACGCCAGGCATGCGTTTATTAGATAAATATGCAGTCAAAATTGGCGGGGGTTCTAACCATCGTTTTGGGCTCTACGATATGATCATGCTCAAAGACAACCACATTGACTACGCTGGAGGCTTAGCTGCTGCTCTTGAGCGCACACATGTATATCTTACTGATCAAAAATTGAAGTTGAAAGTAGAAGTGGAGGTGAGATCTATGGATGAATTGACTGAACTTTTAGCGATTGCACAACCCTATGACCGCATCATGTTAGATAACTTCACTCCAGATGAGCTTAAAGTGGCATTAACCTTGATTCCTTCAACAGTCGAGACAGAAGCCTCCGGCGGCATCACCGAAGAAACCATCAGGTCTTATGCCGAAACTGGAGTGCAGTATATTTCGGTTGGTGCGCTCACGCATTCGGTGAAGGCTTTAGATATGAGCCTCAAGGCGCAGCTTTAAAAAAAGCAATAGCAATATGAAGATCATTTGTTTGCTGCAATTGCACTTCAATTTCATGTCTTTGCTTGCCCTGATGAACTGTGGCACTTAAACAAGTTGTCTCGTTCTTTTTTTGCCGGAAGGTTATACGCATATCATTTTTGAACGAAAGGTTTTCTAGCCCAACTAATTTATAGATCGCTTCTTTGGCACACCACAACTGCAGGTACCATTCATTGGTGTCGTCGGTGCATAAATTTTTTTCGGCTTCAGTAGCAATTTTATTGATGATTTTCGTTGCATTGCGGTCTTTTTGTTCGATGTCAATTCCGATCAAAAATGCTGCAATTGCGAGGGCAATATAATCTTTGGTATGCGAGATGGAAAGTGCTTGATCGGCTTTAGAAAAAAAAGGTTTTCCTGTGTCATGATATAAAATGGGGGAATTGATATTCAGTTGGTTGCGTAGGTAACGCACCCCTAAAAATTCATTTTTACGTTTAGAATTTAAGCGCTTATTTAGGTGTTCAATTTCTTGCTCAAAAAGCACGGTGGCCTCAGGATCAAATGCAGCTGACTTCAGCAAAGCAAATTGAAAATGGGGCAGTTTGAAATCGAGCAGGTCGTACATCTCAGTTGAAAGCTTGTATATTACACAAAGATGCGTAAACATCTCATAGATTTTTGATGAATTTTATGTTAAGACTATGGAATTTTCTATATTTACATTCTTTAAAAAACCAGAAATAGTAAAATTTATACGCATTCATATGGTGGGTAGACTCAAATTATTGCTTTTAAGTGTTTTGTTTGTAAGCACTTATGCATTTTCACAATCGGGACTTGGTACGCTTCGCGGAACCGTGACCGATGAAGTAACTAAAGCTCCTTTGGAGTTCAGCAAGGTCTTGTTAAAGCAGGCTGGCGCAATACGTGGAAGTGCCATAACAGACGAAAAGGGTAAATTCCAAATCAGTGGTGTCCAACCGGGTTCATACGATGTCGAGGTAAGAAATGCCGAGGGTGGTTATCAAAACCTCACTATGCAGGGCGTATCTATTTCGCCAGATCGCATTACCTTTTTGGACAACTTGGCTTTGACTACCAAAACACAAGAGACCAAAGAAGTAAAAGTAGTACGTTACAAAGTTCCACTTATCGATAGAGATGGTGGTGCTTCAGGAGCAACGGTTACCCGTGAAGATATCGCTCGCCTCCCGGCTCGTTCTGCTACTGCGGTTGCAGGTACTGTAGGTGGAGTAAACGTCAATGAAGGTTCAGGAGCAATTTCTGTGCGTGGTACGCGTTCCGACGCTACCTATTTCTATATTGACGGCATCAAAGTGCGTGGTTCTTCGAACCTTCCAAAGTCAGCACTCGAAGAAGTATCAGTTATTACGGGTGGAGTTCCTGCCAACTACGGTGACGTCACGGGTGGTATCATCTCCATCACAACCCGAGGCCCATCTTCAGTTTATTTCGGAAGTTTAGAAGCAGTAAGTTCTGGTCTCTACCTCAACGGCGCCGACCCTAACGGCTACGATGGCAAAGTAATTGGTCTTGATAAATATGGATATAATTTAGTGGAAGGAATGTTGTCTGGTCCACTTTGGATGCAGCGCGATTCCGCTGGCAACAAAACACGTCCACGCTTAGGTTTCTTGGTTTCAGCTAACTATACAGACCAACTAGATTCACGCCCACTTGCAGGCGGATCATACCGCATCACCAAAGAAGCACGCGAGGAGTTATTAGCCAATCCATTGCGCCCAACCTCTACAGGTTTTGGTACTTTCCACAATGCACTCTTCCTCAGAGCCAACGACTTCGAGAAAACAGATTGGCGCATGAACGCACGCAACAACGTATTCTCTGCTTCTGGCAAAATCGACGTCAACACCGGGCCTTCAGTCAACCTTCAGTTTGGTGGCTCATTGAACTATTCTCAAGGAACTAACTACGGTTATGGTGGCTCATTGCTCAACTTCTCCAACTACGGAGTGAGTAAAAACCTAGATTACCGCGTCTATGCCCGCCTTACGCAGCGTTTCAACAACGACCGCGAGGGCTCGAGCTCAAAAATTAAATCTGCACTGTACAGCTTAATGGTAGACTACTCCAAGTCATTCAACGAGTCTTACGATCCAAACCATAAATACAACATCTTCAATTATGGCCACGTAGGTAAATTTGTTACCACACGTGTTCCTTCTTATGAGTTTGATCCAGCAACACAAATGTATGTGCACAATGGTTTTCGCGATGTAGAAGTAGATTTTACACCGTCTGAAACCAATGCAGCGCTTGCTTCTATCACTACGCAGTACTACGATATCTATCAAGACAATCCCATTGGCCGTTACGAAAACCTCTTCCAAATCCAACAGGGCAATGCCCTAAGAAATGGCGATTTACCAAACAGTGTTTACGGCATTTGGGCTAATATCGGTTCGCCTTCCAATGGTTTTGGCAAGTCT
>CAMDFN010000003.1 GCA_945897565.1 Chryseobacterium gleum
AATTGCCCATTGACAAAAGTCAATTCGATAGAGGAAGAAAAAGTATGACCTTCAAAGACCGACCAACCACACTTGGAATGCAGGTTCTCCTTTGTTACGGCGTACGGTTTATCAATATCTACTCATACTAGATCGGCAAAAAAGCCATCCTCAGATGGCTTAACAGAAAGCTACATTTTTATAAAAGGAAACGCTTGATCTTTGAATTTAATCAGATACGTGCCTTTCGATAAATTTTCTATTGGGATGAGCCCAAATGAATTTGCTTGAGAACCGAATAAAATACTTTTTCCATTCATATCTTGAATTTCCCACGCGCCAATTGGCATGTCTGCTTTCATTTGAATTACAGTGTTTGTGGGATTCGGATAAATTTGAATCAATACCTTGTTGAACTCGCTTAGGCCAATAGTGGAAACATCCCCAACAACCGTGTGCGAACAACCGTTGTCTGCAGTAACCGTTAAGGTGACAGGATAGGTGTCGGCTCCGGGGAAATCATGGGTGGGGTTCTCAAGATTAGAAGTATTTCCGTCTCCAAAATTCCATGCGTTTTGCGTGATGCTTCCAGAAGAGAAAGTAGAGGTGTTGGTAAAAATCACCTCGGTTTGGCTCGCTCCTGTAGCAGTGGTAAAACTAGCTATTGGGCCTTCGGTAATTTCAATTGGTAAGGTTTGGGAATAAACACATGCATCTTGGGTAGTGATTTCAAGATTTACCGTGTAAGACCCTGCCGTCGCATATTGCGTAGCATCTGTTTGCAAATTTGAAGAGTTGCCATTGCCAAAATTCCAATTGTAAGTGCTAATTGGTTTGCCCGCATAAAAAGAGTCGTAGCTAAAAGTGATGTCGTTATTGGTACAAGTTGGCAAAGGGCTTGTGACTTGAATTGGAGCAGGTACTGAGGCCGTAAATTTGTGACTGCTCACCATACCGTCAAACAAAGTAGTGATGTTTGAAAAATCTTGAGAGTTGATCAGGTTGCACGCTGCTGAAAGCTGAAAGGTAAGCTTCACAACCGGTACATTGATTGGGACATTAAAGTTTATGGAGGTACCTGAAGATGTGTTGCTCAGGTAAAAATTGGCTTGGTTAAAGTTACTGAATGCATCTAGACCACTTACTAAAGAGGCGGTAGACACATACGTGAGTTCGCTGGTATTGAATTGAAACCAGAAATCGAAAGAGTTGATGGTGAGGTCTGTTGATTTTAAGATCACAGGAATGTCTATGAAACTGGCGCCCGCATTTGTGTAAAAATCTGCGTTGGCCAAATCAAAGACAATTGTATCATTGAGGGCTTTATTTGTGAGAGCTATATTTGGTTTAGTGACTTGTCCAAAAACATGGGCAATCATAAAAATAGCTACTGCAAGTGATAAAATATTTTTCATCGTTTTGGTTTTTATTTACAAGAAAAGTCGCGTTCCGAAGAACGCGACTTTTTTGTAAATGAGTTGATCAAATGATTATTCAATAATCACCTTCTTCATAGAGCTGAAGTTGGCATTTTGTACTTGTACAAAATAAACACCAGCATTTACTTTAGAAAGGTTAACTGTCAATTTACCTGAAGCAGGAATTTGTCCTTGCTCAGCAATCATTTTACCGTTCATGTCATAAACCGATACAGAAGCACCTTCTACAGACTCAACTGCGAATGTACCATTGTTCGGGTTAGGATATACTTGAACATTCAAAGATTGTTGTAAAGCTTCAATAGACTTCGCGAATTTCATATCTACTGGCTTGCCATTCAAGATAGCTAAGTCAGCAACGATGTCTTTCTCAGTCAATTTACCATTTGCGGTAGAAACAACCAATTCAGCTACGTTAGCACCAGTTGCAAAGTCAGAGACATTGAAACCTGTAAAACGAAGTGTTTGGTCTTCTGTATTCATGAATGAAGTTGCTTCAGCAGCTTGATCCAATTCTACCATTTCCATGTAGCTCATGTTGTTGTTGAAACGAACTGCAAAGTCAAGTGAGTTCACTACTTCAGTTGCTTCAAAAGAAACAGGGATACGGAAGTTGTTGCCTTCTTGTTTAGCAGCAGCTAAATCGAGAACAACTGCACCGTTAGACTTCAATACACCATCTGCAGTGTAAGTAGCATAACTCGCGTTTACGTCACCTAACATGATACCCATGTAGTTCTCAGCTTGGATTTCAGGACAAGTTGCGTAGTTCAATACGTTTGCATTGATGCTAAAAGGAACAACCGGAACGTTTGATTTAGAATATCCAGTACCGTTATTTAAAGGGAAGGTAGTAGAAATTTGGTAAGCAGCGTTGCTGGCTACAGTTGTTTGGTCAACAAAGATCCAGTCTTTAGACGGATGGCCGTTAGAAACACCCGCAGCTGAATAGTTCCAAGCCTGACGGAATTCACCGATAGACAAAGTAGCACGTTGCTTGATTTGCGAGATATCACCAGCAGAAACAACACCATCAAGGTTAACGTCTAACGCGATGATCTGGTATACAGACGGCGTAAAGTTACCATTCAATAAGAGTGTTTTACCTAGTACGGCATCTGCACCATTTACCAACAGCTGTACTGAGTTGTTGTCAGAGATGTCACGAGAAATGCGTACTTGCTGACCATTTGTCAATACGTGTGTAAACGAACCAGTTGTGTTAGGCTGAACCGCTGTTGCAGAAACAAAAGCAACTGGCGTACCTGCAGCAAGCGCAGCCGTTGTAGCTATAGACAAGGTAACAGCTGTACCATTCACGCTTGAAACTGTTGCTGTTGCCGGAACACCGTTCGCTACAACTTTCATACCTGCCACAACACCTGTAACAGTATTTGGAATGGTTAAGGCAGTAGAAGTTGCATTTGCTGTACCTGTAGTAGAGATGCTACCGTTTACATTTGTAATCAAGAATGCATTCGGGTTAGTAGAGTTGTATTTGATAGCTTGGTTATCAGACCAAAACAACAATGAAGCAGGGTAGTTTTGGTTTTTGAATGAATAAGCCTTACCAGCATTTGCCGTTTTTGTCAATACACCAGTAATGTAACTTTCCTGAATAGAAGTAATCGCTACAGCTGCAGAGTCAACACCTGCAAAAGCACCTGTTTTGATGAATTGTACAGTAAAGATATTGGCATTTGAACCATTGAATTCAGCAGTTGAAGGAGCACTGCCATTGAAGTTCAAGGAAATTTGCATGGTGCCGTTGCTACCACTTGGTGTACCAATAGCAGTTGCGGTTTCAACGTGCGCAGGATTTGCGTAAAGCGCATTGGCAACATAAATATTTCCTGTTGGTGTCAGCTTAGACGCATCGTATGTTAGAGCGATATCATAACCAATTACGTTGTCAACAGTGTAGTTAGTCGAAACAGCTACCGGCATTAAGTAAGTTGATTGGTCACAGGCTAAAGTTACGTTCTTTACCAGGTAAGGAAGTGCATTTGGATCTGCGATATCCAATGTTACAGCAGCAGAAGTTGTTGTAGCTTGGAAGTTATCGGTAGCAATTGCGGTAAAAGTTTTCACACCAGGGGTACTTGTCCAAGCATAAGACCAGTTATTTCCAGATGTGTTTGTACCAGCACCCACTAGAGTTCCGTTCACATAGAAATTTACACCACTGATGCCATCAAAGTCTGTCGCAGATGCTGTAATTGTGATCACAGTAGGGGCAGAAATCAATTGGCTAGAAGTAGGGTTGGTAAGCGCAACCGTTGGGGGTGTATTGGCAACCACATTCATTGAAGCTGTTGCGAAAGCACCAACTAAACCAAGGTTATCTGTTGCTTTTGCTTGAACCGAATACGTTCCATTTACGTTTGATGGAACAGCGTAAGTTTTAGAATAAGTACTGCCTGAAAGCGTACCGTTACCGATAGAAACAGAGTTAACGAAGAACTCAACAGATGCAACAGTACCGTCTACATCGTTAGCAGAACAAGTAAAAGTAACGCTAGAACCTAAATAAGCAGTTGTTGGAGCAGTTAAGCTAGAAACTGTAGGCGCTTGGTTGGCTGCAACATTGAAATTTATCGCACTAGAGGTAGTAGAAGCACAGTCGTTATCGGTAGCTTTGGCAGTAATGGCATGTGAAGATGGATTGGCTGTAGCTGTATAACCACTGTACGTATAAACACCATTGCTTGATGTAACTGCGCCGGATAAAAGCACACCGTTGTCATAAAACTGAACACCAGTTACTGTACCGTTATCTGAAGCTGTTGCTTGGAAAGACATACTTGTATTGGTGATGATACCTCCTCCACTTGGAATAGTTGGAGTAGAAGCCAATGTGACCACTGGAGGTGTGTTGGCCACTAAAGTCAATGTAGAATTCGTGAGACCTCCACTTGGTGGATTAGAAGCATAATAGTTTTCAGCAGCTCCAGTAGAGATGTTCTGAATTTGAACGTTTAGGGCAAAGCTCAACTGACCTGTTGTGGTGAACTGACCAATCAAGACCATATTCGATGAAGTTGTGCCAATAATACCACCTAATGAAGCCAATGCACCATCAGTAATTGTGATAGCGCTACCACTCGTCTGATCTAAGACGGCTAAAGAGGAAAAACCGCCTAGCGCGTTTGGAACAGCATAAGTTAAGTTTGGAGACACACCATTTGGCATGTAACCATCTTGTGCACCTGAGCCCTGAAGAGGAATAGATCCAAAACAACCACCTGGGTTGTTGGTCAACAAACTGTTTGTGTTGACAATAGCACCATCTGTATCTTCTGACTTCAACACACCAGACTTTCCAGCAACAACACCACCTGTTGTAAACCAAGAGTCAAGCATCGTGGTTTTCTTTGCCATATTCGTGGTTGAAATAGTACCTGGGTTGGTGGTCACACCATAACCTGGATCGTTGTAGAATGGCGCCGTACTGTTCACCGTCAATGAATTACCCGGTACTGCAAAAATCTGATTGAATTTATAACCTGCAGCCATGTCCACATAAACGCGGTAAGTAACTGAAGAAGAAGTAAGTGGAACTGAGGCGCCAGTTTCTTGGCCAGCAGCATCAGCAGCATTTGCTTGGTAGTATTTCTCAACTACAATGCCTTGTAAACCTTGCGAGAAAGCTGTCCCGGCAAAGAATAAGAAGCATAAGTTTGTGATTAAGCGTAGTGTTTTCATAAGATTTTGTTTTTTAAATAAGCGCCCACCGAAAAAGATGAAAAGAACAGTGGGCGCTTTGCCTTTATTTAGGACTTATTATTAATTACAGCTTGTTCCGAATGCAGGAGCAAAAATCAAGAAGTCAGCTGTGTTGGTAATACCGTCACCATTTAAGTCCGTAGGACAAACCGTAACACCTAATGTAGAACCAAGTACTTGTGAGTAAGACCAATCAGACAACCAGTTTGCATTTTGATTGTTTGGTTCAAAAGCACCACGGTAATTAGCTGGCTCAAAGAAACCTAATGCAAAAGGAGCCATTGGGCAACCTGAACCTAAAGCTGCTTGACCAACTGCTGGTACTGCATCATTTTTAGTAGTTACAGCATATGTGGTTGGGTCAAGTGCAAATGCAGAACTAAAACCTGTCATTGATGTTTCGAAAATATTTCCGTCTGTTCCCAATTGAGTTGTTATTTGTGCCAAAGTTGTTGCTGCAGTAGCACCTACACTTATAGGTGTCGTATTGCCGATAAAAGTGTTACATTTTACTTTTAAGCTCTGTGAACCATTACCTGACGTAGCTGAAATTGATGAACCCGTAAGATAATTGTGTACTGTTTCACCCAATGGAGCATTTGCTGCATAATTAAGAAATGGAGTGGTTCCAACATTAAGACCTCTAGTACCTAAGGCAGCAACTGCATTTGTGGTAGTTGTCATGCGAACACCCTCTTTGAAACCTGCAAAGATTGAATTTCTAATTTCACCAGCTGCAAATTCTTTCAAACACAAACCAATCATACCAGTGTTATCAGCAGTAGTAGTTGTTTTTGAATTCCCCATTACGGTAGCGTTGTAAATTTTAGGTGCAGAAATTGGTGTAGCGTAAGTTTTGCCGTCGTCACCATCACACTCAAAACCGTTGTCGTTATCTGCACTAACACCAGAAGCAAAGTCAGCTTTCATACCAAACAAGAACTGCGCACGGCCAGTCCAACCTAAGTCGTAGTCGAACATGTCGTCATTGCCAAACAATGTAGTACAATATTTTAAATCTACTGTTCCACCAAAAATTTCGATGTTGTCATCTGCACAAGAAACAATCTCGATGTGCTCGATCTTAGTACCGCTTCCAACAGAAGCAAGTGTTAAACCGTTGATTTCAGAACCTACAAGAAGGTTAGCACCTGAGTGACGAATAGATACATAAGTCATGACGCCTGAGTTGTCTGCGTCATTGAAAGTTTGACCAGCTGAAGAGATTGAAGTACCCGCGAAATTCAAATAAACTGCCGGACTCGAATTAGGTACTAAGCCTACAGGTCCAACTGCGGATGTTAAAGAAGATACAGGATAGAGCGCAGTAACTCCTGGATTTGGATAGTCACCGCCAAAAGTTAAAGTACCAGAAACTAGAGCATTTGCGTTAACAGTGAGCGTAATAAAAGAAGAACCAACGCTTAGCACCTTTGCTCCAGATGGAATACCCGTGCCACTAACATCTACACCAGACATTAAATATGATGGAATAGAAGACAATTTGATTTTTGCTGATCCTGATGCATTTAATATGTCCGATGCAGTAAGGCTAGGTAATCCAAAAGTATAGTTGCCTGCAGCTGCAGCTGTAAGATTTGTAGATAAAGTAATCGCTGTACTTGAAATTGAACTAACAGTTGCTCCAGAAGGAACGCCAGTACCAGATACAGTCATACCCACTAAAATAGAGGAGTTTGCTGATGTAAGATTTAATACAGCCTGTCCTGTTGCACTAGTTGCACTTGCACCTGTAATAGGTGTGGCTAATGCAAATGCATAAGCGCCTGAAAGGTTTGCGCTAGCTTGTGCAGATAGGGTGTAAGAAGTTCCTGATGTGTAAGTCACTGTTGTATTTGCAGGTATTCCTGTACCAGAAATTGTTGCGCCGTTATATAAGCTAGCTAACGCAGCGGCAGCGGCAGGAGCAACTAAAATAGTTGTTGTTTCGTGGTTTTGTGACGAACCAGTACCTGATGTAAAGGTGTACGTTCCAGTTGGAGATGTCCCCGAAGCATAACCTGTCGGGGTAGTACCTACGGCCACACCAAATTGGTCTTGTGGGTAAGAAGATGCAAAACCTTCCAACACACCTAAACCATCAGCAATCGCCATTTTTCCTCCTTGTCCAGGAACGAATGGGCCGTTACCGGTTAATTTGAGGTTGTTTGTTGCGGTTCCGCATAAAAGAATACCACCCCATTTACCTTTGTTATTTACTTTATAAGTACCATCTAAAGGGTCAAGCGCTGCAGTAAAAACAATAGGGCAATCTTCAATACCTGCTGCATTTATTTTACCGCCTCTTTCGATGATAATTGCACGAGCAGCAGCAACATTGGTGCCAGCATCCGAAGCTTTGATTAACGTACCAGGTTCAATTGTTAATGTTGCATTCGGTCCAATATAAATTTTCTGATCAAGCGTCCAGATTTTGTCACATGTAAGTGTAACGTTACCAGATGTTAGCTCTGTTCCATAAGCAGATGAAGGAAGTACTGTCCAAGTAATTCCGGCACCGGTAACGGAAGTGATTGCAGCAGTTGTTGTTCTGGCAGCAACCGCAGGGCATCCACAAGCGGCGCCAAGGTTTTGTTGAGCAAACATGGTGTTGCTCATGGTGGCCAATCCAAGAATGGAGAAGAGGCCAACAAGTAAATTTCTTTTTTTCATTTTAAAATGTTTTTTAGTTGGTGTAAAATTAGAGCACAAAAAAAAGCTGGCTGTGAAGCCAACTTTAACTGTTTAAAAACTTTGTGCGCGTATTAAATTTTCTAAATATTAAGCCAATGTTAGTATCAACAATTCAAAAATGAGTTATTAAAAATTGTAAAGCACTGCAGTTTGAAATGCGAGCTGATACGGGCGTTGTGGAACATTGCTTGCGCCGATTGAATTGAGCGTATAACTTAACATTACACTTGGCTTGATACTCCATTTGAGCGTGACCGGCAGCTGAGCTCCAAAATTTACATTTGAACTGAATTGCCAAGTCGTATTTGGTGTAAAAGCAGGCAACTGAATTTCATTCCAACCTACTTGAGGTATATATGCAATAGCGCTGTTAACCAATTTAGAAGTCACGAATGTGAAGCCAAAAAATGGCTGCCACTTATCTGTAATAATATTATACTCAAGGCCAAGCGGTAAGGCAACATAATTCAATATGTGCTGATACGTTTTCATGCCAGGCAATGCGTTTTCTAAGAAATTATAGCCATAATTTTGAAAGCGAAGCCCACTGACAAAGGCAAGCTCTCTTGTCAGGCGACGCGTGTAAGACAAGCCAAACTCTTGGGCCATACCACCGGTTTGTAAACTGTCCATTATGCGATCAAATCCAGGGTTTTCAGCAGCTTTTTGGTAGCTCATTGCCGTATACCCTAAATGATAAAATACACCTATTTGATTACTTTCTTGAACTTGAGCATTTGCAAAAGTGCTACCGAAAAGAAAAAGGAAAAGTAGTTTTTTCATAATTTAATTTTTGACGCAGCGAACACTCATGCCATAACGCATATCGGCATATTGACGAAAAATCTGAGTGCGTTGGTAAGTGATAGATCTGTAAATTGCTTGCTCCCCGTTGTGTGTAGCAGTCCAAATATAAGCTTCCAAGCTATTCGCTGAAGTAGTGCCGTTGTAAAGTACTACACCACCTGGATTGATGCCCAAGGCATACTTGTTGTTTCCAAAGTGTACACTCGAAATTGGCCAATTATTAGAGTTTTGAGGCAAAATACCATTGACCTCTTCTTGCCCGCGCCAAGCCATTAGCTCAGTTTCTGAGCTGTCCATACCTATGGAACGCTCAAGTTTTTTCCAGTCTTCGTCTGTAGCAATGTGCCAACCTTCAGGGGCCAGGCCTTTTGAATCGAGCACTGCAGCATAATTATATAGTTGGCCATAAACGCTATCTGCAATGGTTTTGTAACCCGGGCCAGATTGCCAACCAGATGTATCATTCAATGCAAAAAATGGAATGGCCGACCCGTCATTATAAAGAGTCGTTTTGAGATTTTCACACATCCACCACTGGTTGTTGATTTTAACAGTTTTATAAGTATTGCCGTCTATATCAGTGACTGTACTGTATTCTAAAACAATTTCTTTGGGGGTGTCATTACCGCAAGAAGCTATACCAACTAGACTCAAGAGGATAAGAATGAGGAGTGAATTTTTCATTTTGTCTTGATAAGAATTTCTGATTTTGTGAGCGCACCAACCGTGAAGTCTAAGAAATAAACACCTGCTTCTTGTACAGCTAAGCCTAAGTCGATATCTAGATTGTCTGAAGTAGCTAAAGCAGCAGAACTACTTATAACAACTCCAAAAGCATTATATAATTTCCAAGAAATTTGTTGACCTTCAAAATTGCCATTGGCTATAAGTTGAGACTCTCCGTCAGTAGGGTTAGGCACCAACTTGATTTCAAAGTTGCTCTGCCATAATTCTGGGCACACCACCGCAATGTCTCGGCCCCCACAAGCGCCGGGATAGCAACAAAGCCCTGGTACGTTGATATTTACGGACGGGTCATAATTACAAGCATTGGTGTCCATACAGCCCATTACTATTGGCGTGACACAAGAGCCATCCAACAAACAAGCAAAAGCTGGGCTATATTCTAAATAGTTCGGATCGTTACAACCACAATTAAAAGGATAGCTTAAAAATGGGCTAAACGATTCATTAGCGGCAAGAAGGGTGTCTCTTGCCACATATTTGATTGTGCTTAAAGTACCATTGACAAAGGCTTCAACTTCAATATTCAATTCAAAAGTCAACTCACCCGCTGTAGTGAGCTGTGCTATCAACACTTCATTTACAAAAGGATCAACACCAGACACACCATTATTTTGCAATAAAAACTGCTCTGAATTGAAACCGGTACCTACTTGCTGTGAACCAAAAATAGTTGTGTCTAAATTTGAGGCTTGATCGATGATTCCGTAGGAAAACCAATTACCCGGAACTGTAAACATGGTATCCATCCCATCAGAAGTGGTTAAAGGAACTCCCAACTGCGCATCGGTATTTGTTAACAAACCTGACGGAATAAGTGCACTACCGCCATCGTTATTTGTGCCGCCAATAAAAGAGCCATCAGAGTCTGAAACTTTAGGAATCCCAAAATAGGTTTTGCCCGCTTGTGTTTTGGTGGTTTGCCCAAGTGTCATCCAGGTATCTAGAGCCACCAAACCTTCTCCATAACGATTCTTTAAAAATTCTTTGGCATAAGTTTGGCCATCGGTTGCATGGTTGTAAAATGGCGCTGTACTTTGAAAAACAATAGGGTGTCCATTGCTACCATAAACCGATTTCAAACGCGTATTCGGCAATAAATCTATATAAATGCGATACGTAGTGGTTCCAGCAAGCATTGCTCCGCCAGAAATATCGGTAGCATCATTGTTATCTGTGATATAATATTTTTCTACGCTTACCTTTTCCAATTGTGCTTTTAAAAGGGAAAAGCTACAAATGGCGATGCATGTGAATAGTATCTTTTTCATTATTGGATTTTATAGGAGAAGCCAAACTGGAATGTTGTTCCGTAGCGGAAATTATCAAAATCTTTGTAAGTGCCATCTGAAAGCTGATATGCCCTTCTCACTGGCGCATTCAAGATATCGCGAACAGTTAAACTTGTGGCATAGTGTTTACCGAGGTTTTTAGAAATTTTAAAGTCTAAGGTATGACGTGGCATTTCATAGACATTGGCAAAACCTTTCAAAATACCGGCAATTACCAAGCGTGGACCTTGCACATTATAAGAGACAGTGGCGGTTAATCCAAGTGTATCCGAATTATAGCTTAGAATTCCATTGACAATGTATGGCGCTTGCCCAAACATGGTGCGTACTACGGTGTCTACAGGAAAATACTCAATTTGGTTGTTGTTCAGGATAATGAAGTCCTTTCTAACGAACTGCGATTGAGACCTAACAACTGTTACATTTGATCTGAATTCAAGGTGCTTGCCAATATTTTTACCGACTTCAAATTCTAAACCAGCTACATATGAATTCTCGTTGTTGTCCCAGGTGATGCCTGAACTACCAAAACCCATTTCAATGTGGTTCAAGAACGTCTTGTAAAAAGCACTTACAGAGAAATTATCTTTATTCGCAAAATAGGATTCGTAACGCAAATCGTAATTCGTTATGTTGGTAAGTTTGAGGTTAGAATTACCATAAATCAAGGTGCGGAATTCGTTGTCGTAAACAGCCGCATCATTCATTTCACGAATGTTCGGGCGTGCCACGCTCTTGCTGTAATTCATGCGCAAATTGGTCGTGGTCTTTTTTTCTGATTGAAACTTAAAAATCATACTACCCGATGGCAAGAAAGACCATTGATCTAAAATTCCTGGATTGATGATTGGGTAGCCAGGTACACTTACCCGGCGGCCATCATTGCGCTCATAACCAAGCGCATGGTATTTATATACATCTGAAAACAGCGCAACATGCTCAGCACGCAAACCACCATTGAAGCGAATGATCTTATTGAACTCAAAATCTAAAAGGCCATAAGCCGCCGTAATAGCGTTGGTGCCAATAGTGTGGTTCCAGTCCCAATTGCGCGGGTCATAAAAATAACCGAGTGTTCCGTTTTGCATCACCATTTGATTGGTATCTAGAAATGCGTTGAGGTCTGTATTTTGCAGCGTTGAAGGCAAGGCATTTCCGGCAGTTAAGAAATACTCCTCCATTTTGGAATTTCTGTCATTGAACTGATAAGCACCGCCAAATTTCAATTTTCGGATCAGCTTTAAGCTATCCGACCCCAAAGGCAACTCAAACGATAAGCGCGAGTCAAATAAGTTTTCGTCTAAATACCTAAAATACCTGCGGATACCGTCGCCAGCATTTGGCGAAAATTGATAACCCGTAATCTGCGTGTATTCAGAAAAGCCAATATATTCTGTCAATTTAAAGTCAGGAACATTACTTGCGCCATCGGTGTAAGAAATATTGGCTTCAATTTTAATTTTGGATTTAGGCAAGTAATGCTGAGACGCATACTGATAAATCTTTTGCTGGCGATTTTCATAAAAAATGTTCTTTCTAAAACTGATTTCTTCTAAAGGCTCACCTATAGGTTGCGTTTGAAAAGATCCTACATCATTTGTTCCAGAAAAATTTGGCATCAATAAAATAGATACCTTATTATTATCATTGATTTTATAAGCTAAATTCAAGAGCATGCTCCATGAATTGATTTCTCGACTTAATAAGGCATCATCAGTAAATAAAATTCCGTATCCTGTAGACTCGGCACCAATACGCTGCGAAATGCCATTCGGGTCAAAGCGTACGCTATTACCGTATCTGAAGCCAAAAATATAGCCCAAAGGTTTACCCAAAAAAGTAGATTGATTACCTATGCTAAAGTTTTGGGTAAAGTTGATGGGTGCTCGGCGCGTGGTGGTGTTCCAAGAATTGGAAAAACCATTATTGTAACTTGTTCCGTTGGGGTTGATCTGAGCCCACGCTTGCGGCCTGAGTGTTGAATTGAAAGCAGCCTGTGCTGCCAAAAACGCTGACGGGTCATTTATTTGTGCAGGATTAAGTAGCCCCAACTCAACTAAGCCTAAAGCCATGTTAGTTTGGTTTTCATTGCTGGCATCTTGCCAACCTGTTACACCTAAATTGGCATAAAATTCTCCCAAACCGAGGGCCACCATGCTTTGGTAGTTGCCAGGGCTTAAATTTGGCTTGGCAAAATTGGTGCCCTCATTGAAGCCTCTAAAACCGTTGTCAAAGCCCAACCAATCTGTGCTGCTGCGATCTGAAGTAATGAAATCCTTAAAAGTAGACTGCACGTTGTAGCCAAACTGCGACTCCACATTGACCATTAATTTGTCTGGGTAGTCTTTGGTCTCTACTGAAATGTAGGCTCCTGCCCAGTCGCCGGGTAAATCAGGGGCTTGTGTTTTGGAAATGATGATATTATCTATTAACGCAGTGGGGAAGATGTCTAATTTGATGTTGTTGGTGAGTGGATCTAGCGTTGGAATGCGAGAGCCATTAAAGTTGGTGCGGATGTAGCGGTCTCCGATACCGCGCACGGTAATCATACCGCCGTTGGTAGAAACACCAGAAACCCTTGCTACAGCATTGGTTACGTTGGCGTCGCCCGTTTTCTTCATGGTTTCACTAGAGATGTAATCAATCGAAACAGGAGAACTCACCTTCACGCGCTCCATGTAGTAGTCGTTGGCTTTGGTTGCCTTTCTAGTTACCGTAGTACTCTTTGTTTCTTGAATTTTTTCGCGCTCTTTTAAGATAAAATCTTCAACTAAAACTTGGTTGTTGGCAACGGTAATCGTTTTTTTGAGCGTGTCATAACCCAATAAAGTTATTCTGAACGCATGTGGTTTGGCGTCTGGAACCTTAAGGGTATAATTACCGTCCATATCGGTTTTGCCAATGAAGCCTGAAGTGTCGGTAAGCATCACTTTGGCGCCAATAACCACCTCGCCACTTGGGTCAACAACCTTACCCCTTACCGTACCTTGAGCAAAAGAAAAGCAAGCTGTCAATAGACAGCAAAGAAAAAATCCAATACGCAACATCCTCTTAAAGTTTAATGATGCGCTGTGTAGCCTGGCTGTGCGCGGCTTTCACTTTAACTAAATAAACACCCGCTTGCAAGTCTTTGATGTCAACTTTCTCATTGTTGGTCATGTGCGGAATAGCCAACAAAACCTTGCCTTCTAAATCAATCACTTCTAATTGATACGATTCATAAGATTCTTGTGTCAACCAATTCATCTGAAGTTGATCTACAGCTGGGTTCGGGGATACGACTAAATTATTCATGGCTTCTGTTAGGGTGTGTTCTTCAAGACTTGCGCTTGGATTGGAATTGTAAATAAGTGTTGAATCGGTGAATTCACCAGTTCCAGGAAAACTAGCTAGGTAGGTTTCGCTCTGCCCAGCGATTGGTGTGGCGAGTTGTAAATTGAGTTCAAATGAGAAATCGCCATCTGTTGTAAACTGCCCAAGCAAAACATGATTTGAAGGCGTTACGCCTTCTACCCCACCTAAAGCAGCAATTGCACCGTCATTGATTTGAATGCTGCCACCTACTACTTGGTCGAGCGGGTCAAACTCATTGGTAATACCAAGCACATTGGGTACAATAGGAGTACCTGGCATCAGACCATCTTGTGCATTGGCGCCCATAATTGGCAAGCCCATTTCAGCAGTAACATTCGTTAGAATGCCTTGGTTATTGCCAATGCTGCCGTCGGTGTCTTCAGACTTCAATACACCCATCTGACCAGTACAAACACCCCCGATGGTCAGATAAGAATCGATCAATGTGGTGTTTTTCTTGGTGTTGTTGAGGCTTGTTCCTTGGTAAAATGAAACACCATAGTTTGGATCATTGAAAAATGCCGTGGTGGTATTGAGCTTCATCGGATGGTCAACCAAACCAAACATTTGAATCACTTTATAACCTGGCAGCAAATTAGCGTAGACACGATAAGTTACTGAACCGGTTTTCAAAGCATACGGTGCCAACTGATCTAAGGCATTCATTGAATCTGCAGCGTTTGAAACATAATATTTCTCAACAACAATTCCTTCTAAGCCTTGCTGAGCAACATATTGGTTCGAAATAAAAACGGTCAATAAGGTGCCAATAGCGATTTTGATATTTTTCATTTGATTAGCGTTTATATATTTGTGATTAGCGTTTATATATGAGAGATGTGTGGGTCAATTCTTCTGAAGTTGGGTTAGTAGCTACGTAACGAATGGACTTCCCTTCGGGTGTGCCAATTTGAAGATTGAGTTGGTAGCTGAGCTTGCCGGCTGTGGTGAGTTGTGCAATAAGAATAGCGTTTGGTAAATTGGCCGGTGCTTTGGCACCTCTGCCCATGCAAGCCCAGGCGCCGTCTGTGATGATGAACTCAGCGCTTTTGGTTTCAGCCAACAGGGCTTTGAGTGGCTCATCTATGTTATACATAGCCGGCACAGACAAGGAATCACTGTAATACATTCCTGGGGCATCACGGAAACTCAAATCAGTGTCTCTACCTTTCGTGTTATTGTAATAACTCTTATCCCACTCAATGAAAACCGGTAGTGGTTTCTCTTGGTAGCGCAGCGGCACGCCAAAAAAAGATTCTGAGCAAGCGCCCATTGAAAGCCAAGAGTCTAGGTAGGATAAATTCTTTTTTAAAGATTTGTCTGGAATGATATTCGGATATGTGACACCAATGCCCGGATGGTTGTAAAAATCAGAAGTGCTCTTGATAAATGCAGGGTGCTCATCCAAACCGTAGACCGCCTGTAGCGTATAAGCGCTGTCTAATAAAACATAGACACGGTAGCAAACCAAGCCTTTGCTTGTAACACCCGTAAGGTTGCCTTTTTGTAAGTCGGCTTTGTTTAAGGTATAGAATTCTTCAATGAAAACTTCTTTGAGACCACCTTGTGAAAAGAGAGTTGAAAAAGGAAAAAGTAAGGTAATAAAAAGTATACTTCTTAGCATATGCAAGTTTACGCAAGCTACATTTAAAGAAGTTTATCGGTTTGTTAAGGTATCTTTAGTATTTGGTCAAGCTAGTATTAGTAAATGAGTTTTTGGTGTTTTTATGATTTGATTTTGGAGCATAAAAAAAGCCATCGAAAGATGGCTTTTCAAATATAACTGCGTTTGGAGCTTACGCCAATACTGCTTTTACTAAGTCGGCAGCTTCTTGGAGTTGAACTGCAGAGTGTACGTTGAGGCCAGACTCGTCGATTAAACGCTTCGCTTCTTCGGCGTTGGTGCCTTGCAAGCGAACGATAAGCGGAACAGGTAGTTGGCCGATGTTTTTGTAGGCGTCTACGATGCCTTGGGCAACGCGGTCGCAGCGAACGATACCACCAAAGATGTTGATGAGGATTGCTTTTACGTTCGGGTCTTTTAAAATGATGTGGAAGGCTTTTTCTACGCGCTCTGCGTTGGCAGTTCCACCGACGTCTAGGAAGTTGGCAGGGTTACCGCCAGACAACTTGATGATGTCCATGGTAGCCATGGCGAGGCCAGCACCGTTGACCATACAGCCTACGTTGCCATCTAATTTAACGAAATTGAGGCCAGCTTCGTCGGCTTCTACTTCTGTTGGATCTTCTTCTGATTTGTCGCGCAGCGCGGCGAGGTCTGGATGGCGGAACAAACCGTTTCCATCTAGGCTTACTTTGGCGTCTACAGCGATGATTTTATCGTCGGATGTTTTGAACAAAGGATTGATTTCAAACATAGAAGCGTCGATACCCACATAAGCGTTGTACAAACAAGGCACGAATTTGACCATGTTTTTGAAGGCTTCGCCAGACAAGCCAAGATTGAAAGCGATTTTGCGCGCTTGAAAGCCCTGAAGGCCCACGCGTGGATCGATGTGTTCTTTGAAGAGTTTTTCTGGGGTGTGTTCGGCAACGTGCTCGATGTCCATGCCACCTTCTGTAGAATAAATAATGACGTTGCGGCCAGACTCGCGGTCTAGGAGAACAGACATATAAAATTCTTGAACTTCTGAAGCGCCTGGGTAGTAGACGTCTTGGGCAATCAGCACTTGATTTACTTTTTTGCCTTTGCCGTTTGTTTGAAGCGTAGTGAGGTGACCACCGAGGATGCCAGCTACTTTTTCTTCGACTTGGTCAATGCCTTTTGCAAGGACAACACCGTGAGAACCTGTTTCTTCGACAGTTCCTTTTCCACGACCACCCGCATGAATTTGGGCTTTGATCACGTACCAGGAAGTGCCGGTTTCTTCTGTGAGTTTTTGAGCTGCTGGAATAGCCGCTTCTATACTGTCAACAACAATGCCTTCTTGTACGGCCACGCCGTATTTTTTGAGGATTGCTTTTCCTTGGAATTCGTGTAGGTTCATACTGTCAAATTTGCGCCGTAAAAGTACGTTTTTTTCATGAGCCAATTTGGCCCCTTGTTAATAATTTTATCTGATCTGGTTTTTCCAAGACGAGGTGATGTCTCTGGAAGCGTAGGCCGCTTTCTTAAATGCCTGAACATCTTGCCAAATGGTGTCTAGCGCATAAACCAAAGCGCGCTCTTCTTCTTGCATGGCATCTTTGAGCAAGGCCGGATCTGAGAAATGTGTTTTGACAAAATTGGTATCGAAATGCCCACTGCGGAAGGCTGGGTGCTTCAAGACAAACTTGCCAAAATCTAAGGTGGTTTTGACACCAGAAATTTGGTAGTTGTCTATGGCCGTAATGCAACGGTCTATAGCTTCTTCGCGGGTTTTGCCCCAAACCACTAATTTGGCTATCATGGGGTCGTAATAAATCGGAATTTCCATGCCTTCTTCAAAGGCGTCATCTACGCGGATGTGGCGCCCAGACGGAATGCGGTAGCGGTCTAGGGTACCGATATCTGGGGTAAAACCACCGAGGGTGTCTTCGGCATAAACGCGCACTTCTATGGCGTGGCCATTGATTTGGAGTTCGTTTTGCAATTTAGGCAAGCGCTCGCCGCGCGCCACGCGAATTTGCCATTCGACGAGGTCTAGACCCGTAATTTCTTCGGTAACCGGATGCTCTACTTGCAGGCGGGTATTCATTTCTAAGAAATAAAAATCGAGGTTGGCATCGATGAGGAATTCTACAGTGCCCGCACCTTCATAGTTGCAAGCCTTGCAAACGGCCACCGCTGCTTCGCCCATTTGCTGGCGCAACTCGGGGGTCAGCACCGCACTTGGCGCCTCTTCTACTACTTTTTGATGGCGGCGCTGCACAGAGCACTCGCGTTCAAATAAATAAACTGTATTGCCTTGTTGGTCGGCAAAAACTTGAATTTCAATGTGGCGGGGTTGGTCTACAAATTTCTCAATAAATACGGCGTCGTCGCCAAAAGAAGACCGTGCTTCGTTTTGGGCGAGGGTCATTTGCTCTTCAAATTCAGCTTCGTTTTGCACCAAACGCATGCCTTTGCCGCCACCGCCGGCAGATGCCTTGATCAAAATAGGATAACCTACCTCTGCGGCGATTTTTTTGGCTGCTGGCACATCTGAAATGGCTTCGTCTACCCCCGGAACTAAAGGAACGTTGTAAGACTTGACGGCTTGTTTGGCCGAGAGTTTGTCTCCCATCACCTCCATAGATTCAGGCGATGGACCAATGAGCTTGATGCCTTCGGCCTTTAATTTGCGGGCAAAGCCTGCATTTTCTGAGAGAAAACCGTAGCCCGGATGCACGCCCTCTACGCCGAGGTCTTTGCAAATTTGAATGATTTTATCTTGCTGCAGGTAGCTTTCTGCCGAGGGGCTTTTGCCCACATAAACGGCTTCGTCGGCTTCTAATACGTGCGGTGCGTTGGCATCGGCATCGGAATAAATGGCCACGCTGCGGATGTCCATTTTCTTAAGGGTTCTAAGCACGCGTCGAGCGATCTCGCCGCGATTGGCTACTAGTACTTTTTTCATGTTGGGGTAAAGTTACAGGTTGTCTGTGTTTTTTAGGCTGAGGTTGACCTGATTTTTTTGGGGACTTTGAAAGCAGTTGCTTCAATTGCTTCACAAAAGCCAAATCTGAGAACTGATGGAATTCTTCGTAATAGGAAAGTCCAAAACCTTGCGTAAACGGCCCTTGGTTTTCATTGACGGAGTTGGTATTGGACTGATTAAAGGCCCTGATCCTGAAATTATCTTGGATTTTATATTCGACATTGACATCGCCAATCATGGAGTTGGTATAGGCCTGAGAACCATTTGCCGCCGCACTTCGGTTCTCAACGCCAAAGCTACCTGTGATCACGAGTTTGTCATCTAGGAAACCTTTGGTAACACCTACTTCTACTTTGCTTTCACCAGCGGCTGCATCGGCACCGTAGTCCACATCGAGTTTATAGTTGTCGGACAATTTGCCAAGAGCCGCATTGATTTGTGATTCAAGAAGGTCAAGCGCCGCAGAACCGCCAGCAGAAAGATTGCCTTTGAGCGGTTGAAACTTACTCACCAATAGCAAAGAGAAAAACTGCCGATTGAGCTCATCAGGGTCAGCTTTCACGCGGTCTATGAGCGCTTTTCCGGTTTCGGTAACGCGCGGGGCAACGAGGTCAAAAGTAATTTTAGGGGCAAGTAATGACTCTGTTAGCTTGAGGTAACACAAGATTTCTTGATTGACGAGCGTGTTGTCTTGAATTTCCGGACTCAGTTCTAAGATTGAAGCGCGTTTGGCTGTGACCGTATTGATGGTGATATCGGCGTTATATGGATCGCCGGTCCATTCGATTTTAGAACCTGCCTCAATGTCAAACGTTTGCTTGATAGATCCGAGCGCAAAATCATAGCGACTGCCTTTAGCAATCACATACGGGCCGCTCATGGTGAGTTGGTTGTATTGGTCTAACTTGATATTGAGATCGCCGCTGCCCTTTGCTGTAATTTCATCACCAGTTTGCTCATTAAAGATGAGCTTCATGCCGGCGTCTGGGGTGATGTGAAAGTTCAGATCGAGGTAAAGGCCAGTAAAATCTAAGCCTTGTTGTGCGAGCTGCGCACTCACACCGCGTTCTACAAATTGCACAAAATTATCTTCGTCGTTGATTTCAGACATGCCATACATCGGAAAAATCACTTCTGTGCCTTTGCGCGTGGTGGCATCTACGGTAATTTCGGTGTTGCTCATGGTGCCAAAGATGTTGGCGGTGCCGCGTCCGTAGGCCTTTCCGTAATAGACATCTCCCTCCTTTTGTTTGGTATTGAGCAAGAGAAATTTATCGATCGGAACCAACTGGTTGGTGCGCGGATCTATTTTTTTGAGGTCGTCTTCAAAGTTGATTTGGATGTCGTAGTTCCAGCGCTCAAAATTGCTGTGGTTGATGGCACTCGAGAGATAAGCGGTGTTGCCCTCTGGGTCTTTGACAGGAATGTTGTCTAGAAAAAAGGCATCTTCGGTGACTTGAATGAGGCCTTCTAACTGATAATTTACGCCAAGAATGGCCACCTCTGCGCCACCCTCTTGCAGGCGCAATTTGCCAATGAGTTTGGGTTGGTCAGGACTGCCGGTCAAACGCAAGCGGCCATTGAGTTTGCCTTTGATGCCATTGACTACCTCAGGATCTAAAAATGCATTGACAAAGGAGATATCGGTTTGCTTGAAATTGAGCCCGAGGTCAAGTTCGTCTTCTTTGAGTTTGTATAGACCGTCAAAATCGAAGGTGCGTTCGTTGCGGTATTGGAGTGTGCCTTCCAAAACAATGCTTTGTCTGGCATCGTTCCAGTCTGAATGCAGCATGATGTCGCCAACGGCTTGGCCGTCTATTTGCAATTGTTCTAAATTGGCATCGGCAACAATACTTAGGTTGGTAAATGGCGTGGAAAGTGTACCCCAGCCACTGAAGCGACCACTATAGTGATTGGGCAAGCCCATCAGTGAACTCAACTCTCCGAGGTCAAGGCCAATGATGTCAAAACGCAATTGATCGCGCTTGTTATCCGATAGACAGCCATTGATTTTGATGCTTTGGTAACCCCTGTGTAATTCTAAGTCTGTAACGCTAATATCTTTGGCAGCTACTGTGATGTCTGACTGATTGGCCACTTGCCACTCCACTCCATTGATCGTGAAGAAGGAAGGCTGTAGCATAAAGCTAATGTAGTCGTTGGGTAAGATGGTACTGCGCCATTTGAGCTCAGAGAAATTATTGGTGTTAGGGTCCCAGGATAGCGCAGCGTCTAGCACGCCATGAGCGCCCGAATTGATGAGCTTGAGTTCGTGAAAAGAAGTGGAATCTGCTACAGTCAGCTGCCCCACGGTGAGCTGTCCATTGACTTGGTCATGCAAAATCGTTTGATCGAAATTTATGTTTTCGAAGGCTAAACTGGCGTAGGCCAAACGCGGGCAATTCAGCGCTACTTTTAATTCTTCTTGTTTGGAATCAAACGAACCCGAAATACTGGTGGCAGAAGCGAGCTCGAGTTCTGGCAAGAAGATATTCAAAAGCTCACGGGTGTTGCGCGCCAGTAAACTGAATTCAAACTGTGCATTTGAATGCTGGAAATCAAGAGTTTGCCCCTCAATAGGCGGATACAAAATGGCCAAGTGATGGGTGAGGTCGGCAACTAAGGTTTGTTCGTCTAAAATGCCTTTGATATTGAAATCTAGGATTGGGCTGCTCAAGTCGATATTGACGTAGTCGGCTTGCTGGCGGTAATGGATTTGCGCAAGTTCAGAATAAATTTGATGGTCTTGGGCGCTGTAATGGAGGTCACGGAGGCTGGCAAAACCAACCACAGACTTCCAGCTTGGGCCTTCAAAACCGATATTGACACGTGCGCTCAATTGATCGTGTGCTAGGGAACTCAGGTGGAGGTCGTGGAGGTCAGCGCGCGCAATTTCAGCTTGGATCTGGTAGCTCGGGGCCTCTCCCAACGCTAATTGCAGAATGCTTGACATTTGCAGATGAGGGTCGTCGATCTCTAGCTTGGCCAACAGTTGCTCGTTTAGGATATTCGCTTCTTTGACGGCCACATTTTTGTAATTGTAGTCATTCAAAATTATTTCGGCGAAAGCTGCACTTGAATTTTGTAAGGTAAGCGCGCCAGCGTTGTCAATGGAAAGCTCAAATTGAGCCTTGCCAGTCAATTGCCCTATGGCCGAGACGTCAAGCAACTGACCCAAAGCAAATTTTTCAAGGTGCAGAAAGCTGCTATCGGCCACACCGCTAATGGTGAGTAATTCAGGCGTATTGGCAACAGAAATAGGTGCAAGTGAGAGTGTGCCTAGAGCCGTTTGGGCCTGTTCAATTGAAACCTGAAGTTTGGAAGGCGTTCCGCTTACTTTAGCGTTTTTGAGCTCAAAAAACGACGCTTTTTGAAGCAAAGACGGTATTTCAATGGCTGATTCACCCTTTGGCAAATGCAGGTTTTGGATGTCGTTTAAGTCCAGATAAGCCTTGGTAAGGGTTTCGTCTAGACTAAGTTGCGCGGTGGGTTTACGGAAATCGGGCAAGCGCAAGTTGGCCTGAATTTGCGAGCGTTTACCAAAGCGCAAATTCAGGTCTTGAATGCGCAGGTTGCGCAGTTTGTCTTTGACCACACCCGACACAAAAACCGTTTGATCCATGCCTTCGATGTCGGGCGCAAAGAACGCGATGTCGTGGAGCCAAACGCGGCTTGGTGCCAGTATGACGTCAAAGACAACGCGGTCGTCAAAATGATTGAAGTCTGAACTGGTTTGGGTGCGCAGCGCTAATTTTGGGATGTAAATGATGCTTTTTGGTGTCTGGATCTGGGCATTGCGCAAGTGCAATCCTTGCGCTGAAAAAGAAGCTTCACCTTTTAAATTGTTGAGTGCAAAACCAGATCTGTCTTTAAATTTCAGTTGGCGAATTTGACATTTAACAGACTCCCCTACAGACTGAATTTGGTTTGCTTTTAAATGAAGATTTTTGAGTTCGATGTGGTTGAAGTCTAGGCCAAAGGTGAGGGTGTCTTTGCGGTAATCGTGGTAGCTGAAATCGATGTGTTGTAGTGAGAGTTCACTTACTTGCACCTGAAAGTCTGTCGAGGAGCTACTGGCTTGATCCGAAGCAAAATAATCTTCGATAAAGGCAAAATTTGAACGCCCCTCTTCTTGATCTAGAGATAAATTCACTTTACCCCCATAAAGCCGCAGCTCATTGATGAGCAATTTATTTTGCAGCAACTTGAATTGGTTGAGCCCCAAATAAAGGTGCTTGAGCGCTAAAACAGGCTGTTTGTTCGGGTCTTCAAGGTAGATGTCTTTTAAATCGATGTAGCGAAACAAAACAATATCTACCGCGCCAATTTGCACTTTGGCATTGAGTTCCTTGCTCAGAAAAGTGGTGGCCTGACGCGCAATGTAGGTCTGAACCCAAGAACTGCGTACGGCAAATACCAGAAAGATGACAAGGATGAGCAACCACTCTAAAAGAATGGCAAGCGTTAGGCCCGCGATTTTGAGTACCTTTGTCATGTTTGTTACAAAATTAGCAATCTTTTGACAGCAAAACCCAAGATTATACTAGGCATTGAGTCATCCTGCGACGACACCTCCGCGGCCATCCTCGTCGGCAACGAAATTCGTGCCAATATCATTGCTGGCCAAGCCGTACACGAAAAATTTGGTGGCGTGGTTCCGGAGTTGGCCAGCCGTGCGCATCAAGAAAACATCATTCCGGTGGTGCAAACCGCACTCCAAACAGCTCAAATCTCGCTTTCAGACCTCGACGCCATTGCCTTTACGCAAGGGCCTGGCCTCATGGGTTCGCTCACCGTCGGCACCTCCTTTGCCAAAGCAATGGGCTTGGCGCTCGGCATTCCGCTCGTTGGTGTGCACCACATGAAAGCACATATTTTGGCGCATTTTATCGACGACGCCAGCGACCTCAAGCCCAGTTTTCCATTTTTATGCCTCACCGTAAGCGGCGGGCACACTCAAATTGTGCTTGTCAATAACGCCCTAGACATGCAAGTCATTGGCAGCACCATAGACGACGCTGCAGGCGAGGCTTTCGATAAAGCTGCAAAAATGTTAGGCTTACCCTACCCCGGCGGGCCGCTCATCGATCAACTTGCAGCGCTCGGCAATCCCTTGGCATTTTCTTTTGCCAAGCCTCAAATTCCGGAACTCAACTTTAGTTTCAGCGGACTCAAAACCTCCATTTTGTACACCCTTCAGGCCGCCGAAAAAAACGAGCCTGAGTTTCGCCAAAACCACCTCCACGACCTCTGCGCCAGTATTCAAAATAGTATTGTTTCCATTTTAATGGCCAAACTCGAAAAAGCAGTCAAGGCAACGGGGATACAAACCGTTGTCATTGCAGGCGGTGTTTCGGCCAATTCTGAACTCAGAAAACGCTTACTTGCCAAAAAAGATGCGGGCTGGAAGGTCGGCATTCCCAAAATGAGCTATTGCACAGACAACGCCGCTATGATCGCCATGGCAGGCTCTTTTTATTTGGCCGCGGGCCACACCGTTGGGCAAGATGTGGCCGCAGACCCACGTCTGAAATGGTAACCTAAGGCACATTTTGTTGCCAATATTTTTTGTAATTTCGAGAGTTCTTAGTTTTCAAACCATGCGCGCAGCACTTCAATTATTGGTATTCTTCTCTCTATTAAGCACTTGGGCTTTTGGCCAAGAGAAAATTCAGTGGAGCTTTGATTACGTTGCTTACCCCGCTTCGCTTCAAATCAGTGCAAAAATTGAAAACGGTTGGCACCTATACGCCCTTGATTTAGATCCAAGTATTGGTCCGGTCCCGACACAAATTGTACTTGAAAAAAACAAACTCGTAAAGGAATTACAACCTTTTGAAGTCAGCACAATAGCCAAAAAATCCTATGATGCTAATTTTGGAGCGGAAGTTTCCTACTACGAACAAGGCTTTCACGCGTTCAAGCGCATTCTCGTCAAAAAACCAACCACGGTCAAAGGCGAACTCACTTATATGCTTTGCGACGACAAGCGTTGTTTGCCGCCCAAAACCATCCCTTTTGAAATCAAGGTCACACCCTACAAATTAGAAAAACCAAACTAACACCAATGAAAGCTCTTCTTTTTAGCATCCTCTTTTTAGGCTTATCCTTTGCAGGAACAGCTCAAGATTTAATGGGCCAATTCATCAAATGGACGTATTCCGTTGAAAAAATTGATGAGAGCCACGCCAACCTGGTTTTTACGGGTAAATTGGTCCCTGAATACCATATTTTTAGCCTGAAGCACGACCCCATGGCTGCAGACGGCACAGGTATTGTTCCTGAGTTTAAATTCAAGACCGATAAAAACTTTAAAACGGTGGGTAAAGTTTTTGAAGTAGGCATTCCACTTGTGCAAAAAGACGAGCTCGGCATCTCTTTATTTTATGAAAACAAAGCCGTTTTCAAGCAAAAAATCGAAATCTTAAGCGACGACGCTTTTACCGCTAGTTGCAATTTATTCTTTCAGTTATGCAACCATGAAGGTTGTTTGCCACCCTTCGACTACACCGCCAAATTCAAAGTAAGTGGCTTTAGAGCTTCTGGTGCAGCTACCGAAGTCGTTGACACAACGGCAAGCGCTCAAACCGCAGGTGCAGATACCAACAGCACCGAAACCACCATGGACCAAGCACCGGCGCCGATCCAGCAAAAAGAAAAGAAAAAAGGCTCTAACGTTGTCATCTTTATTGCGGGCTTTATTGCGGGTTTAGTTGCCTTACTTACGCCTTGCATGTTCCCCATGATCCCAATGACGGTAACGTTTTTCACCAAGCAATCCAAAACGCGCAGCGAGGGCATTTTCAAGGCGCTCATTTACGGTGCTTCTATTGTCTTGATCTACGTTGCTTTTGGCCTCATCTTCACCGCTATAATGGGCCCACTTGGCCTCAATGACCTCTCTACCAACGTCTGGATGAACCTCATCTTCTTCAGTATTTTTGTTCTATTTGCCTTCTCTTTCTTGGGTGCTTTCGAAATCCAATTGCCTAATTCTTGGGTCAACAAAATGGACAAACAAGCAGACCGCGGCGGCTACCTCGGCATCTTCTTTATGGCCTTTACCTTAGGCTTGGTTTCTTTCTCTTGTACCGGCCCAATCATCGGGAGCTTGCTCGTAGAAGCAGCAACTTCAGGTTCTTACCTCACCCCTGCAGTGGGCATGACCGGCTTTTCTTTGGCGCTTGCCATTCCATTTACACTTTTCGCCATTTTCCCAGGATGGCTCAACTCTTTGCCGCAATCTGGTGGCTGGCTCAATTCAGTAAAAGTTGTTTTGGGCCTTACCGAACTCGCACTTGCGCTCAAATTCTTGTCTTCTGTAGACCTCGCCTACCACTGGCACCTCCTCACCCGCGAGTGGTTTGTAGGCATTTGGTTTGTCTTGTTCTTTATCATGGGCATCTACCTTTTGGGCAAGTTGCAGTTTTCTCACGATTCTCCAGTGCAGAAACTGAGCGTGACACGCTTTATGTTTGCTCTAATTGCTTTGGTATTCTCTGTCTACCTCTTTACAGGAATGTTCGGCGCACCACTCACACTCATCGACGGCATTGCGCCACCGCGCACGCACTCCGAAGACAACTTCCGCTGGGTCAATGGTGGGCAAGAAACCGGTTTGGTTGAAGATTCCATTTCGGCACAATTTGCCGCCGATATGCACCCAGTTGGCGACGGCTCAATTTTAGTTTTCCACGACCTCGAAAAAGGACGTGCCTACGCCAAAAAACGCAACCTGCCTATTCTCTTAGACTTCACTGGCCACGCCTGCCAGAACTGCCGCAAAACAGAAAGCACGGTTTGGACCAACGACGAAATCCGCCCAATGCTCCAAAAGAAATTTGTGATCATTTCATTGTACGTAGACGACCGCGAGCTTTTACCAGCAAGCGAACAACGCGTTTCTAAACTCAGCGGCCCTATCCGCACAGTTGGCAACAAATGGGCCGACTACCAAATGACGCGCTACAAGAGCTTCCAACAACCTTTGTATGTTGTCACCGACCACGAAGGCAACGACCTCACGCTCGCCATTGGCTATACCCCAGACATCAAGTCTTATCAAAAGTTCTTGGAGGGCGGTATCAAGCGTTTTGGCAATTAATGATTGTCTGCATTGCCGAAAAGCCTAGTGTTGCCCGCGATTTAGCGGAGATTTTAGGAGCCAAGAATCGCAAAGATGGCTACCTAGAGGGCAATGGCTATGCTGTCACTTGGGTATACGGGCACCTGTGTTCACTCAAAGACCCCGAAGACTACAACCCCAACTGGAAATACTGGAAACTAGAAGATTTACCTATCATTCCTGCCCAATTTGGCATCAAGCTGCGCGGTGACGACGGCGCCAAAAAGCAATTTCACGTCATTGAACGGCTCGTGAGCCAAGCTACGGAAGTCATCAACTGCGGCGATGCCGGGCAAGAAGGAGAGCTCATTCAGCGCTGGGTCTTGCTCAAGGCCAAATGCAAAGTACCAGTAAAGCGGCTCTGGATTTCTTCGCTCACCGAAGAAGCCATTAAAGATGGTTTCAAGAAACTGAGGCCGGGGTCAGATTTTGACCGCCTCTTTGCCGCAGGCAACGCTCGGGCGGTCGGTGATTGGGTCTTGGGGATCAACGGAACCCGACTTTTTACGCGCAAATACGGCCGCGACAAACAAACCCTTTCCGTGGGGCGTGTGCAGACGCCCACGCTCGCGCTCATTGTACAGCGTCAAAAAGAAATTGACGCGTTCAAAGGAGAAACCTTCTTTGAGCTCAAGACCATCTACCGCGAAACCGAATTCAGTTGTCAGATAGACCGCCTCAAGACCAAAGAAAAAGCCCAAAAAGGCCTAGATTACCTCAGCGAGCAGCCCTTCGAGGTCACGTCCTTTGAACAAAAAGACGCCAAAGAAGGCAACCCGCGGCTCTACGACCTCACTTCAGTGCAAGTAGATGGCAACCGCTATTACGCTTACTCTGCCGAAGAAACGCTCAATAAAGTACAGAGTCTTTACGAGAAAAAATTAGTGACCTACCCGCGCGTAGACACCACCTACCTTTCGGAAGACCTCCACCCCAAAATCCCCGGTATTCTCGCTGGGCTCCGCGACTACAAGCGTTTTACAGAAGCCCTTGCCGGCAAAACCATCAAAAAATCAAAGCAGATCTTCGACGACAAAAAAATCACTGATCACCACGCCATTATTCCGACAGGTGTGGCACCGTCGGGCATTAGCCCCGATGAACAGCGCATTTACGACCTCATTGTGCGGCGCTTCATCGCGGTGTTTTATCCGGAATGTAAAGTATCGAATACCACAGTTCTGGGCAAAGTAGTTGCACTCGAATTCAAAGCAACAGGCAAGCAAGTCTTAGACAAAGGCTGGCGCGTGCTCTACGACGACCTCAAAGCACAACAAACCAACCCCGAGGATAAAATATTACCGCTCTTTACCAAAGGAGAAACGGGCCCCCACGCACCGTTTATCCACGAAGGAAAAACCAGCCCACCCAAATACTACACCGAAGCCACCTTGCTGCGCGCCATGGAAACCGCTGGTAAACTTGTCGAAAACGAAGAAATGCGTGAGGTCATGAAAGAAAACGGCATTGGCCGACCTTCTACGCGTGCAAGTATCATCGAAACGTTGTTCAAGCGCCAATACGTCGAGAAAAAGAAAAAAAACCTCATTGCCACACCCACAGGCATGTCTTTGATCGATAAAATCTCCTTCGAAATGCTGAAAAGCCCTGAACTCACGGGCCAGTGGGAACACAAACTGCGCATGATTGAACGCGGCACGTATGAAGCGCAAACCTTCAAAGACGAGTTGTTTGTGATGGTGCGCCAACTTACTGACGAAGTCATTTTTGGCAAAAAATAAAGCCGAAATTTTTTACATGCGCGCTGGCGCAGCAATACCGAGTAAAGACAAGGCCTTCGCAATGGTCTGACGCACTTGCGCACTCAGTTCCAAACGCAACTGACGCACTTCTTGATCGGGTTCTATGACAATTTTGACGCTCTGATAAAAGGTATTGTACAGCTTGACTAATTCATAAGTATAATTGGCCAAAAGCGCTGGTGAATAACCTTTTGCCGCTTCTTGTAGGGCATGTTCAAAATAAGAAAGTTGCTTGACGATTTCTTTTTCTTCTGGACGCAAGGCCGTGGCAAATTCAATAGGCGCAGCTTGATATGTTGCTTTTTCTAGTAAAGTTGAAATGCGCGCGTGGGCATATTGCAAGAACGGCCCTGTATTGCCCGTGAGGTCTATCGATTCTTCTGGATTGAAGAGCATGCGCTTTTTTGGGTCCACTTTTAGCAAATAATATTTGAGGCCGCCAATACCAATTTGGGTATAAAGCGCTTGGCGTTCTGCCTCACTTAAACCCTCTAAATGACCTCTTTCTTGGGTCATGGCATTGGCTTTTTCAATGACTTCTGCCATGAGGTCGTCGGCATCTACAACCGTGCCTTCTCTAGATTTCATTTTGCCACTTGGGAGGTCAACCATGCCGTAACTCAAGTGAAAGCAGTTATTGGCCCAAGTATTCCCTAATTTTTGCAAAATCAAGAACAAAACCTTGAAATGATAATCTTGCTCGTTACCCACAGTATACACCATTCCGTGCAGATCTGGGTAGTCTTTGAAGCGGTCTATGGCTGTACCGATGTCTTGGGTCATGTAAACAGCTGTGCCATCTGAACGCAATACGAGCTTTTCGTCGAGACCTTCGGCGGTGAGGTCTATCCAAACAGAGCCGTCTGATTTTTGATAAAAAACACCATCTTTCAAGCCTTCCATCACTTGGTCTTTACCCAAAAGGAAGGTATCCGATTCATAGTAGAGCTTATCGAAGGTTACGCCCATTTGCGCATAGGTTTGCTCAAAACCAGCGTAAACCCAACTGTTCATGGTGGTCCAGAGCAAATACACTTGTGGGTCTCTGGCCTCCCATTTGACAAGCATATGCTTGGCTTCTTGTAAAATGGAAGTCTGGTTTTTGGCGAGTTCTTTGATTTTGTCGTCGATGGCTCCTTGGGCTTTTTCGTCTTTATCTTGCTTGGCCTGCTCAAAATTCAAGACCGCTAGTTGAATGGCTTCAGGGGTGTCAGAAAAGTTCCCACTTTGCCACTCTGCCATGATTTCTTTGGCCTCTTTTTGCAGTGCTCTGTCAAACTCAACGTAATATTTTCCCACGAGCTTATCGCCCTTCAGGCCTGTATTGGATGGGGTTTCTCGCTCGCCACGCGCATTGACGGGGGAGAATTTCTCCCACGCAAGCATGGATTTACAAATATGAATGCCGCGGTCGTTGATGACCTGCGTGCGCACGACTTTATGACCAACAGCGCGCAAAATTTCTGCCACCGCTGCACCGAGGAAAATATTGCGCAAATGCCCAAGATGAAGGGGCTTATTGGTATTAGGAGAAGCGTATTCTACCATTACGGTTGGCCTTGAGTTTTCTTTGGCAAAACCGAAATGTGGCTGCTTTTGCATTTGGCCAAGCTGTTCGAGCCAGTAAGCGTCTGTCAAGACGATATTTAAAAATCCGTTGATGACAATGCAATGTGAAACACCAACCACGTTGGCCTCGATCCAATTTTTGAGTTTGCCGCCTGCTTCTTGTGGCGAGCAGCGCAAGAGCTTCACAAAAGGAAACACCACTAACGTGAGGTCGCCCTCGACGTCTTTGCGCGTCTGCTGAAACTGAATGAGGTCTTCTGTGATGTTGCAGCCAAATAATTGGGGTGCCGCATCTAAGAGCGCTTGGCGTATGTGTTGTTCCATTTTTAGGAGAGGTGCTTGATGATGTTTTCAATGAGGGCCAGTGCGGATTCGGCCATTTTATTTTTTTGGTCGTCTAGACAAGGATTCACCTCCACAATTTCAATAGCGACTGTCTTTGGATCTTGGGCAAAGTAAGTGAGCAGCTGGTGAGCTTCGGCAATGGTAATGCCGTTGGGCACAGGTGTGCCAGTGCCATAAGATGTTTCGGTCGGGTCTATGCTATCGATGTCAAAAGAAATATAAATGAGGTCACAATTTTGAAGTTGAGCAGAGATGGCTGCCAAACAAGCGTTTATGCCAGTGCTGCGGAGTGCTGCAACCGTGTAGTTTTTCAAGCCTAATTCGGCCATGATGGCATCTTCTTGTGGTTCGGTATCTCGAACGCCAACATAGACTAAATCTTGGGGTAAAAAAGCGCTGCTCTTGAGGCTATTCCAATGTGCAATTGTAGCCGTATCAGGTGCGTTTTTGGCCAAATGAAGATGATCCAAACCGAGCGCTGCAGCGATAGGCATACCGTGAATATTACCCGAAGGTGTGGTGTACGGCGAATGGATATCGGCATGGGCGTCTATCCAAACTACGCCAATGCGCTGCGTTGGGAATTGTTGTTTAAGGCTGGCAAGCGTACCCGCAGCGGCGCTGTGGTCGCCAGAAATGAGCAGCGGAAAAGCGCCCGCTTGTACACTAGATGCAATTTCTTGATGGAGTGAATCAAAAACCTGACGCAAGCCATCGATATTTTTGGCAAAAGTAAAAGGGCTCTTGCGATCGAGTAATTCGTTGTGTTGGGCAACCTGTTTGATTGGATACTGCGCAAACAACGTACTGCCCTTCGTTCGGGCCGCTGCGCGTATGGCCTCCGGACCAAGTGAAGCACCGCGTGTACCAGCCCCTAATTCGGAAGGATTGAAGATGAAATGAATGTTTTTTGACATAATTGACCCTTTAGGGGCTAGCACAAAGATAAAGCTATTTAGCAAAGGTTTTCACAACCTATCACTAGGATTCTTACCTTTGGTTATGCTGAATTACTTCTATCTTTCCTTGTTTACTGCCCTCACCCAACTCTATGTTGCTCAAAAACCTTTCACCGGGAGTCTTGAATACAATTTAGTATCCGTTGACCTATTCAGCAAAGACACCATTGAAGGAAAGCTCTTTATTTATGCCTTAGATTCTTTGGTTCGGTACAACTACATTATGTCCGATGGGAAGAAACAAGAGAGTATTCATCATTTAGGCAAGCGCAAATTGATCTCGTTGCTCGAAATTGACGGGCTTTTCTTTGCAGTTCAAATCAATGATACGTCCAAAAAAGAGGAGACTTACCAACTGCATAAAAACAAAAAAAGGCAGCAAATCGCTGGCCTCAAATGTAGAGAAGCCAATTTGGAATATCCGGATAGGAATGTTTTACTTTACTATGCAAAATCGATACCTGCCAGCTATTTTGTTGGGCTCGAAGGGGCGCCAGGCTTGCCAGTCAAAGGGCAAATTCCAACCGATTTTGGCTACCTGGCCTTTGAGCTTCAAAAAATAGACTACCAACAACCCCCATTTGCATTATTTATTCCAGAAAAAAAATACAAAACACTGCCCCTGAAGGCCTTTTTGGAATGGTCTCAAACAGGTCTAAACAGCCCCAGTGAAGATTAACTAACAGCTTGCTGTTTATAGGTTTGCTGTTATTTCATTTTTCATGTACCCCTTTGCTGTATTTTCGTTTGATTAGACGCTAAAGCCTCATGGAAGAAAACGAATACATCCCTAAATCAGCCGCGAAACCTGCTCCAAAAACCGAAGATACCAGCGGTTCAAGAACAAAAAAACGCGAAGAAGAACCACCGCGTCCGAAAGAATCGACAAAAGAAACGCGCAAAAACCTACCCAAAATAGGTTTAACAGAACGCCTCAATCTACCTAAAATTAAACTTTTTACAGGTGCGGCACTTAGCTTGCTCAGCGTTTATTTATTTTTGGCTTGTATCTCTTACCTATTCACCTGGGCCAAAGACCAAGACCAGCTCATGAACCGTGGTTTTGTGGCTTACATCTTTAATTCCGATCTGCCACCTGTAGAAAACTGGCTCGGTAAATTTGGCGCCTGGACCTCCCACCTACTCATTCACAGGGGCTTTGGCCTTACTTCCTTTGGTCTTGTATTTCTATTATTTATTGGGGGCTTCAAGATTTTATTTGGTACGGCCCTTGTGCCTTTGGCACGCACCACAAGTATCATCATTAGCTATACGCTTTGGGGTTCTATATTTCTGGGGTTTTTTAGTCCGCAAATTAGTTATGCTGGTGGCGCATTTGGTTTTTTCACCAACGAATGGCTCCAACTCACCTTTGGTGGTTTCGGCACGCTCTTCATGCATGTCATTGCCTTCTTTGTCCTGACCTCTATTCAATTTAGTCCGAACTATCGCGCCTTGCTGCAACGTCTTTTTGGCACAGGTGAGCGCAGTGAAACAGACGCAGAAGCGCAACTTGCTGCGGCAGATGCTGCCCCTTTTGACGATATCTATGTGGTGAATACCATCAAGGAAGACCAAATCAAAGCAGACGACATCTCGCAGGCCGTTGTTTTTGATGACGGCGACGACGACAACATTTTTGACGAAGAAAGCGAACTAATTGTTCAAGTCAAGAAAGATATTCCGGTGGCGCCTTTAGAAGAAAATATACTCAGTGCTGATTTTGAAATCGAACTTGGCGAAGATCCAGTGGTCATACCACCAATGCGTCCGGTTGCCGATGAAGATATCCTAGCGCGTCAATTGGTCAGTGAGCACGGTGAATACGACCCCACCAAAGACCTCGAAGGCTACCAACTGCCTCCTCTTGAACTCATGAAAGAGTACGTCTCAACTGGTATATCGGTGAGCAAAGAAGAACTCGAAAACAACAAAGACCGCATCGTTGAAACCCTTTCGCATTACAAAATAGACATCGCTAAAATCAAAGCCACCGTCGGGCCCACCGTTACACTCTACGAAATTGTACCGGCACCTGGCGTTCGTATTTCTAAAATCAAGAACCTAGAAGACGACATCGCGCTCAGCCTTTCAGCACTCGGTATTCGCATTATTGCGCCCATACCAGGGAAAGGAACCATCGGCATTGAAGTGCCGAATTCGAATCCAGAAATGGTCTCGATGCGCTCCCTCATTGCCTCTGACAAGTTCCAACATTTCGACGGAGAGCTCCCAATTGTAATGGGCAAAACCATCACTAATGAAACATACGTATTCGACCTCACCAAAATGCCGCACTTGTTGGTGGCTGGAGCTACTGGGCAGGGAAAATCTGTAGGTTTAAATGCCATCCTGATTTCGATTCTTTACAAAAAGCATCCAGCACAAGTTAAATTTGTTTTGGTCGACCCGAAGAAAGTTGAACTGACACTTTACAACAAAATTGAGCGCCACTTCTTGGCCAAACTCCCGGGTGAGGCAGACGCCATTATTACCGACACCTCAAAGGTGGTCAATACGCTCAATTCACTTTGTATCGAGATGGACAACCGCTATGAACTGCTCAAAGATGCGGGAGTGAGAACCATCAAAGAATACAATGTTAAATTTATTGGCCGTAGGCTCAATCCTGAAAAAGGGCACCGCTACCTGCCTTACATTGTGGTGCTCATCGACGAATTTGCCGACCTCATCATGACCGCTGGTAAAGAAGTAGAGCACCCCATTGCCCGTATTGCGCAGCTAGCCCGCGCCATTGGCATTCATCTTATTGTAGCCACACAGCGCCCGTCTGTGAATGTCATTACCGGCATGATCAAAGCCAACTTCCCAGCCCGTATCGCTTTTAGAGTTTTATCGAAAATAGATTCGCGCACTATCCTAGATGCCTCCGGTGCAGATCAGCTCATTGGCCGCGGAGACATGCTCATCACCACGGGCTCTGAAATGAAGCGCTTGCAGTGTGGTTTTGTAGACACCCCAGAGGTAGAAGACATCTGCAGCTTCATTGGTGCGCAGCGCGCTTATCCAGAAGCCCTCATTTTACCTGAATATGTTCCGGAAGGTTCAGAGGCCAGCGGCGACATCGATATGAATGAAATCGACAACATGTTTGTAGATTCAGCCAGAATTGTGGTGATCAATCAGCAGGGGTCGGCGAGTTTGCTGCAACGCAAGCTGAAGCTCGGTTACAACCGTGCGGGCCGCATTGTAGATCAATTAGAAGGCATGAATATCATTGGGCCTTTCCAAGGAAGCAAAGCAAGAGAAGTCTTGTTTTCTGACATTGAAAGCCTAGATGAATTCTTGCGCGTGAAAGGCCTTTTGTAAACTTATTTAACCCGATTGAGCCCCAAAGCTTTGAGCATCCATCTGGGCAAATGCTTGGGCGCGAGGCCTTGCTTCAAATTGAAGTACAAACCGAGTTTCTTGAAAATAGGCACCTTGTGGGTCTCGACAAATTCAATCCAGTAGCCATCGGGATCTTCAATGTAAGCAAAACGGCCTGCGGCCTCTCCCATATCAAAAGAATTATCGGAATCTACCGTAAAGGGTGATCCAAAATCTGAGCAGCGGTCTTTGAGCGCGTTGATGCCTTGCACATCAAAACAGAGGTGGATAAAACCCCAATCGCCCCAGAAACGGTTTTCAAAAATTTGTCTTGCGCCGTTTTGTGAACTCAGCTCAACGAGTTCAATCTCGGTGATGCCGAGCAATTGAGCGAAATAACCACCGCGTACTTTCGGATGCGACAACAGCACCCTGCGAAATGCTTCCTTGCCTCGAGGTAAAAAATCATAATCGCTAAAAACTTGGGCTTGGTCGTAAACCAATTGCTCATAACCGAGCAAATCTTGGTAAAAGCGCTGGCTTTTGTCCATGTCGGAAACGCCGATTACGGCTCCAGCCACTCCACCACATTTGGAGGGGTGTTTGGATGCAGCAAACCAAGAACGGCCCTCTACAATTTGAAAATAATTGCCGTTCGGATCTTGAACGTAACACGTCCAGCGCCCTGCGGGGTCTTTGTGCGCAGCGCTGACGTTTGCGCCCATTTGCTGCAAATGCTGTTGGGTATGGCGTACGTCTTCGGACTTTATTTTGCAGATAAATACACCGTAATCACCGAGTTGTGGTTCAAAGGAAGGCTTTTCTGTTGGGCGCGAGGTAAACTGCCAAATTTCAAAGCCGCCGCCGCCAGCCATATTGAGTGCCAAAGTAGCCGTTCTATGATGGATTACTCCGCCCGTATAGCGCGTCATGAGCGGCGCAGGTGCAGCTTCTTCAAAAATGCGGACATCTAGGCCAAAAGCTTTGCGGTACCAAGACCAAATTTCTTGTACATCGGGCACGCCAATGCCCATTTGCTGAATGCCGTTGAGGATAAATTTGTTTGTCATGAGGTTAGCGAATTGCGCGTTCATTAAATAAAAGATAGCCAAAGCCTAATTGAAATTGAAAAGGCTGGGCATATTTAGGCAAATAGTTCAGTGTAGCCCGAACAGGCCCCACCGGAGAATGATAAATCACATGGCCTGCTGCTAAAATACTTCTGCCATCGAGCGGATGCGCATACGAAAAGGTGCCGTCAGGATTAAGGACCAACTGAATAATCGGCAAAAAAGCGTAGGCATCTAGTCTCAGGTCAATGTTTTTAAACGGACTAACAATGAGTTGCGTGCCCGCACAAACATATTGCGTAGAGCGGTATGCCGCGATAAAATAGGTATCTAAATCTGGTAAAATATTCAAACCTGGAAGGGCGAGCATGCTGGCTGTATAATTGGCAAAGAGCGATTGGCTATTGAGTACTGCTTTAAAGTGCAGCCCAAAGTTGACTATTTGTTGCTTTTGAAATGGAAAACTCAGCGCCTCTAGCTGCATGCTGAACCATTTGTGATTTTTGCTGATGGTGTCGTCTATGATGGACGTTGAGCCAGGAAAAGTCAGTTCTTTGCCGCGCACATAACTCGCTTTTACTTCAAAGAAACTTCCTGAACTCGCAAATTGCTTGCGGTTGAGGGTGTTTTGGGTATAAGCCAAACGGATGCTTTCACCGATAAAAGAGGTGTAGTCGGCGGTATCTTCTTTGGTGAAATTGGCCGTCTGGTAATAGGAGTCGTCTAGCCAAAACACACGGGTATTGGCCGAGAGCACAGCGTGGTTTCCGGTTGGCACTCTGAGCTGCAGCCCTGTATAACGTTCTTCTTGTACCAAAAATGAGGGCTTGACATCTTCAAAAAAAGTAGCAAAACTCTTGAAGTAATCCCAGCGGTTGAGCACAAAATAAGCGCTCAAAGAAATTGGAACACTCCCCGGTATAACCAATTCATAATTGACCTTTCCCGAGCCATAAAATTTACCAAAATAAGACGCGAGCTCCAGGCGCTGCCCAATAAAACCAGCCCTTCGATAAGCCAAGCTCAAATAGCCTGTATTGATGGCTCTAGACGACATAATACCGCCGAAATCTACGCGAAAATCATTGGCTTTATTGACTTTAAGACGCAAAACCAAATTGGAATCTGGGCGTTGGTCTAGGGTCGGAACTACAAAACTGAAATAGGGTGCGGAGAGCGTCTTGAAATAGCGCTTTTCGAGCTCAGTTGGGTCCAAAACCAACTTACTGTATTTAGGTAGAATTGAATTTCTGACAAAAGGGAGGTCTTCTCTCTTGTCAGAACTTGAGCGCACTTCACTCACGCGTAGCGCCAACAACTGTTTTTTGAAAAGCTGTCTTTTTTGAGCAAGCTCAGCGGAGTCGGCACGGGTATCTACGTATTTGAGAATGTTGTCCATTTGCCCAACTGCTGCTGTATAACCATCTTGTATGGCCTGCTGTACATCTGCAAAATCAAAGGTCCCAACACGGGTGTTGGGTTCAATAATGAGCCCCTCTAAGCAGGGCATCGCATAATTAGTTGGGGTGGTCATCATGCTGTTCAGCAGACCAAAAAAATCGCGTTCTGAAACAGGAGCTAAATTCTTAGAAACATTGCTGCCAATAATGAAATCAGGGGAGAACGCATTATAGAGCACATCGATTGGAAAGTTGTTGTACAAGCCCCCATCAAAGAAAAGTACGCCATCTATACGGATGGGATTTAGATAGAGCGGGAAGGTCATGGAGGCCCTCACCACTTGATTGAGTTTCCCATTGGAAAAAGCCACGCTTTGTTTGGTTTCTACAGCAGATGCTACACAGCGGTAGGGGACAAAAAGTTGATTGAAGTCATCGTGAACCGATGCACTCGTGAGGCCAAATATCTTGAGCATCTCGAAATCGAGGTAGGTAGGATCTACAAAGGCGAGCGGTAAGGATTTTTGGAGAATGCTGTCTTGTGAAACGGTAAAACTGAACATAGAAGCACTTGCGGCATCTTGGTAAAACAAGAACTGATGACGCGCCTCTTCTTGCCCCTTGACCATCAGCTGAAAAGATTCGGAGAGCACGTAGGCTTCAATTTCGGCAGGCGAATAGCCACTGGCATACATGGCGCCAACCAGCGCACCTGCAGAAGTGCCCACGATGTAGTCAATCGGGATTTGATATTCTTCAAGTGCTTTGAGCACGCCCACATGCGCTACACCTGAGGCTCCTCCGCCGCTCAAGACCACACCAACACGCTGACGTTGCTGCGCAAACAACTGCAACGTAAAAAAAAGGAAGGGCAAGAGGTATTTGGTCTGAGACAAATTCGTTCTTTTGTACAAAGTTAACGAATCCCTAAATAATGCATTCACAACCCAGCCCAAAAAGCACCCTTCTTACCATTACGCTTAAAAGTTTTTTTGGCTTCGAGGCCATTCTTGCCGACGAACTCAACGAACTTGGGTATCCAGATGTAGAGCTGCTCAACAGAGCTGTTCAGATCAAAGGGACATGGGCCGACGTCTACAAACTCAACCTCTATTGCCGTTGTGCCATCTCCGTTTTGGTAGAACTAGAGAAGTTTTACATCCAAAGTGAAGAAGACCTCTACAAACGCGCACTCAGGATCAAATGGCATGAACTTTTTGAGGTAAGCAAAACATTTGCCATCAAAGGCGCTATCTTTTCGCCTATTTTTAACAATACCCATTATCCGTTTTTACTGATCAAAGATGCTATTGTCGATGTTTTCAAAGACAAAACCAACGAGCGCCCGAATATCGATGTCAAAAAACCAAGTATACTCATTGATCTATATATCAAGGACAAAGAAGTCACTATCTCAGTAAATACGAGTGGTCTGCCCCTATTTCAACGCGGATACCGCACGGCTGTGGGGCCTGCACCACTCAATGAAGTTGTAGCGGCGTGTTTGATCAGAATGTCGGGCTGGGATCGCAAACAAACTTTTGTAGATCCATTTTGTGGTTCCGGGACCATCTTAGTAGAGGCCGCCCTTCTAGCGAGTGGCATCCCAAGCAACATTGAAAGACAGCACTACGCTTTTAAAAACCTCAAAAACTACGATGCCAATTGCTGGGAAGAAATTTACCAAAACGCACCCCGAATTGTCAGGGAATTGCCTTGCCAGATCATCGGCGGAGATATCTCTGACGAAATGGTATTGAAAGCGCGCAGAAATCTCCGTGCGTTTTCTTTCGGACGTTTTGTAGAAGTTCATTCCGCACCATTCGACAAGCTCAAATTAGAGCCCCCCGTATTTATACTGACCAACCCACCTTACGACGAAAGACTCTCCACCGATATCGAAGAACTCTACGGCTCATTGGGCACCTGGCTCAAGCACCAAATGGCGGGCAGCAAAGCGTGTGTGATCAGCGGCAGCATCGAAGGTTTTCATGCCATTGGGCTAAAAGCTTCACAAAAACACCGCGTATTCAACGGCGATATTGAATGTGAATTCAGGAAATACGAATTATTTGAAGGTAAAAAGGCGCTCAATTGAGCGCCTTTTTTATTGCTATTCAATACAGCTAATGCTTAACGTTGCTCAATTGGCACGTAGATGCGATTGGTTTGACCCGTATAAATCTGACGTGGACGGCCAATGGGCTCTTTGTTTTCGGTCATTTCTTTCCATTGGGCAATCCAGCCTGGGAGGCGACCAATAGCGAACATAACGGTAAACATTTCGGTTGGGATACCCAAGGCTTTGTAAATAATGCCCGAGTAGAAATCTACGTTTGGATATAAATTGCGCGCTTTGAAGTAGTCGTCTTCTAGAGCTACTTTCTCCAATTTTTTGGCGATCGCCAAAAGCGGGTCGTCGACACCTAATTTCTCAAGGACGTCGTCGCAGGCTTTTTTGATGATGTTGGCACGCGGGTCAAAGTTTTTATAGACGCGGTGACCAAAGCCCATGAGGCGGAATGGATCTTCTTTGTCTTTTGCTTTGGCAACCCATTTGTCTACGTTGCCACCATCGGCGTGAATGCGCTCTAGCATTTCGATGACTTCTTGGTTGGCGCCACCGTGTAGTGGGCCCCATAGTGCAGAAATTCCGGCAGCCACAGAAGAATAAAGATTGGCTTGCGAAGAACCAACGATACGAACTGTAGAAGTTGAACAGTTTTGTTCGTGGTCGGCGTGTAAAATAAGGAGTTTATTGAGGGCGTTAACGACAACTGGATCTACGTGGTAGTCTTGGGTTGGCATCGAGAACATCATGTACAAGAAATTTTTGCAGTATTCGTGCTCGTTGCGCGGGTACATGAACGGATGACGAATCAGGTTTTTGTATGACCAAGCTGCTAAAGTTGGTAATTTGGCCAACAAGCGGTGAATAGTGAGGTTTTTGGCCTCAGGGCTGCGGTTGGGGTCGAGAGATTCTGGGTAAAAAGTGGCCAATGAAGCAACCATAGAGGAAAGCACGCCCATTGGATGCGCCTTTGATGGGTATGCTTCAAAGAACTGCTTCATGTCTTCGTGGACCAAAGTGTGGTTGCGGATGCTGTCTTGGAATGCATCGAATTCAGCCTGATTTGGCAAATTGCCATAAATAAGCAAATACGCAACTTCCACAAATGAAGCCTTTTCTGCGAGTTGTTCTATGGAATAACCTCTGTAGTGGAGAATCCCTTCTTCACCATCTAAAAAAGTGATGGCACTTTTGGTGGCACCCGTGTTTTTGTAACCGGTATCTAAGGTGATATACCCGGTTAAATCGCGCAATTTGGAGATGTCGATTGCTTTTTCGTTTTCTGTACCAACAACAACGGGAAGCTCATATACTTTTCCGTCGAGTTCGATTTTGGCTGTTTCACTCATGAGATGGAAATATGTCGTTTGATAAATGTGTGCCTAAATTACAAAAGAATGTGCAAATGATGTATATCAATGCTCATAAAAACATTTAATAAAGGTGAAAATTTAGAGTTCTTCCAAAATATAGTTGTGTATCATGTTAAATAAGTGATTTCGGGTGTTTCCACCGTAGATACCGTGATTTTTATTTGGGTAAATAAAAAGGTCAAATTGTTTGTTGGCTTTTACCAAGGCACTGCTCATTTCCATGCTATTTTGATAGTGTACGTTGTCGTCGGCGGCGCCGTGTATCAAAAAGTACTTGCCCTGTAAATCTTTGGCAAAATTGATTGGGGAATTGTCGTCGTAACCTTTCGGATTTTCTTGTGGCGTGCGCATAAAGCGTTCGGTGTAGATATTGTCATAAAAGCGCCAGTTGGTCACGGGTGCAACGGCAATACCGACTTTAAACAATCCCTGGCCTTTGGTCATCGCTAAGGATGACATAAAGCCACCGTAACTCCAACCCATAATGCCCAAGCGCGACGCGTCTACGTCGGGGCGTTGGGCAAAAACTTTAGTTGCGTCTAGCACATCTTGAATTTCTAGCTTGCCCAATTGTAAATAAGTTGACTTTTTGAAAGCTGCACCTCTATATTGCGTACCTCTCGGATCAATAGTCAAGACCATATAGCCCTCTTGGGCCAAAAGCTGGTGAAAGAAATAATCGTTGCCGTCCCAGCTGTCTAAAACTTCATTGTGGCCAGGCCCGCCATATACATTTACAAATACAGGGTACTTTTTCGACGGATTGTAATTGAGTGGCAATATCAAAGATGCGTTCAAGTCGGTATCGGGCGTCTTGATGCTTAAAAATGTTTTTCTACTCAGGCGCTCGTTTTGCATTTTGGCCAGCAATGCAGCGTTATCTTCTAAGGTTCTAACGAGCTCGCCGTTGGCTTTTCGCAGGGTGATTACTGGCGGTGTGTTGGCGTTGGAATAACTGCTGATGAAGTATTTCATTCCTTTCAAAAAAGTCGCATTGTGATACCCATAAGCATTCGAAATCATTTTTTGATCCGTCCCATCGAGTCGGATAGCATAAATGGACTTGTAAATAGCGCCTGGCGCTGCACTTGCGTAATAAAGTAAGTTTTGTGCTTCGTCGATACCTAAATATTCAATGACATCCCATTCACCTGCGGTGATTGCTCTTGAACTGCCGTCAAATCCGACGAGGTACAAATGATTGAAACCACTTTGCTCGCTTGTTCTAAGAATAGATTTACCGTCTTGAAGGAGCAACAAGCTATTGTCTATGTCTATATAAGTTTCAGATGTTTCCGTGAAGAATTTCTTGGTGGATATTGTTTTTTGGGTGGCGTCAATGAGCCAATAATGGAGTTCATTTTGATGTCTGTTCATCGTTTGGACAACGAGCTGATTGGATTTGGAAGACCAGTTCAAGCGTGGAATATATTCGTAAGCCCCAATATCTATTTTTTGAATTTTGGCGCTTTTAACGTCTAACATATTTAATGTTACCTTACTATTCACCTCTCCTGCTTTTGGATACTTGTATTTGTATTGCTCCGGGTAGAGCTCGCCATACAGCGCCATTTGAAATTCTGGCACCTCGCGCTCGTCAAACTTTAAAAAAGCAATAAACCTGCTGTCTGGAGACCAAGCATAAGCTTTGGTGATGGCGAATTCTTCTTCATATACCCAGTCGGTGGTGCCGTTGATGATTTTATTGCGCTTGCCATCTTCGGTAACCTTGCGCACTTTTCCGGTCATCAAATCTTTGATGAAGATATCGTTGCCATGAATGAACGAAACTTTGGTGCCGTCTGGACTATATTCAGCTAAGGTTTGAGGTGCGTGTTCGGCATCGAGGGCTTCTAACTTTTGAGTGGTGAGGTCAAACAAAAAGTAAAAAGCTTCAAAACTGCGGCGATAAATTGCTTTTGGTGCTGTCCAAAGCAATATTTTCTCTTCAGTAGCATTCAATTCGAAACTTGCTATTGAGATGGGGTTGCCATTCCAAACCAACTTTTCTTTTGGTACCAGGACTTTTTGTTGTTCTATTCCATTGGTTAAAATTGAGTTAGACAATATAGCGCCGTCATCACTCAACGAAACGCAATGCTCGCCGTCGTTCATCATTTGATAAGAACTGCCACTTTTGGCACTGAATTCATAATTTCGCCAAATCCGTTCTACGCTTAAGTCTTGGGCAAGTGCGGTGATGTGTAGAAAAGTAAAAATAAAAAGATAAGGTAGCGTCTTCATGAAAGGCGATTTGGTTTGCAAAATTGAGTCCTAAAATTACACAGAAATCGATAGTAATCTAATCTTCACATCTTCTTCACAAAGAAATCATTTCAATTTTATTTAACTATTGCATAATTGAATCTAAAAACCTTAAATTTGTAAAAACTTTTTTATGTCCTCCTTGATGCATAATTTGTGCTGAAACCATAAAAAAGAATTCATTAACACCAAGCTGATTGTCAGTTGAATTAAACTTAACATCATGAAGCAAACACTACTTTTTTTATCTTTCTTTTTGTTTTTAGGCGCCAACGCTCAAAGCAATTGCAACGAACTTTTCATTTCAGAATATGTGGAAGGTTGGTCTAACAACAAAGCGCTAGAAATTTACAACCCGACCAATAACCCCATTAACCTTTCAGGTTATTTTGTAAGTCGCTATTCTAATGGCGCAACAACAGCGACAGTCGCCAACTCTATTCAACTTTCAGGCATTGTGCCTGCAAAAGGTGTTTATGTAGGTGTGCTTGAAAAATTAGACCCAAACGGCACAGGGCAAGAAGCACCAGTTTGGGATTCACTTCAAGCGAGAGCAGACGGTTTTTTCTGCCCAGACTACAACGCATCCAATGCCTGGTACTGGAATGGCAATGACGCCCTTCTTTTAGCTAAAGGCACATTACCATCAAGTGCTACGGCTGTTATTAATGCAACCAACGTTACTGGCTTTGCCATCGTAGATGTATTTGGCAAAATTGGTGAAAACCCTGCCAACGAAACCGGAACCTCTTCTGGCAACGACGGCGCTTGGTCTACACAATTCCCTTACAGCACGGGCCTCGGCGTTTTGCTCACCAAAGACCACAGCCTCCTTCGCAAAGCAACTATCCTTAAAGGTCAAACCGGAAATCCTTCATTTTTTGATCCACTCCTCGATTGGGACAGCATCCCGCCAGTGATCAACCGCCTCGATTCAAATGGCAATATTATTTACGGAACCAGCGGAAACCCAATTCTAGACGGCAATTGGTCTTCACTTGGCACCCACGTATGCGACTGCAACTCAATTAGTGTGGCAACGCAAAGCAAAATGAGCCCAAGTGTTTACCCGAACCCAAGCAATGGAACTGTTTTTGTCAAAACACAAAACGACGTGCGCAAAATTCAAGTCGTTTCGGCACTCGGTCAACAAATCAAAGACTTCAATATTTCTAGCGCTCAGCAAGTTGTAGAAATCGATTTGAACGACTTCCACGGTGTTTATTTCTTGCGCCTCACATCTCAATCGGGCGAGCAAAGTCTACACAAAGTTATTATCCGCTAAAATGCGCCTGCTCTTATTGGTGCTGCTTGCAGCATTACCTGGGCTTACAATAGCTCAGCAGAAAGGTAAAATCAGTGGTGTAGCTATGATGTCTCCTGGAGAAATCCCTGTTGCTGGAGCTAAAATCACCTTACTCAATCAAGGCACAGCCATCAAAAGAGTGGCTACCAATGATCTTGGCGCCTACGAAATGCTCAACATTCCCTATGGCAAATACCAGTTGGTATTTTCACTACCCCTCAACGACACCCTGCGCTATGACATCACGCTCAATCAATTGTCTGTTGTTCAGGATTTTAGCATTCGCGCCACCCAAGAAGAACGAGAAGTTCGCGTCATAGGCAATTTAGTTCGTGGCCAAAACGTACCTGTGGCTGTTACCAAAATCGACACCAAGAAAATCAATGAAGAACTCGCTTCGCGCGACTTACCGATGCTCTTAAATGGTACGGCAGGCGTATACGCTACCAACCAAGGCGGCGGCGACGGCGATGCACGCATCAATGTGCGTGGTTTTGACCAACGCAACGTTGGTGTCATGATAGACGGCGTTCCGGTCAATGACATGGAAAACGGCGCAGTTTATTGGTCCAACTGGTTTGGCCTCGATGCCATTACCTCCCAAATGCAAGTGCAACGCGGGCTCGGCGCAACCAAAATTGCCATGCCATCCATCGGCGGCACCATCAATATTCTCACCCAAGGTGTGGGCACCAAAAAAGGTGGAAGTTTCAAGCAAGAATATGCCACCGGCAACTTTCTACGCAGCTCACTTTCTTACAACACCGGCATGACCCCATCGGGCTGGGGACTCACCTTTTCTGCTTCTTACAAGCAAGGTCAAGGCTGGGTAGATGGTACACCTACTCAAGGATTTTTCGGTTACACCAAAATTTCTAAACGCCTAGACAAACACCTCATCACCTTATCCGCGTTTGCCGCACCACAGCAACACGGTCAACGTTCATTCTTGCAAGGTGTTCAATATTGGGATGCCAATCGCTCGCAAAACCTAGAAATCCCTTATGATTCTACACTTGCTCTCAACGACATGGGCATTCGCTACAACCAACATTGGGGCTACGTTACCAATGATAACGGGGAAAGAGAAGTATTAAACGAACGAAAAAACTTCTACAACAAACCACAAATTACACTCAAAGATTTCTGGTCTGTAAATGACAAACTAGACATCTCTAACCTCGCTTATTTATCAATTGGCCGTGGCGGAGGTACTAGTATTTTCAATTCGTCAGCAATCCTTAGAGATAGCAATTCGAATATTGACTGGGATCAAATGGTGACCGAAAATCAAGTGAACTCGCTTTTTGGCACACCAAACATCGACCCCATTTACTCACCAACGGAAATCAAAGCCAGCCAAATTTTATTGGCGAGCATGAACAACCACTTTTGGTTGGGTTACTTGGGGCAATTCAATTACCAATACTCCAAAAAAACTGCTTTTTCTGGTGGCTTAGACTACAGGTATTACGAAGGGCGCCATTACCAAGTCATCACTAACTTATTGGGTGCCGACTACTTTGTGAGCACAGCCAACTTCAATGATGCCGACCCCATGCAACGCGTTGGTGACAAAATCGCCAAAAATACTTTCAATGCAGACCGAGATGGTCTTGTTTCTTACGCAGGTATTTTCGGACAAGTAGAACACAATGGCGAGCGCATCAATTGGTTTGCCAATGTTTCTGGCGTACTCAATGGTTACAAAGGCATTGACTACTTTCAAAGAAAAGTACTTGATCTCGGCGATACTATTTTGCGCATTGGCGCACTAGACACCATTCAATATAATGGTCAAACCTACAATGCTAGTTCAGCAGGGCTTGACTATTTTTCTACCGACTGGAAATATATCCCGGGGGTCACCATCAAAGGTGGCCTGAGCTACAAAATCAACAAAAACCAAGACGCATATTGCAATCTAGGTTACCTCAACCGCACTCCACAGTTCTCTAATGTCATCGACAACAACACCAACAGTTTCTTTGGAGAAATCGTCAATGAAATTATCTACTCGGCTGAAGGTGGCTACCATTATGCCAACAAACACTTTGGTGTCAACTACAATGCCTACTTCACCAACTGGAAAAACAAACCGTTTCCTTACGGAGTAGCGGTACCAGACCCCAACGATCCTACAGAGTTTATCCGTGTCAACATCAATGGCATGGACGCCATTCACATGGGGCAAGAAATCGATGTCGCTTGGGAAATCTCCCCAAAACTTTCCTTTGATTTCATGTTCTCGATGGGTAACTGGATTTGGAACTCAAGTAAAACTGTCTTTATTCCGCAATACGACTCCCTTGAATTCACTTTTGATGCAAAAGGCGTTCACGTCGGCGACGCCGCCCAAACAGCCATGGCGGCCTCATTGCGCTACGAACCCATCAAAAATGCATACATCAAAATTCAGGGTCAATTCTTTGATCGCTATTATGCTGATTTTGATCCCTTCTCTTTACAAGGCAATAATGGTGGCCGCGATTCCTGGATCATTCCATCTTACTCCTTGATCAATGTTTTTGCAGGTTATCGCTACAAGCAATTCAGTGCTGGCGGGGCCATTACCAATCTTCTCAATACCTCGTTTATCTCAGATGCGCGCAACAACGCAAATGGCATCTACGATCAATTCAATGCGCAGTCTGCAGCTGTTATGTTTGGCCAAGGCTTGCGCTTCAATATCAATCTCGCAATATACTTCTAACTTATGAAAAAACTATTCTTCAATCTCGCGCTTTTAGCCCTCGGACAACAAGCTTTTGCCCAATCTATTGCCCAAGTGCGCAATTTAGGTATTGGCCAAACCGTTACTGTAAGTGGTGTAGTAACCAACGGTAGTGAACTCGGCCCTATTCGTTACTTACAAGATGGTACAGCAGGTATTGCTTGTTATGGCAACAACCTCAACACCGTGCAAAAAGGCGATTCCATTACCGCAACCGGCGTACTATTCGAATTCAGCGGTTTACTCGAACTTTCACCAACTAATAGCTTCACCAATCACGGACAAGCTGTGGTTCAGCCTACTGCACTCATCATTCCTATCCCGAGTGCTGGAGAAAACCTCGAAGGCCAGTTGGTGCGTTTAGACAACGTCAATTTTGTACAAACAGGTAATTTTGCAACGGGCAACAGTACCGTTCAAGTCTTTGATGGTGCCAATACCTTTGATGTCCGCATCAACGGCAGCACCAACATCGACGGATCTGCCATTCCAACTGGCCCTATCACCATTATCGGGCTTTTAGGTCAGTTCAATGCGAACTATCAGTTGATTCCACGCACCACCCAAGACATCTTCACCTACGTTGCCCCAGCAAGAGAAATCAACGTCAAAATCAATGGCAACAGCGTTCTAACTGGCACTACCTATGTAGTGGGCAATTCTACGGCCACTACCATCACCATTGAGAACTACGGTGTCCAAAACCTCACAGTTTCAGGCGCTAGCCTGAGCGGCACAAATGCTGCAGAATACACTTGCAATGCAAATGTTGTAGTTGCAGGCACCAGCAGCCAAAACGTAACGCTCAATTTTAGCCCAAGCGGAACAGGCTCGCGTTTAGCGACCCTTTCTATCGCCAACGACGACTCAGATGAAAATCCTTATATCATCAATCTTTATGGTATTGGCACGAACAACTTAGCTACTGAACCAACTGCCAACCCAACCGCACTTACCTTTCCAACCATTAAACCTTATTCGCTTTCTGGTGAGTATACCGCTGTAAGTGCTGAAAAATACATCGTATTGTGGAAACAAGGAAGTGCTGTAGCTGGTTTACCTATCGACGGCACAAGCTATAAGCGCGGTGATGTTGTCGGCAATGCCAAAGTAGCTTATATTGGTTCGGGAACAGGCTTTACTCCGCGTCATATTGAAGCCAATACCAATTATCATTTTGCTGTTTATGCATTCAATGGCCCTTCGGGCTATGAAAACTACCGCACCATGAATCCTGTAACAGGTAATGTAACCAGTACCGGAAGTCAAATTGGCAACTATTACAACGGTATCAATTCAGGTGCCAGTTCATTTCTTACTAGCCTCAGCGCTTTGATCAATCCGCATACCTCCATTACCTACTACAACTACCTCACCACCATGATGAACCAATACGAGGTACGCGACACCACCAACGGACAGTCTTATGTAGAGTGTGTATATTCAGGTGAGCGCAAAGTTTTCAACGACCCATTCACCTGGACAGCCTTAGGTTACTCGCGCGAGCACACCTTCTCACACTCTTGGATGCCTACCTTCCCTTGCGATAACCCAGAACAAAAAGAATACAACGACCAACACAACCTCTGGCCAACCAACCTTCAGCAAGCCAATACGCCGCGGAGTAACCTTCCTTTGATGGATATCGACGGCAACGTTGTCTTTACCTATTTAGAAGGCCGCGTGGGCTACAGTGGCAACCAATTGGTCTATGAGCCACGCCCAGAGCAAAAAGGAAACGCTGCACGTTCTATTTTCTATATGGCCACTTGCTACAACGGCCAGGGCGGCAATACTTGGGAGCTTCCGGCTACCCAAAGTCAAGAATCACTCAAAACATGGCATTTCGCAGACGCTCCAGACAACTACGAAATCGCGCGTCACGAATATGTAGCTGTGCTACAAAATAACCGCAACCCGTTTATCGATTCGGCTTACTTTGCTTGCCATATCAACTTTTCCAACATGAGCTATTTGAACTGCGACATGGGTCTTTCAGAAAAATTAGATCAAAATTTATCGGTCTTCCCGGTTCCTGCGTCTCAGACACTCTATGCGCAAGTAAATGGTCTTGACATCCTCGGTTATCAAATTCAAGACATCCAAGGACGTCAGGTAAGTAGCAACCAAAACCTCCAACTTCCTGTTTTGGCCTTGCCTATTCAAGAATTCAAGGCGGGCGTATATTTCATTACCGTTCAAACCCAATATGGTCAAGTCAAACGCGAGTTTGTGATAGAATAATGATTAAAAGTATTTGGTATATCATGATCGGAGCAAGCCTAATGGCTTGCTCTGCTCGTTTTAACCCTACTTTCCATATCGCTTATCAATCGGTAGTTGCGACCACTCAAGATTCAACTCTACTGAGGCAACTCGAACCTTACCGAGATACTTTAGTTCAAGAATTCAGCGCCTATGTGGCAAGCGCACCTTCAGATTTAGTCATCAGCAGGCCTGGATCAAACCTCATGAACTGGTGCGCCGATGCCGTTTTGAGTTCACAAACCGCCAACAAGCGCTTCAGTGAACCTGTCATTTGTTTGCTCAACACCGGAGGCTTGCGCAGTACTTTTGGCGCAGGAAAACTGACTTTAGCTGACTTTTACAAACTGATGCCTTTCGATAATCGGGTTGTATGGATCCATTTACCTGTTTCTAAAATCACCGACATCGAAAAATACCTTACAAAGAGCGGCGGCGAACCAATGGCCAATTGCATTTTTCAAGATGGAAAGTTAGCGATACCAAGTTTGTTGCCAAGTCACCAATATATTTGGGTGCTCACCTCAGATTTTCTAGCCAACGGCGGCGATCAAATGACCTTTTTTCTAGGTCTTGAAAAACAAGAAACAACAATTTTGCTGCGCGATATATTTATAGAGACAGCAAAAAATCAAGGCGAGTTAATGCTCGATGCACAACCTAGATACATCAAATGAAAATTACGCGTAGAAATCTTTTTCAAAAATTTGGGATCTTATCCTTTGGTGTGCTTATGCCCAAATGGTTAAGTGCTCAAACAAGCAGAAAAAATACGCCAAAACTCGTCATTCTGCATACAAACGATACACATTCGCAAATTGACCCTTTGCCAGCCAATCATCCGAAATTCCCCAACCAAGGTGGAATTATGGCACGTGCAGCAATGATCGACAAATACCGCAAAGAAAATGATCATGTTTTGTTATTAGATTCCGGCGACTTCTTTCAAGGCACACCCTATTTCAATCGCTTCCAGGGTGTACTCGAAATGAAACTCATGAGTGCGCTTGCTTATGATGTTGTCACCTTAGGAAATCACGACTTCGACATCGGTGTAGATGGTTTCATGAATGCACAACAACATGCGAATTTTAAGTTTGTGAACGCCAATTACGATTTTGGTCAAACGGCTATGGCGGCAGTGGTTCAAGCTTATCAAATCATCCAAAAAGGACATTATAAAGTTGGCATCTTTGGTTTGGGTATTGATATAAACGGCCTTGTGCCCGCAAGTAATTTTGAAGGTATTCGTATCAAAGATCCGTTTGAAAGTGCTTCCGTAGTCATTCAAGAATTAAAGCGACGCAACTGTGACTTGATCATTTGCCTGTCGCATTTGGGATATCAATACGAAGATAAATCCAAACCCAGCGATCTTTTACTTGCTGAGAAAGTTGCTGGCATCGACCTCATTTTAGGCGGGCACACCCACACATTTATGGAGGCGCCTACAAAAGTAACGAATGCAGCAGGCCAAGACGTTTGGATCCACCAGGTAGGCTGGGCCGGCGTGAGACTCGGTGCCATTGAGGTTACGGAGAAAAAGTTTAACTTTCTTCAAAAAATCATCCATTGATCAAGTACATCTTAGGCTTATTCGCAGTGCTGCTCGGTTTTTTTTCTTGCACCAAGCCAGTACAAATAGACCTGCCACAATTACCGCCGCAATTAGTGGTCGATGGCAATATTGAAGCCGGTTCCTACCCAATTGTGCTTTTGAGCATCTCACAACCCGCAGCAGATACGGTCAGCTTGCTCACTTACCTGAATAGTGTGGTGAGCGATGCGCAAGTAAATGTGATCAACGCAACAGATACCTTTGCACTCACACCTACTTTTATTCAGCAACTACCTCTCGAAAGTCAGAAACGAGTAGCTGAAATGCTCAGGCTTGAACTAGAAGAAGTGCTCCTTTTGCCGATTCAAGTCTACACCTCAACAGCGCTTATAGGTGAGCCAAATCACACCTATGCCTTACATATTCAGTACAAAGACAAAACCTTCACCGGTAGTACTTATCTTCCTTCACAAGCCCCGCTAGACACCCTCTATTGGAAACGAGAAACCGCCGCAATAGAATACGGCTTCAGTTGGGCGCGCTTAACAGACCCAGCTTCAAGCTCAGATGCCTATCGTTGGGAAGTAAGAAGAATAGATCGAAATGAGCAAGGACAAGATCTTGACCCTATATTTAGAAGGGCACGAGGTGGAATTTTCAGCGACGAATTTTTCAATGGTCAAGCGATAGAATTCTATTTTCAAAATCCTTTAAAAAGAAAAGACAGCACCCACTTGAAAGCCTACCGACGGTATTATCGCTTCGGCGACAGTGTGGTGGTCAAACTCTCCAAAATGGACCCTGCTGTTTATCTCTATTACGACCGCATGGACGCCCAGCTTGATGCAAATTCGAATCCTTATGCCACACCAATCAATATTCCCTCAAACATGAAAGGTTGTCTCGGCATTTGGGCAGGCTTTAGCCCTTGGTATGATACCCTTATTTGTATAGATTAGAACAGTAATTGTATAAACAGGAATCTGCATGACCATGAATTCTTTTAATGTCATTTTGTATTTTCCTATTCGAACATTCACTGCGTTTTGGTGTTGATAATGCACAAAACTCATCTTATGTTTCGCGTCATTATATCCCTATTTATAAGCTCAGTTTGTTTTCAATTTGTTGCCCAAACCACCGTTTCGGGTGGTATCTATCAAAACACCACTTGGAGCGCTTCCGGTAGCCCCTACCTCATGACGGGCTCAATGGTTGTATTTCCGGGTGTAACGCTCACGATAGAACCTGGTGTAGAAGTGCGCGTGACGCCAGATTACTCGTTTAATACGGGTAACTTGCGGTACTTGGAAGTAAGAGGAACGCTTGTAGCAGTTGGAACCGATGCAGCGCCGATTACCTTCAAAACAACAGACGCTAGTATCCTAGGACAACAAACCTGGTATGGCATCAACATCAAAGGATCACAGGGTGGCAATGTGCAGCTAGACCGCTTCCGCTTACACGATAGCTGGCAAGGTATTGCTAATGATATTTCCCAACCTGGGGTAAGTTATAATTGGACGAACTGTCAGTTCAAAAACAATAATTACAGCATCCAACTCAATGCCGACATGTCTTATAATGGTTGCTTGTTTGAAAACAACGGCGTAGGGCAAGCAGCACAAATTTTGTATGGTTCCCTCACCGCCGATAATTGTCAGTTCATCAATAATTTTTGCTCTTTTACGTGGTCAAACAACATCAACGTAAATAACTGCTTATTCGAAGGCAATGTAAATAATATCATTGGCTCACCAGGAACGGTCAGCAATTGCCAATTTATCGACAACGATTTTGGCTTTGCAGAGGCTTATGGCCACACCATCCAAAATTGTTATTTCGAGGGCAATGGAGTAGCTATTGACAACTCTGGTGGGGCAAATATCAGTAACAACACCTTTGATAGTAATGTTTTAGCGGTTCGTTTAGGCGACGGCAGTTCACTCACCAATAATATCATCACCAACAACGGTGTCGGTGTAGCCGTTTTGGCCTACAGCCCCAATTCAACGCTCATCGAAAACAATACCATTTGCTACAACACGGACTACAACCTTCAAAACCTGACAGATAAAAACTTTCAAGTCAATGCCAATTGCTTTTGCTCACAAGATTCCACATACATCGAGAACCTCATCTTAGATGGTTATGATGACATCACCAAAGGATTGGTCAACTACGCCATCTACGACGACTCCTGCGCCAATGTCCTGGACTACGTCGTTAAAATCAATCTTGATGGAGGTGCAGGTCTTGCAACGCTTCAGCCCAACTCCTGGCGTTTAAAAGGTCAAGATGCCAACACAATCTATATTGAAAGTGCGCAAGTGTTTCAACTTGAACTCATGAATTCTATCGGGCAAGTTCAAAAAGAAATTATGCTTCAAAAAGGCGAAAATAAAATCTCAACAAATCACTTTCCGAGTGGCCTCTATTTTCTAAAAAATGAATTTGGCAGCACTCAGAAAGTGCTGCTTTGAACAAGTTTACATCCACTTGGCCAAGAAGACATTGAATTGAGCTCTTAATTGCGCAAAATTCTTTTCGAAAAAGGCCATAAAGTCAGTCTCTGCGTCGTGGCTTTCTACTTTTCGGTGATCAACAGCAACCGGGTTGTGCTCGATTTCCTTCACTAATAAATTTTCATTGACTTTGATCTGATGGGCCAACTCATCCACATGATTGCGCTGAATCAAAAATTGATTCTGAAAATGCTCCACTGATTTTAAAAAATCGGTATTGGTATTCTTCGAAGTGACTTCTTGAAGTCGTTCTCGTAAGATGGTCAGTTCCTCTTTGTAAAAGTCTAATCTTTTGAGCCAATCTTGATTTTCTAGATGTTGGTCGTAAATGAATAATTTAGTTGTCATGATGTTTGATTTTAAACAAAGTTCTGCCTATTTCGCGGACCAAAACATGATAGAGGTCAATTCCTAACTTGATTCTTTTACAAATCACTATCTTTGCAGCCTATATTATTCTTCTTATGTCTTCAGTACCTGTTCGCGTTCGCTTTGCCCCCTCACCTACTGGCCCGCTCCATATGGGAGGTGTGCGCACTGCACTTTATAACTACCTTTTTGCGCTCAAGCACAATGGTACCTTTCTGATCCGCATCGAAGATACCGATCAAAACCGCTTTGTGCCTGGCGCGCAAGACTACATTATGGATGCCCTTGATTGGTGCGGTATCATGCCCACAGAAGGTCCGGGTTTAGGTGGCAACTACGGCCCTTACGTGCAGTCTGAACGCAAAGAAATGTACAAGCCTTACGCCGAACAACTCATCGCCGAAGACAAAGCTTACTACGCTTTTGACAGCTCCGAAGACCTCGATCTCATGCGCGACCAAGCCAAAACCATGGGCATGCCCAATTGGCAATACAACAGCGTGACGCGCAGCAGCATGCGCAACTCCCTCACCCTTCCTCAGTCTGAAGTGGAGCAACTGCTCGCTGCAGGCGAACCTTATGTCGTCCGTATGAAAATGCCGCGCAACCGCGACATCCGCTTCCACGACCTCATTCGTGGTTGGGTTGTGGTCAATACCAACAACCTAGACGACAAAGTTTTATTCAAAAGCGACGGCATGCCAACTTATCACTTGGCCAATATCGTCGATGACCACACCATGGCCATAAGCCACGTCATCCGCGGCGAAGAATGGTTGCCCTCCGCACCGTTGCACGTGATGCTCTATGAAGCTTTTGGTTGGGCTTGCCCTGAGTTTGCACACCTCCCACTTTTGCTTCGTCCAGATGGCAATGGCAAACTTTCCAAACGAGATGGCGATCGCCTAGGTTTTCCTGTTTTCCCGACCAACTGGCTTACTGCAGAGGGCGAACTTTACTCTGGCTACCGCGAAAAAGGCTATCTACCGGGCGCTTTCATCAATATGCTAGCACTTTTAGGTTGGAACCCCGGTACTACACAAGAGATCTTTACCCTTACCGAACTTATTGACGCTTTTACACTCGAGCGGGTCAGTAAGGCCGGTGCCAAATTCGATCCTGAGAAAACCAAATGGTTTCAGCAACAATATTTGCGTGCGCAATCAGAAGATGCGCTTGCTTCACAACTGCGTCAACTTGCAACCATTGAACATTCAGATGCCGAGCTTCAACAAATTTGCGGCCTCATGAAAGAACGAGCCACCTTTGCGCAAGACATCCTTACCGACGGCGCATATCTTTTTGGTCGTACCACTGAATTCGATGCCGAAACCATTCACAAAAAATGGAAGCCCGAAACAACAGCGTATATCCAAGAATGGAGAAATATCGTGAGCAGCCTCAAAGAATTTTCTGCCCAAACCATTGAAGTCTCTTTCAAAACTTTCTTAGCAGAAAAACAACTGGGTATTGGCGCCGTACTTCTTCCTTATCGCCTCGTGCTAACTGGAGTTGGAGCTGGCCCTGGCATGTTCGAAATTTCTGAGTTTCTCGGCAAAGAAGAAGTGCTTTCTCGGATTGATCTCGGTTTAGCTGCTATAGAAAAAATCCTTCATGAAGCATAAAATCTTCGTCAGCGGTATTCAATGTTATGCTTACCACGGCTGTTTGCCTGAAGAAGGCCGTATCGGAGGGCATTATATTGTCGATATCGAACTGCACACAGACTTCAGTATGGCTGCCGAGCACGATACCCTAACCGATACCATAGATTACGTTGACGTCAACCGCATCGTGACCGAAGAAATGGCCATCCGTTCCAAACTCATTGAGCATGTTGGTCAACGCATTATCCACAGGATCAAAACTGAGTTAAAAGGCATTCATTTGCTACAAGTCAAAATCACTAAGCTTAGCCCTCCAATCAACGGAGACGTGCAGTCTGTAGCCATCTTGATTGAAGCCTAACTAACCTTCGCTTTCAGAAATTCTAGAAACTGAGCCATTGCTCTGGCCCGATGGCTAAACATGTTTTTCTCGGCAAGTGGCATCTGAGCAAAAGTCTTATGTTGATCTTCTGGTATGAATATCGGGTCATAACCAAAACCTTCGGTTCCTGTCTTTTCATTTGAAATCACGCCCTTTACCACACCCGTAAATTGCTGTTGCATGAGGCCATCGCAATAGGTCATCACGGTTTTGAACTGGGCGCGCCGATCAGAGGCCTGCTGAAGAGCTGCCAATAGTTTATTCATATTGGCAACGTCGTTGCGCTCGAGGCCTGCATAACGCGCAGAATGCACCCCAGGCGCGCCGTTTAAGGCCAAAACTTCTAGGCCTGTGTCGTCTGCAAAGCACGGCAAACCAAAACGCGCTAAAACCCAGTTGGCTTTGAAAGCAGAATTGCCCTCAATAGTAGCTTCGTTTTCTGGAATTTCTTCGTGAAGATCGAGGTCGTGAAGGGTCAAGAGCGTCATGCCTGAAGGTAATATAGACCGGATCTCTTCTGCTTTCTTTTGATTATGACTTGCAAATACGATTTTCATGAGCTAAAAATAGGAAATATAGCCCACGTGCAATTTACCTGCATTTAATTGTAGGCCCTTTCCTAGCGCAGCACCCAAGCCATAACTCAATTTGAACTGGCCATTGTCGGAACCTATTACCAAACCCAAACCAAGTGCATAGACAGTAGTTTGTGTATTGTTGAGCACTTTATTCTCAAACCAAGACCAATCAGAAAAAACCAAAAAATGAGCATATTCATCGAGTAAAAAACGATACTCTAAGCCTGCAAAAACAATAGTGGAAGCAAAAAATGCTTCTTCATCAAAACCGCGCATGCGTTCTAAACCACCAAAACGATAGAGCTCATTGGCATAGAGGTTGGCGGCCTGAATATGGTCAAATTCTTGGCTCAAACACAAGACCTGCCGCTTTGTAAGCGGCACAAAATAGCGCTGAGACAATTCCACACGCCATGTGAGCTGTTCTTCCACGACCTTTTTATTACCGACTAAATACAGCGCTTTAAGCTGCATGCCTTTTCTCGGATTAGGCATAAAATCAAGCTGCTGTCTTTGCAAGCCAATACCATAGGCAAGTGTGCTAAAATCAACTAGATTGTTTATGGACGTGGAAGACAGCAACGTATTTGAACGCCAATAATCTAGTTGCGCAAGGAGTTGCCAATTATTGGAAAACAAATAGGTCAAAGCTAAATTTCCTTTAACTTCTAAGAAAGAGGTGTCCCGGCGATAGAGCGCAAAGCCCGAGCTTAAACCGTAGGGCGAACCTCCGATATATGGCCAACTGAGCGAACTTTTCAGCATTTGGGTTTGTGGTGCAATACTTCGCCAATGCAGCAAAAATTTCTCATTTTTCTGAAACGTATTTTGAAGTTGCAAATTGAATTCACCCACCAAAGCTGTTTTTTGGTTTGTCGGGTTTTGTTGCAAGCCCATGATGCCCGTTGCTGAACTCATTTTGATTCTTTCGATAAAAAAATAGAGCTCTGCACGCTGATCAATATAGGCCCATTCCGGGGCGCGCAATAACTTAAAAGGCAGCTGACCTGCCAGTTGGCTTTGTACTTGTAGAAGTTTTGCTTCGCTAAAAAGAGCGCCAGTTTGGATTTGCAGCAGGTTTGAAAGTACTTTTTCTTGGATGATGCCCTCCGGCTTCACTTGCAGTTGGCCCCACCGCACTTCTGGCCCCTTAATAGTTTGCATTTCTAGCGAGGGCTGCACGCCCGAGCTAAAATGAAGGCGCACCTGACCAAAAGGATAGCCGTTATGGAGCAGCTGATTCAAGGAGTCTTGTACCATTTTTTGCAGTTCCTTAGCTTGAACCCATACAAAAACGCCAATTCCGTTGTCTTGGGTATGCAAAGAAATACCCTCAAAAAAAGGCCCAGGACTGATTTGAAAATAAGAAACGGAATCGCTTGACTTGGATGGAATGACCGCAAAAAGAAAATACCCCGCATCCAGTGCCTGCGCCTGCCAATCGTTGGTTTTTTTCTGCCAATTGACAAGATTATACAATACAGCGGTATCAATTTGTATGATTGAAAGTGCCTTAGGGAGTGACTGTTGGAGCGGGTCTATAGCAAACTGAGGCTGCTGCGCATTGAATTGCAACACCCAACCAACCATAAATATCAACTTGATGACAAACTGCATCCTTTAAGATTAAAGAATTAACGCGCTAATTTTCCAAAAATTGTAACTTTGTACAACAACCGCCGTTAAAAGCAGCAACAACAAAACAAACACCATGAAAACAAAATCAACATTTATCCTTGCGGCATTTGCTACATTACTTGTATTAGCATCTTGTGGCGCTGGTCGCAAAGCAAGCTGCGATGCTTATGGAAGTCTTGAGCAAACAACACAAAACGCAGATTTAGCTACCCGCTAAACCCATTTAAATTTCGAAGCGCTGAACATGCAAAGCCATTTGAGCTTGCATCTTCAGCGCTTCTTCTTTTGCAGCAACTGCAAAATCTTCGCCATCGCTGGCGTATATAATAGCACGTGAAGAATTGACAAGCAAACCGCACTGCGCATTTGCACCGTATTTGACTACCGTATCTAAATCCCCACCTTGCGCGCCAACTCCCGGCACCAAAAAGAAATAATCTGGTGCCAAAGCACGAACTCTAGCAATATCTTCTGCGCGCGTAGCACCTACAACATACATCATGTTTTCCGGAGTTCCCCACTCGGCTGATTTTTCTAAAACAGTTTCGAAGAGCGCTTTACCATTCAATTCCATCAATTGGAAATCTTTGGCGCCTTCATTGGAAGTAAGTGCAAGTAAAATGACCCATTTATTTTCAAATTGCAAGAAGGGCTGGACTGAGTCAGAGCCCATATAAGGCGCCACCGTTAACGCATCTGCTTGCAGGTGCTCAAAAAATGTTTGGGCATAATAAGTTGAGGTGTTGCCGATATCACCGCGCTTGGCATCAGCAATGACCATACATTCTTTTGGAATATAGGCCATGGTTTTGCGCAGTGCTTCCCAACCTTTAGCGCCGTGGCACTCAAAAAATGCTGTATTGGGCTTAAATGCAACGGCAAAAGGATGTGTGGCATCTATAATGGCCTTGCAAAATTCAAAAAGAGGGTCTTCGGTTTGTAGTAAATGGGGCGGTATTTTGGCCAGATCTGGATCGAGCCCAATACATAAAAAACTTTCTTTAAGCTTGATTTGCTCAATGAGTGCGGCTTTGGTCATGCGGTTTCTCCTTTTAATTTTTCGGCGTTTTCCGCCATTTTAAGGGCATCGAGCATTTCTTGCACATCTCCATTCATGAACGCGCTGAGATTGTACATGGTTTTGTTGATGCGGTGGTCTGTGATGCGGCCCTGCGGATAGTTATAGGTACGGATTTTTGCGGAGCGGTCTCCGGTGGAGACAAGGGTTTTTCTTTGGGCAGCGCGCTCGTTATGAATGCGGTCCAGCTCTTGTTGATACAAGCGCGAACGCAATACAGAAATGGCTTTCTCTAAGTTTTTGTGCTGAGAACGGCCATCTTGACACTCCACTACCACACCTGTAGGAATGTGCGTGAGGCGAATAGCAGACTCCGTTTTGTTGATGTGCTGCCCTCCTGCACCCGATGCTCGGAAGGTGTCTTTTCGAACATCGTTCATGTCGAGCTCAAAATCGACTTCTTCTGCCTCTGGCAAAATGGCAACCGTAATAGCTGATGTATGCACGCGGCCTTGCGATTCAGTTTCCGGTACGCGCTGTACGCGATGCACACCCGACTCAAATTTCAAGGAACCGTATATACCGGTGCCTGTAATTTCCATAGAAATTTCTTTGTATCCTTTGACAGAGCCTTCTGAGGAATTGAGTACATCTACGCTCCAGCCCATAGCTTTGAAATACATAGTGTACATGCGGAAGATGTCTTCTACAAAGATACAGGCTTCGTCTCCGCCCGTACCTGCGCGCAATTCGATGATTGCGTTTTTGTCGTCTTCGGGGTCTTTTGGAATGAGCAATAATTTGATTTCTTCCTCTAAGAGCGGGCGGGCTTGCTCTAGCTCGTCAATTTCTGCCTTGGCCATTTCGCGCATTTCTGGGTCCTGCTCTTCTTCGAGCAAGGCTTTTGCGCTGTGGAGATTGCTGAGTAAAAGTTTGAAGCGCAGGTAGACTTCATCTAGCACGTCGAGGTCGCGGTATTCTTTGTTGAGTTTGACGTACCGACTCATGTCCGAGATGATATCGGGATCTGTGATCATTTTGCCGACTTCAATGAAGCGAAAATGAATGGCTTCTAACTTATTCAGTAAATCTGACATGCGGCAAAGATAGGCATAAAAAAACCACCCGAAGGTGGTTTTAAGTCAGTTAATCGATCCGGTGACGCGTTTCATGAAGCCATTTAAGGCATCTCGTTTGGGTACACCATTCTGGATTTCTTTGTGCACCTCAAGTGCGCCAGAGAAATTAGAAAGTAATTCGCCAATGACGTCGAGTTCTTCGTCTTTGATGCCTGGGGCCTCAATGAGGCACTCGAGCGTCTCCATGGTTTCGTTGATGTAATCTTCGTCGTTTTGTTCGATGAACTCTACGAGGTGTTTAATGACTGGTAAGCGCATCTAGAACTTCTTGAATGGTTTCTATTTTATTTCCTTGTGCTTCCGATACCAATTTGCCGCCTTCAAAGGAGGCAAACGTAGGCAAGTTACTCACATTTGCAAACTGACGCGCATTCGGATAGTGTTCTGCATCTACGTATACAAATGCGATGTCTGGATGTGTCTCGGCCAAGCGCTTGAACTTTGGCTTGGTAATTTTGCAATTGCCACACCAGCCTGCGCCGTACTGTACCATTACCTTAGTATTGGCAGCAAGAACTTGATCTAGGGTGTCAGCAGTGAGGTCGCTAAACATGCGCTTAGTGTTTGCTGAGGTAATCTGCTACACCAGTGCGCGTAGCGTTCATGGCATCTTTTCCTTCTTCCCAGTTGGCCGGGCATACTTCACCGTGTTTTTGAACGTGTGCAAAAGCATCGATCAAGCGGATGAATTCATGTACATTGCGCCCTACTGGGAAATGGTTGACAGATTCGTGAAATACCATTCCGGTTTCGTCTAATAAGTATGTAGCACGGTAAGGTACGTTGTCGCCAGCCATGTTGTCTTCATCGAACATGTCGTAATCTAAGATACCTAACTCTTGTGCCAATAAACGCGTGGAGTCAGCGATCAAAGGAAAACGCACGCCTTCGATGCCACCGTTGTCTTTTGTTGTACTCAACCATGCAAAGTGTACTTCTGCGGTATCGCAAGAGGCGCCAATGACGATTGTGTTGCGCTTTTCAAACTCAGCAGCAGCTTCTTGAAAAGCATGGATTTCTGTTGGGCAGACGAAAGTGAAGTCTTTGGGGTACCAAAACAAGACCACTTTTTTATTGTTGTCTACGGCTTGTTGTAATACGTTCAATTGAAAGGCATCGCCCATTTCGTCGATGGCCTTTACGGTAATGTCTGGGAATTTTTTTCCTACTAAAGTTGACATATTTTTTTGTTTTAAGGATTACTAATTTATCCAACAAAGATACTGTGCTTTGGTTGGAGAAGTGTTATAATTTATTTCAATTTATTTTATATTTGTATAGATTCTTTCTATATGATTTCCATCCAACAAATGAACTACATCGTTGTGCTCAGCGAAGAATTACTCTTTCAAAGGGCCAGCGAGCGCTGTTTTGTGACGCAACCCACGCTTTCCATGCAAATCAAAAAAGCAGAAGAAACATTGGGTTACCCCATCTTTGACCGCGATAGCAATCCGTTGCAGCTCACTCCGTCGGGAGAAAAACTCATTCCTATACTCCGAGAAATTCTCGCAGAAACCGACAAAATCAAACTGCTTTCAGATCAACTCAAAGGACAGGTCAAAGAAGAGATCCGCATTGGAATTATCCCGACAATTGCCGCCTACATGCTTCCCGACCTTTTCAGTACATGGATTGCAGATTTTGGCAATATCAAACTCAAAATACGCGAACTCAAAACAAGCGATGTGTTGGAAGCGCTAGACCGAAAAGAACTCGACATGGCAATTATAGCCGGGCCACATCTGAACCCCCGTTTGAGAACGGTGCCACTCTATTTAGAAGAGATTAAAGTGTATTGCCCCGAAGTTCAAGAAGAGGTAATACATTTTGAACAAATACAACAAAAACATCCTTGGCTGCTCAATAAAGGGAATTGCTTGCGCACGCAAATGTTGCATTTCTGTCAAATAAAAGACGACACAAATTTACAAGATTGGGATTACGAAGGCGGCAACTTGCCACTGCTCATTGAAATGGTCGACAAAAATGGAGGTTATACGCTGCTTCCTTCTCACTACAAATTAAAAGCAGCGCAAAATATAGGCATCAAAAACATAGCAGATTTACAAGCAGCTCCGGCTAGGGAGGTTATTGCGATTGTGCCGAATAGAAGCATGAAAATGCCACACCTAGAAGCCATGATCAGGCAAATACAGCATTTTTATGGGCATAAAAAAACCAACAAAAATTTGTTGGTTTTAGATTGGGATGTCGCTTAATGAGCTGTTTGAAAGAACAGTTCAAAAACAAGCAAAATAATTAGGCTTGTGCCAAGGCAACGAAGTCGTCGTAGGCCAATTCTTTCTTAGCTAAAGATACTGTGCTTTTGAAGTAAGCAGTAAGTTTGCCTTCTGCCAAACGGTCATAAATGCCATTGGCTTGCTCTTTGTTTTGCAACAAACGTTGAGCTGTTTCGGTGAGTTCGGCGTCGTCTGGAGCTGGAAGCCCGTATTGCGCGTAGTTGCCGATCACTAAAGATTTAGTGAAGTTGATCACTTCTTCGTTGGTCAGTTGGATCTTGTTGTCTTTGAAAATTTTGGTCTGAATCAATTGCCACTTAAGGGAATTGAGATAAGCGTCGAACTCGCGCTCGAGGTCTTGTTCTAAAACAGGCTTTTCTGAAGAAGATTTGATCCATCTTTTTAGGAAGGCTTCTGGAAAAGTCATTTTGGTTTCGGCCAGGAGCATATCGAATACGCGTTTAGTGAACAAGCGGTCGGAGTCCTCTTCGAACATGCGCGCGAGGTCTGCCTCGATGCGTTGGTTCATTTCGGCTTCGGTTTTTACTTCGTCACCGAATAACTTTTGGAATAGCTCCTCATTGAGTTCGGCCATTTCCATGCGCTTGATGTCGTTGACTGTAAATTGAAATGTAGAATTCAGCTCAGCATATGCTTCAGCAGAAATGCCCAACATAGCAGCGGCATCTTCCGGACCTTTAGAAACAAGCGCAAGGTCGAGTTCAAAAGCATCGTTGATTTTCTTGCCAATCAATAGGCTGCTGCCTTTTTTGTTTTCGAGAAATTCAATTGAGATGGTTGTAGCGTGATGGATACCACCTTCTTTTACGCCATTGGCGTCTAGTTCTTCGAATTTCCCCATGACCATGTCTTTGTCGCTCACTTCTGCTGAAGAAATGAGTTTGCCATAACGGCGGCGGAGGTCTTCTGTTTGTTTGTCGACGAGTTTTTTGTCAATTTTGACGGTATTGTATTCCATTTTCGTGTTGGCTGAAATAGGGAGCTCAAATGATGGGCTGTAGCCAATTTCATAACTAAATGTAAAGTCTTGAGGCGCATCGAAACTGCCTTGAACACCGTTTTCTATGGGAAGCGGATTGCCAAGGAGATCGAGTTTTTCGTCGAGGACGTAGCGATACAAAGCATCGTTGGTGATTTTGTTGAGCTCTTCGAGCAACACGGACTTGCCATATTGTTTTTGAATGAGGCTCGCAGGTATATGGCCAGGTCGGAAGCCAGGAATTTTGGCTGTTTTACGGTGTTTATCGAGTGCAGCTTTGACTTTGTTTTGGTAGTCAGTTGCTGCAATTTCTACTTTGAGTACGCCATTTTGGGCATCGATTTCTTGACGTGTAATTTTCATGCGATCGTTTTGTTTAGCCTAATATTTAAAAAAAAAAAGGCCTCGTTGAACCAACGAGACCTTAGTGCGGATGGAGGGACTCGAACCCGCACACCTCTCGGCACCAGATCCTAAGTCTGGCGTGTCTACCAATTTCACCACATCCGCAAATTTGTGTATGCCTTACGCCGTTTGCATAAGACCCCAAAGGGGTTGCAAAGATAAGAAAGAAATCAATAATACAATAAGAGAATTGAAAAAAATTAGCTGATTACAACGCTTTTTTTTGGAGTTGTGTGCGTATTTCTTTCATGAAGGAAGAGGCATAAACGAAACTTTCAATCTCTGGATTGGTTGCGTTGATAATGGAATGACGATCGCCCTCCCACCATTTTTTGCCTTGATGAATGAACAGGATGTGGTCTCCGATTTCCATGACGCTGTTCATGTCATGGGTGATCACAACGGTGGTGATTTTGTATTCCTTGGTAATGTCTTGAATGAGTTTATCAATGACAAGAGATGTTTTGGGGTCTAGGCCAGAATTGGGCTCATCGCAAAATAAATAGCGCGGATTCATAGCAATTGCTCTTGCTATACCCACACGCTTTTGCATCCCGCCACTGCACTCAGAAGGAAGCAGTTTGTTGCGGCCAGCTAAATTGACGCGCTCCAAGCAAAAATCTGCTCTGGTCTGAATTTCGGCTTTGGTCATGTTGGTAAACATCTGTAGTGGAAACATGACGTTTTGCTCTACGGTCATGGAATCAAAAAGAGCTGCGCCCTGAAAGAGCATGCCAATTTCTTGGCGAATGCTACTGCGCTGCGCGCGATCCATTACCGTAAAATTGCGCTGATCAAAAAGAATTTCGCCCTCCTCTGGTTCATAAAGCCCTACAATACATTTAGCTAAAACAGACTTGCCCTGACCCGATTGCCCAATAATGAGATTCACTTGGCCCTCCTCAAACACATGATTGATGTCAAAAAGCACTTTCTGGCCATTGAAGCTTTTAGAGATGTTCTTGACTTCTATCATGAGAGGAGCATGAGTTGGGTAAGAATAAAATTGGCAATGAGAATAGCAACGCTACTGCTCACGACCGCTTGCGTAGAAGCCTTCCCTACATCTAGCGAGCCGCCTTTTACGTAGTAGCCATAAAAGGAGGATATACTCACAATTAAAAAACCAAAAACGATGGTTTTGGTGAGCGCATAAGTAATATGGAACGGATTAAAAAAGGAGCGAACTCCTAAAATGTAGATTTCGGTGGTGGTGAGGTTTGAAACCAATAAAGCCAACCAGCCGCCGAACATGGAAAGCGCCATAGAGAAGATGACCAAAACAGGGAAAAATACTAAGGCGGCTGTAATTTTGGGCAACACTAAGAAATTTAAGGAATTGACACCCATGATTTCCAACGCATCTATTTGCTCAGACACCCGCTTGGTGCCAATTTCTGAAGCGACATTTGAACCCACCTTTCCTGCCAAAATAAGAGAAATGATGGTTGGTGAAAATTCTAAAATGGTACTCGATTGGGTAATGAAACCAACGGTGTACTCGGGCAACAACGGGCTTTCCATACTAGATGCGGTTTGCAAAGCGATAACGGCCCCCATAAAGGTGGACATCAGGGCAACAATTGGCAAAGAGTTGATGCCGATTTGTTCAATTTCTAAAAGCGTGTGTTTCCAGTAAAAACGCCAGCGATCAGGTCTAGAAAAGACGACACTGAGCATGAGGATGTATTTACCGAACTGTCTGAGAAGATTCACTACGCTAAATTAAACATTATTTTTGTGGTCATGCAGTCTAAAAGACAACACTTCATTGATACCCTTCAAAAATTTGTGCCCGCAGATTTTGCGTCCTATTTAGCAGATTGTATTTTAGCAGCTGGCGTTCAGTTTAAAATTGTGCCCGGACGCAAAACCAAGCTCGGTGATTTTCGCTCACACCCGCTCCAAAGAAAGCCCATCATTACCGTCAACGGCGACCTCAATCCCTATAGCTTTTTAATAACCTCTTTACACGAAATCGCTCACCTCGACACCTACCGTCAATACGGTTGGAAGGTACCCGCGCATGGGCTCGAATGGAAAACAGCATTTCGACTGCGCTTATTGCCCGTATTAGAAAGCCGTGCCTTGCCTCCAGAACTACACCAAGTGCTCGAAAGAAGTTTTGTCCGACTCAAGGCCTCTAGCGGGGCTGATGTCCAACTCAGCCGTGTCTTAAAGACTTTTGACCAAACCGACGAAATCACTTTAGAATCGCTGGCTAAAAACACGCATTTTCTCTTGAACAACAAGCACTTCATTAAAGGTGAACTCCGCAGAACTCGTTATCTTTGTACCGAATTTGACACCAAGCGCATTTATTTAATCCATGCGCTTGCTGCCATAACACCACTCTCACATGAATAGCAAACATACCTATGGCCTCATTATGGCTGGCGGCGTCGGAAGCCGATTTTGGCCGCTTTCAACTGCCGAAAACCCAAAGCAATTTTTAGACGTTCTGGGTATTGGCAAATCACTGCTCAGACTCACGTTTGAACGCTTGCAAAAATTCATTCCTGCAGAACACATTTACATCCTCACCAACACTTCTTATGAAGCATTGGTGCTAGAACAACTTCCCGAACTCACCAGCAGTCAGGTATTGTGCGAGCCAGAGCGCAAAAACACCGCGCCCTGCATTGCTTACGCAGCAGCCAAAATTCAGGCCATTGACCCTACTGCAACGCTGCTTATTTCTCCTGCAGACCACCTCATTATCAATGAAGCCCGTTTCGAAGAAATCATCCGCACCGCATGGCAAACCGCCCAAGAAGACCAACTCGTTACACTCGGCATAGAACCAACTAGGCCCGATACAGGCTATGGCTATATTGAGTTTGAAAAAACGGCGCAAACCCAAAAAGGTAGCGCTTGTTCGGTTTTACAATTCAGAGAGAAACCAAACTCAGCCACTGCTGAAGCATTCCTTCGTGCGGGCAACTTCTACTGGAATGCAGGTATTTTTGTTTGGAAAGCCGCAGTCATTCTCGAGGCGCTCAAGCAACACCAAACAGCTATTTACAATATCTTCACCGCTCAGCCATCCGTTTATGGCAGCCCCCAAGAAACCGCTTTCTTAAAAGATGCGTTTGCGGCATGCCCAGATATTTCTATAGACTTTGCAGTTATGGAAAAAGCACAAAATGTCAGCATGGTATTAGCCGACTTCGACTGGAGTGACCTCGGCACATGGGGCAGCCTTACAACACATCTACATAAAGACACACAGCAAAATTCAATTATCGGCCAAAATGTATTTGCCTTTGACTCCAATAATTGTTTGGTCAATGTACCACAAGCAAAAACAGTGCTGCTCGATGGCCTTCAAGACTACATCGTTATAGACACCGACGACAAACTAATGGTGCTCAAACTGAGCAACGAACAAAAGCTCAAAGAATACCTCAAAGCAATGGGGCTCTAAATTGTAGCAAAAGATGGTAAAAATTCGCAATATCGAACTCGGCGATTTCCCGCTGCTTTTAGCACCCATGGAAGACGTCAGTGACCCGCCTTTTCGGGCGCTCTGCAAGCAATACGGTGCAGACCTCATGTACACCGAGTTCATCTCTTCAGAAGGTCTCATTCGAGACGCAGCAAAAAGCGTTCAAAAACTCGATATTTTTGAATACGAACGTCCTGTCGGTATCCAAATCTTTGGTTCCGAGACCGAAAGCATGGTGCAATCTGCACAAATCATTGAGGCTGTAAAGCCCGACCTCATCGACATCAACTACGGCTGCCCTGTCAAAAAAGTAACTTGCAAAGGTGCCGGAGCAGGCTTGCTTCAAGACATCCCCAAAATGGTAAGACTTACCAAGGAAATCGTCAATGCGACGCATCTTCCAGTTACTGTTAAAACACGCCTCGGCTGGGATGAAGACACCAAAAATGTCGTTGACGCCGCAGAACGACTTCAAGATATCGGCATAGAGGCCATCTCTATTCACGGCCGCACCCGCAAACAAATGTACAAGGGAGAGGCAGATTGGACATTAATTGCAGAGGTCAAGAACAATCCGCGCATGCGCATACCTGTTTTTGGCAATGGCGACATCGATAGCCCAGAAAAAGCGCTTATTTATAAAAACCGTTATGGGGTCGACGGCGTCATGATTGGCCGCGCATCCATTGGCTACCCCTGGATATTCAGAGAAATCAAGCATTTTGTAGCTACAGGAGAGCGAATGGCCGGCCCAACGCTAGCAGAACGCGTTTTGGCCTGCAGAGAGCATTTACTCATGAGCATCAGGTGGAAAGGCCCAAAGCTTGGCATTGCCGAAATGAAGCGCCACTACACGAATTATTTCAAAGGTATTTCACATTTCAAGGAGTACCGTACCCGTTTGGTAACAACCGCTGAACTCGATGAAATTTTGAGTATTCTTTCTTACATTGAAGAACACCAAGACGAATTTATTTTTGCTTGATTCAGCGCTTACTAGATCAGTTTATTGCGTCTGAGGATAGATCGAACGGGCACTTGAAGGCTGCCGAAAATTTCATAGCGTGTCAGTTGATCAATTTTGAAATAATACTTGGTGCCTTTGTATTTCCACAACACCTGATTTTGCTTGCTGCGCACCACACGCGGTGAAATCGCTGTCGAAAAGTATTGGTAGTAAGGGCCAGATTTTTGGAAATGCAATAAGGGCGAAAACAAAAAACGATAGCCATTTTCATCTTCGCGCAGCAATCCTTTTTGCACCAACTTACCGATAAATTGAGGAGCTGATTTATTCAAAGAAGCCAAGACCGAAAACCCTGGTACGGTATCGTAGCGCAGGCGTTCAACTTCTGTCTCATTGAAGTCGTCGTCTAGAATGGTTTCAATATAACGCACTTCCTGAATTTGCTTGCCGCCTTCTTGATAAACGAGATCACCGTTCCAGGCTGCCATAAAGCGTTCAAATGGAAAGCCAATTTTTCGGCTCAACTGAGCGAGCTGCACATAAACCGAATCTTGTTTTTGCTGCTTGAATTCGCGGACATCTAGATGCATATCGATGAGGCGGTCGGTTTGAAGATCGCCCTTGTAACTCAAACCTGAGCGCTTGAGCGAAAAATAAAGTGGCGTTCGCTTTTTGATATAGCTTTTAAGGCGAAAACCAAGCGAATCGCTGTCGTGGGCAAACATGGCGGTCTGGATATCAAACCGTTTCAATTTAGGCCAATTGGCGTAAATGACGAGGTGTTCGTTTTTGAATTGTTTCTGTTTCAAAAACTGCCTCCATACTTTTTGCTGAGAGCCGTAATGCGCCGAGACCACATGATTGAGGGTGCGAATAAAGTCGTTTCCTTGATAAATAAGTGCGTAATCTTTGCCATAGTGCAAATACGACTTCTCTTTTTGGATGTAATAAAATTTGTTGCCGCCAACCGTGGAGTCTTGAAGTGCAGCAAACTTTGACAAACGCTCCATTCCTAGTTGAACTTTGGAGGAGTCTGTAAGGCGAATAAGCGCACCCCAATTGCCATTTTCGTTGGCAAAAAGATAGAGATTCGACTCCAAATCTATGCCGTATTGTTTGCCTTGTCCTAGGAGGAACTCATAGGTGGTGAAGTCTCGCATGGAGAGCTTGTTGTACTGAAGCAAAGAATTGGTTTCTTTGGCAAGCTCTAAAATATTGGCCTTTGCCAAGAAATCGGCACTCGGAAGCCGATCTAGCAAGCGCGGAGTTTTGGGTTGCTCAAACAAAAAGGACTTGACAAATAATACCAACCCTAGACTACCGGCGATCAAGACGAGTGTCAGAAACTTGCGATACATTGCCTAAGGATTCAATGTGTAGATGAGGTAGAGCGAGTTGACGAGGTCAAGAAGGTGCTTTCCGGTAGACTCCGTGCCTTCATAGCTGTAACTCATTTTAAAGGTGGTGTGTTCGGTATTGGTTTCAGATGAGGTAAGAACCAACTGACCTGACTTGCCTTTTAAGGAAGAAACAATTTCGGCATTGCGGGGCGTGAGCACCTCTGTAGGGAAGCCATCGAGAGTTTTGGGGATATCCACAGAGCCGTACATAAAGCCGCTTTGACGGGCCAGTTTGCATTGCTTTTTACCCAATGCACCTTTGCCGTAACCTTTCGGGTGCAATCTGGCGAGGTCTTCGTCGTTGGTAAAAATAAGGAGCTTTCCTGTATTGATGATATAAAGCGGAGCAGCATCTAAAATGGCGTTGTCTATGCGCCAGTAATTTTCAAAACGTTGGACGCGAGAACTCAAACGCGCCATGTGTTTGAGCACTAACTCAGGTACGTCGGCACGCGCTGTAGAGAATCCGAGGGTGAAAATGGGCATTTCTGCTTCTGTTTCGGTTTCGACTTCAGTGTAGGCAAAAGTTTCGTCGTAATCAAATACAATTTTTTTGATTTTGACTTTTTTGATGCCGTTGAAAGTGCCAAACATACTGCCTTTGTAGGTATCGAATAAAGCCTCTTTATTGATGAATTCATTGAGAAGCTCTAGCGTAAGCACGTTCATCGCAATTTGCGCGTTTTTCTCATCGCTGAGCAAAGGGAGCAACACTTTATAAGCCTGCTCGTAAGCTTGTTCTAGATTGATGTTGTACGTAAAATAAGCCGGGCTTTGCGCAGGGATGTAAGCCAATACATTCTGATCAAATTTGGCATCGTTCATTTGCGCATAAACACTACCGAGTGCGGGGCCATATTGGGCCTCCACCTCAAAATCTACTTTGTTGTCTCTTAGAAAGAGATCGCCAAGAATGACGTTCCCGGCATAAAGTTCTTGGATGTCTTTGTAAAGCGAAGGTAAAACGGTCTGAAAATACCACAAACCTTCAGATTTATCTAAATTTCTAGCGTTGTCTAGATAGAATGCACCTTCTGCATTATGCGTAAGTTGAGCCGCAAAACGAGGGTCATAATTATACAGATTGATACCTTGCACAAATATTTCGTCAATGACGCGCGCCAATTCTGCTTGTTGGAGCATGACCTGAACGCTGTCGCGGAGTTCGTAGTAATTTTTAACGGCCGGATTTTCGGTCGCCTCAGGGAAAACATTGGTATTGGGGTTGTCTTCGTAGGTTTGTTCATTGAGTATTTGCTCTTCTTGCGGTGCCTCTTCAAAAAAGTCAAATGGCATTTCATTACCTCTTGCATACCAGATGGAGTCTGTAACGGCATCGATGTGTTCCATGGTGGGCTCAATGCGAATGAGGATTGCTTTGTTGTCTTTGATCAGTAATTGATTGAAGAAAGTACCATAGATTTCTAATCCTGCTAAAGGGCTCGGCACAACCTGGAAATCGTCAAAGACTTCGAATAAAGCAGTTTTGTCAGTAATACCAAACGTAAAGCCGGTAAGCTCGTGTGTATTGGATTTTCCGTAGAAGAGATTCAAGCGCTGGTTGAAGTCTAGGCCGGCATCTTTGAGGGTTTTGCCCGAAGTAGAGCCATCGAAAAGTTCTTGGTGTACCTCTGACATGAATTCGTAGTTAACGAGTTCATCCATAGATATTTTTTGCAGCAAACTGATGTTGTTGATACTGAAAACTGTTACGGCATCTTTGGGTAGCAATTGCTCAGATTGTACTTGCTGTAATTGGGCTTGGGCAGTGGTGGTGATGAGGGTGGCAATTACCAAACCCAGGACGATCTTGAAAAGTTGACTCACACGATAGAAATTATAGGACGAAGTTACGCATAATCCGCGATTATCATCTCGGGGTTAGTACAATTGTGTTGTCTAGTAAATGTTGGTTTTCTTTGAGTTCAAAGGTATTGGTACGGACCATTACCGCCATTTGATTTTTGCTAAGGGTTCCCAACTTATTTTCAAAAGAAGCAACGGGGCGTTCAAAGCGGGCGATGGAGGTATACATCCCTTCTTTGAGCAGTTCTTCATCTTCTAATTTGTAATTCTTGATTTGTTGGGTAATGTAAGACGGGATGCTGCGCACCAAAGTGTTGCCATCCCAACTCAGCCAAAATTGATCGGCGACAGTCGTTATTTTATCGTTGGAAATTTGAGCGATACTCAACTTGATGCCGTCTTGCAAATTTCTAATACTGCTGAAATCACAGGAAAACTTAAAGATAAAATCGGTGTAATTTTCCTCTACCAAAACATTTGAAATACCAACTTGCGCATCCAATATGCGCACAAACTCATTGATTTTAGCACTAATTTGTGCTTTGCTAGGAACAGGTCTGCCGTCTAGGCTATCCAAGGCTAAAATTGAATTGACTTTGACTTTACTAGCACTTAAATTGATTTTGTAGCGCAGCGTGCCCGAACCATCGTTGTTGAGGGTGAGGTCATCGGAAATTTCTATGCAAGCTGAGAGCAGTCCGATCAATAAAAAAGCAAGGATATATTTCATGTTTGTGCGCTATGCAATTGTGATGCCAAAGTTAGTCAAATAAGCCCTTTTGTTCAGGTAAATTGTTGCAAAAGAAAGCCACCCGAAGGTGGCTCTATATTGACATTTCTCGCTATCCGTTCAAACGGGAAGAAAGAAATGAAAAAGAGCCCGAGGGCTCTTGTAATCATTACATCATGCCAGGCATACCACCGCCCATGCCGCCCATTGCAGCAGCAGCATTGGTGTCTTCTGGCTCGTCGGCAATGACGCATTCAGTAGTGAGGAGCATTGCAGCAATTGAAGAAGCGTTTTCAATAGCAATGCGCGTGACTTTTGTAGGGTCAATGACGCCTGACTTGTAAAGCTCTTCGAATTTGTCTGTGCGCGCGTTGTAACCGAAATCATCTTTGCCCTCGCGGACGCGTTGCACAACAATAGCGCCTTCACCACCAGCATTGGCGATGATTTGACGCAATGGCTCTTCTGCTGCGCGTTTCACGATTTGGATACCGGTCATTTCGTCTTCATTGGCACCTATAAGGGTATCTAAAGTTTCAATTGCGCGGATCAAAGCGACGCCGCCACCCGGTACAATTCCTTCTTCAACGGCTGCGCGAGTTGCTGAAAGGGCGTCGTCTACACGGTCTTTCTTTTCTTTCATTTCCACTTCAGTTGGCGCGCCTACATAAAGTACAGCAACTCCTCCTGCGAGTTTGGCCAAACGCTCTTGGAGTTTTTCGCGATCGTAATCTGAGGTAGTTTGATCAATTTGAGCACGAATTTGACCCACTCTAGATTGGATATCGGCTTTGGCGCCTTTGCCATTTATGATGGTGGTATTGTCTTTGTCTATTTCGATTTTTTGAGCAGAACCCAACATATCTATAGTTACGTTTTCGAGTGTCATGCCGCGGTCTTCAGAGACAACCACACTACCTGTCAAAATAGCGATGTCTTCGAGCATAGCCTTGCGGCGATCTCCAAAACCAGGCGCTTTGACGGCTGCCACTTTTAAAGAACCGCGCAAACGGTTCACCACTAAAGTGCCTAATGCTTCGCCATCGACGTCTTCTGCGATGATCAGTAAGGATTTACCCGCCTGAACAACTGGTTCCAAGATAGGAAGCAATTCTTTCATGCTAGAAATCTTCTTTTCAGAAATGAGGATCAAAGGATTTTCCATTTCGGTGATCATTTTCTCTGCGTTGGTCACAAAGTATGGAGAAAGGTAACCGCGGTCAAACTGCATTCCTTCTACTGTCTTCACTTCTGTTTCTGTACCTTTTGCTTCTTCAACGGTAATGACGCCGTCGTTGCCCACTACTTTCATAGCTTGTGCAATGAGTTTGCCGATGGTTTCGTCGTTGTTGGCAGAAATGGTAGCGATTTGCTCAATTTTGCTGTTGTCGTTGCCGACTTGCTTAGAGATCTTGCGCAGGTTGGCCACCACTTCGGTTACCGCTTTGTCAATACCGCGTTTGAGGTCCATTGGGTTGGCACCTGCAGCTACGTTTTTGAGACCTGCAGTGACAATGGCTTGCGCTAAAACTGTGGCTGTGGTGGTGCCGTCACCAGCGATATCAGCAGTTTTGGAGGCAACTTCTTTCACCATTTGAGCACCCATATTTTCGACAGGGTCTTTGAGCTCTATTTCTTTAGCAACGGTTACACCATCTTTAGTGAGTTGGGGTGCACCAAATTTTTTACCGATTACCACATTGCGACCTTTAGGCCCAAGCGTTACTTTTACTGCATTTGCCAAAGCGTCAACCCCTCTTTTGAGTTTTTCGCGCGCTTCGACGTCAAAGAAAATTTCTTTTGCCATTTTGTTTCTTATTTAAAATTAAAAAATACCGTAGATGTCTGATTCTCGCATGATGAGGAAATTGTGCCCGTCGATTTTGATTTCGGTACCAGCGTATTGACCATAAAGAATAGAATCGCCAACTTTCACTGACATGGGTTCATCTTGTTTGCCAGATCCAGCCGCTACAACAGTACCGCGCAAGGGTTTTTCTTTTGCTGTATCTGGAATGATGATTCCGCTTGCTGTTTTTTGCTCTGCTGGCGCAGGTTCTACCAGAACTCTGTCTGCCAAAGGTTTGAAATTTACTGACATAAAAAATATTTTTAGTTGCATGCTCTCCTTCGAAAAACATGCCAATTGCCGTTTTGCGTCAAAATTGCATGAAGGACAAAAAAAATGTCAGTATGCGTGACATACTGACATTTTGTAATGTTGAAAAAAAATGGGTTATTGTCCTTGGCTCTGGCCTTGATTTTGGCCTTGTCCTTGGTTTTGACCTTGACCTTGGTTAGGTGCTTGTTGTTGGGTTTGTGGCGCCACTGGTTTTGGTGGCTTAGGTTGGCTCAAAGAGATGCTAAGGCTAAGCACTACAATAACAGCTGCCAAGCCCCAAGTGAGTTTGTCGATGAGCTCGTTGGTGCGTTGAACGCCTCCTAATTGAGCAGCTCCACCGAAATCAGCACTTAAGCCCCCACCTTTTGGGTTTTGAACATAAACAACGAGAATCAGCAATGCGCTGGCTACGATGATTAAAAAAGAAAGTATTCCTGTCATGATTAAGCGTTGAGGTTTTTCTTGAGTACTCTAATTTGATTTGCAAAGAAACTCTTTTTTTCCGGATTAAGCAAAATTAATTGTTCATAAATCCCAATTGCTTTGGTTACTGCGCCTTGCATCGCGTAAATTTTTGCCAAGGTTTCTGAAACCGGTATTTGATCGGCGCTTAAACTTTCTTTGGCTTTTTTAGCGGGTGAATAAAAATCTTGCTTGGTTTTTTCAATTCGGAGATACGCTTTCTGTTGTTCATCTGCAGGTTCGTCAGAAATATGCAGCCATTGCGAAAAAGTGAAGCGTTCATTTTGCTCTGACGGAGCAATTTCAGGTTGCGCAAGCGGCGCTTTTGAAGGCTCAGACGCTTTTTCATCCATGGATTTGAGCTCTTCGGTGTAGGTGATGTCTACATATGCAGCATTGATCAGGCTGGCCCTTAACAATTGATCGAGTTCATCGGGGGCCTTTATGTCGTCTTCTTGAAAAGAGATAGCTTCTGTATTAGCCTTCTCTACAACCTCTTCAATGATTTTTTCATCTTCTAAAACTTGAATTTCTTCAGCAATAACTTCTTCAATAACTTGAATCTCTTCAGCAATAACTTCTTCAACAACTTGAACTTCTTGGATTTCTTGCTTTAGGCGCTCGTTGAGCAATTCGTAGAGTACAACACGGTTTTGAATAGCAAAGGCTTTTTGTTCAAGGGCTTTGGAAAGTCGGACATCTTGTTCTTTAGCGAGCGTTTTGAGGTAGAGAATCGAAAAACTTGTTGCATAGGGATAATCCAACTGAAGATCTTCTAGATCAGACAGGTGAATACCCGAACAATTACTCGGGTTGGCGATTTGCAAATGAAGTTGTTCTTTACTTAACACGGTGCTAATTTACCAATTACTGTACAACTTATTGATGAGGTCTTGGACCATTTGAGCTGAGATTTCTGCAAATAGTTTTTGCTCTACATCGGCCAAATTACTAGCGGATGAGAAATCGGCAAAACGCGAACTCACCAATTGCCATTCTTCTTCTTTGGGCGCTTTGATCTTGATCTTGAGAGCGAGTGTCATGGTGAGTCTGTTGCTACTGGCGTTGTCGGCTCCTTGTATGGCAACGGGCTGAACTTGGTAGTTGGTAATGGCTCCTTCTATGTTGACTTCCCCTGCTCCTTGTTTGGTGTTGAGCACGAGGCGTGTGTTGTTTTGAACGCCGTCTTTGAGTTGTTCGGTGAGCAAGGGCGCAAAGGAAAGCGGACAATTAGGCGCTGTATTTTCCAAATTTTGGATCGTAAAACTCACCCATTCTGGTGCCATACCGCCGCTGTCTCGAAAAGAAAAACTCTCGGGCCAACAGGCGCTCAGTGCAGACGCAACTAAAATATAGCAGATCCAGCGCCTCATTCCGCTAATTGAAATTCTTTGATTTTGCGATAGAGCGTGCGCTCGGAGATGCCAAGTTCTTGCGCTGCATATTTGCGCTTTCCGCGGTGCTTTTCGAGTGCTTTTTGAATGAGCTCGCGCTCGCGGTCTTCTAAGCTCAGAGATTCTTCGAGTTCAATATGCGCCTCGTATTCGTCGTGGTCTGGGTTGCGCTGGTTAGAGGGCAACTCGACATGAACGCTTGGTGCAGGCAAAATGCGTGTGGAGTTGCTTGGCTCTTCATAAACCTCTTGGTAAAGTCGGGATACCGCAGCAGACTGATCGGCACTTAAATTGATGTTTTGTGTGCCGTTGGCAATATCGATGACTAATTTTTTGAGCTCGGTGAGGTCTTTTTTCATGTCAAAAAGAAATTTGTACATGAGTTCTCTTTCTGAGATGGCGTCTTGACTTTGCTCATTGCGCTGCAGGCCACTTGTCTTTTCAGTAATGGGCGTAAGGTAAGCATTGAGCGTGAGCGCATCTATTTGGCGGGCAGTTTCAATGACGGAAAGCTGTTCGACCAAATTTTTGAGCTGGCGGATATTCCCGGGCCAAGGATAACTGAGCAAAAGTTCTACAGCTGCTTCGGTAAGTTTGATGGCAGGCATGCGGTATTTGTCGGCAAAATCATTGGCAAATTTTCTAAACAGCAGATGGATGTCTTCGGCACGCTGACGCAGTGCAGGCAAAGGAATGGGTACGGTGCTAAGGCGATAGTAGAGGTCTTCGCGGAATTTGCCTGAAGCGATTGCTTTTTGCATGTTTTCGTTGGTAGCAGCTACTACGCGCACGTTGGTTTTGAGTGGCTTAGAAGAGCCTACACGGATGTATTCGCCGGTTTCGAGCACACGCAGCAAGCGCACTTGAGTCTGCATAGGAAGTTCCGCTACCTCATCTAAAAAAATAGTACCGCCATTGGCCACTTCAAAATAACCTTGACGACTACCTTGTGCACCGGTGAAGGAGCCTTTCTCATGACCAAATAATTCTGAATCGATGGTGCCTTCTGGGATAGCGCCGCAGTTTACAGCGATGTATTCGCCATGTTTGCGCGCACTCAGTTGATGGATCACCTGCGGGATAATTTCTTTACCGGTTCCGCTCTCGCCAGTAACCAATACTGAAATGTCTGTGGGCGCCACTTGCATCGCGATCTCCAATGCGCGGTTGAGCAAAGGTGCTGAGCCAATGATGCCGAATCTTTGTTTGATTTGCTGAACATCCATAAATTCAAACTAGCAGTTACAATTCAATTTCACCTTTTAAGGTGGCTGAAGTACATTCGGAGATGCGCACATTGACGTAGTCTCCTTTTTTAAAATTGAGTTTCGGGAATACGACCATGGCATTGCTGCCGGTACGCCCGCACAGCTGCTCATCTGAGCGCTTAGATTTTCCTTCGATGAGCACTTTTTGTACGGTGCCAAGCATTCGTTGGTTGGATGCTAAGGAATGAGCCAATTGCTTCTCGATGATTTCATTGAGGCGTCGACCTTTAACTTCTTCCGGGACGTCGTCTGTAAAACGGCGTTCTGCTAGCGTTTTTGGTCGCTCAGAGTATTTGAACATGTAGGCAAAATCATATTGCACTAAATCCATTAAGCTGAGGGTATCTTGATGCTCTTCTTCGGTCTCGCCACAGAAACCGGTAATGATATCCGTAGAAATAGCACAACCCGGAATAATGCGTTTGATCGCGGCAATGCGCTCGAGGTACCACTCGCGAGAATAACCGCGGTTCATGCGGTAGAGCACGTCTGAATGACCAGACTGAACAGGAAGGTGAATATAAGGGCAAATGTTTTCGTATTTAGCCATCATTTCCAAAACCTCATCGGTCATGTCTTTGGGATGAGAAGTGCTGAAGCGCACGCGCAGCAATGGCGATACATGAGCCACCATTTCCATGAGTTGGGCAAAATTAGTAGTGGGCTCGTCTGCGTGTTTGATTTCGCCTTTAGAGCTGATGTTCCAACGGTAAGAATCTACGTTTTGGCCCAATAAAGTTACCTCGCGGTAACCTTTTTCAAAGAGATCGTGACACTCCGCAACAATAGTCTGCGGATCGCGAGAGCGTTCTCTGCCTCTGGTGAACGGCACCACGCAAAACGAACACATGTTGTCGCAACCACGCATAATGGTTACAAAAGCGGCGATACCGCCCTGATCTAAACGAACAGGTGAAATATCGGCGTAGGTTTCGTCTCTTGACAACAACACATTGACCGCTTTTTGGCCTGTTCCTACTTCGTCTATGAGATTGGGAAGATCGCGGTAGGCATCTGGGCCCGCCACTAAATCGACTAATTTTTCTTCTTCGAGTAAATTCTTTTTGAGGCGCTCGGCCATGCAGCCCAAAATACCGACAACTAACTCAGGATTGCGTTCCTTTTTGATTTTGAACTCCGTGAGGCGGTTGCGAACGCGTTGTTCTGCATTTTCACGAATAGAGCAAGTGTTGAGCAATATGACATCGGCGTCGTCGATGTTGCGGGTAGTTTGATAGCCTTGATCAGAAAGTATGGAAGCTACAACCTCGCTGTCCGAGAAATTCATTTGGCAGCCATAACTTTCGAGATATAGTTTTTTGGCCTCAGAATTGCCCTGAGCGGGCAAGTCGAGGGCGGTGCCTTGAAGTGCTTCGTCTATTACTTTGTTTTCGTATTCCATCGTGCGTATTGAACTGCAAAAATAAGGTAAATTCAAACTACTGACAAATTGGCAGCACAGTAAGTTATCAAACCAAATAAAAAATATAACCATAGGTTAAGGAAAAATCTGAAGAAAAATGCAACAAACAAGTTGAGCTATGAACTGTTTTCCTTTTACATTTGTCCCCAAAATCTCCTTATGGCTAAAAATCTTGTTATCGTCGAGTCTCCTGCAAAAGCAAAAACCATCGAAGGCTACCTCGGCAAAGACTTCATTGTGAAGTCCAGCTATGGCCACGTTAGAGACTTAGCCAAAAAAGGCATTGCTATTGACATAGATGCGAATTTTGAGCCTCAATATGAAGTGAGCCCAGACAAAAAACAGATTGTCGCAGAACTTAAAAAATTAGCCAAAGCAGCCGACACCATCTGGCTAGCGACCGATGAAGACCGCGAAGGAGAAGCCATCTCTTGGCACTTATACGAAACTCTTGAGCTCCAAAAAAAAGACACCAAACGCATTACTTTCAACGAAATCACCAAAACGGCGGTTATAAGAGCCATTGAAAACCCCAGACAAATCAATCAAGAACTTGTCGATGCGCAACAAGCACGCCGTGTACTGGATCGCATCGTTGGTTTTGAACTCTCGCCTGTACTTTGGAGAAAAGTGCGTCCGAGCTTGTCAGCAGGCCGCGTACAATCTGTAGCAGTAAGGCTTATTGTAGAGAGAGAACGCGAAATCAATCAGTTCAATACCGAAGGATTTTACCGTGTTCAGGGGCAATTTTTAACGGAAAATGGCGTGCTCAACGCAGAGCTCAACCAACAACTTTCCGATAAAAAAGCGGCGCTGCAACTTCTAAACGAAGCACAAACAGCCCATTTTACCGTAGAAGACGTTCAGCAAAAACCAGCCACTAAGAGCCCTGCAGCGCCTTTCACCACCTCAACTGTCCAACAAGAGGCCAGTCTTAAGCTCGGTTTTTCGGTGAGCAAAACGATGAGTGTTGCTCAAAGACTTTACGAAGCCGGGCACATCACCTATATGCGTACCGATTCTGTCAATTTATCGCAGACCGCTCTTGATGCCGCAAAAAGCGCGATCACCAGTCTTTACGGCGCCGAATACGCAAAGCCTACCAAATACAGCACGAAGAGCGCTGGTGCACAAGAAGCCCACGAAGCCATTCGCCCCACTGATTTTACGCGCTCAAGCATTCAAGCCGAACGCGACGAAGAACGCTTGTACGAACTCATTTGGAAGCGTGGCATCGCCAGTCAGATGGCACATGCCCAACTCGAAAGAACGACCATCAAAATCAAAGGACTGAGCCATCCTTATTATTTCCAAGCCAAAGGTGAAGTCTTGATTTTTGATGGCTTTTTGAAAGTTTACTTGGCCGCAAGTCTAGACGACGAACTCGAAGAGAACAACGAAACAGAAGGCCTTTTGCCTAAAGTAAGTGTCGGCGCACCCCTTACACTGCAAGAAAGCACCGCAACGGAGCGCTTCAGCCGTCCGCCATCGCGCTACGTAGAAGCCTCATTGGTCAAAAAGCTTGAAGAACTGGGTATAGGCCGACCTTCCACCTACGCGCCAACAATCTCCACAATTCAAAAACGCAATTACGTCGAGAAACAAGAACGAGAAGGCGCCATTCGCAAATACGCACAACTCATCTTGGATGCAAACGGCATTCAAGAAATAGTAAAATCAGAAACCACAGGTAAGGAGAAAAACAAGCTCTCCCCTACCGATATTGGCATTGTAGTCACCGACTTTTTGGTGGCCAATTTTGAACAAATCCTCGATTATCAGTTTACGGCAAAAGTAGAGGCCTCTTTTGATGAAATCGCTAATGGACAGCTCAACTGGACAGACATGCTACAGTCCTTTTACGGTCCTTTTCATTCGACGGTAGAAAACACCCTCGAACACTCCGAACGCGCCACAGGCGAACGAGAATTGGGTACAGATCCTAAAAGTGGACGCAAAATGATAGCCCGCATTGGTCGTTTTGGTCCAATGATTCAAATTGGCGACGAAAAATCGGACGGCCTTAAACCACAATTTGCCTCCTTACAGGGGAATCAATCCATCAACAACATTACACTCGAAGCAGCGCTCAAACTTTTTGAATTGCCGAAAGTACTTGGCGAGCACAACGCTGAAGTCGTGAAGGTGAACATCGGACGCTTTGGGCCTTATGTGCAGGTTGGCAAGCGTTTTTGCTCAATTCCAAAAGAAGAAGACCCAATGTCTATCAGCCTGGAAAGAGCCATCGAACTCGATGCGATCAAGCAAGATGAAGCAGCCAAAGCGGTCATCAAAACTTTTGATGAAAACCCGGATGTCCAATTGCTCAACGGCCGGTACGGTGCATATTTAAAGATTGGCAAAGACAACCTTAAACTTCCAAAAGACTGTAAACCAGAAACCCTGAGCCTAGCCGACTGCATGGAAATTGCAGCCAATCAGCCAGCAAAAAGCGCTAAAAAGCGCCCTATTCGAAAAAAATAACTATTATTGATTGAAAAATATCAAATGAACGGCAGTGTCAACAAAGTTATTTTAATCGGAAATCTGGGCAAAGACCCAGACGTCCGACGCTTGGAAAATGGCGCAGTAGTTGCCTCATTTCCACTTGCTACCTCAGAAAACTACACTGACAAACAAAGCGGTGAAAAGAAAGAAATTACCGATTGGCACGACATCGTTCTTTGGCGCGGGCTTGCTGAGGTTGCCGATAAATACCTGCGCAAAGGCAGTAAAATTTATGTCGAGGGCAAACTCAAAAAAAGATCCTGGACCGACAAAGAAGGTCAAATACGTTATGCAACTGAAGTCATAGGAGACGAACTCACCATTCTCACCCGCGCCGAGCAAACAGAGCGCCCCAGCAATTACAGCAACGAAGGAAAGCCCAACAACCCATCACCAATGAGCGGCCTTGCCTCAGATGCAGCCGACGACCTCCCATTTTAAACCATGAACTCAGCCATAGAACCTCCGAGTCTCGAAGCATCGCTTTTTGATATCCATTTCCAAATTAGCGATGCAAGCTACCTATACCTTTTGATCATCCTCTTGCTGCTTTTATTTTCAGCATTCGCATCTGGCTCTGAAAGCGCCTATTTTTCTCTTAAACCCAAAGATAACGCAGCCCTTAAAGAGAACCCTTCGTTAAGAGCCAAAATGATTTTAACACTTTTAGCGAAGCCACAAGAGCTCTTGGCTACCATCCTTATTTTCAACAATTTTGTGAATGTCGGGATTGTCATCCTATCATCTTTCATCTTAAGCGACCTCTTTCCGTCAAACGGCGAATTCGCTGTGTGGCGTTTTGTTGTTGAAGTCATCGGTATTACCTTAATCATTTTGCTTTTTGGCGAGGTCATTCCTAAAATTTTTGCCAATCGAAATGCCTTAAAAGTAAGCTTACTTGCGGCATACCCACTGCGCTTCATCAGTAAAATGCCACCAGTTTCTTGGCTCAAGCATATTTTGGTTTGGGGCACAAACTTTATCCAGAAATTAGGCAATAAAGGCGCTACGATCAATCAAAACGAACTCGAACAAGCCGTAGCCTTGACCAAAACCGATGGCGGATCCATTGAAGAACACAAGATTTTAGAAGGCATCGTGCGCTTTGGTAAAACCGAAGCATCAGAGATCATGACCCCGCGCGTAGAAGTTGAAGATATCGACGCCGCAGCTCCTTTTGATGTGGTTTTGAACAAAATTATCGAGGTTGGCTATTCGCGGATCCCCGTTTTTAGCGAAAGCCCCGATAACATCATCGGAATTCTTTACATCAAAGATTTGTTACATCATTTGGATCAGCCTGCTCATTTTGAATGGATAAAAGTGCTGAGAAAACCATATTTTGTGCCCGAAAACAAAAAAATCAACGACCTCTTACAAGAATTTCGCAACATGAAAATGCACATGGCCATTGTTGTGGATGAATACGGCGGCGCAGGAGGCATCATTACCTTGGAAGATATTCTCGAAGAAATTGTAGGCGATATCACAGACGAATTTGACGACACAGAAATTCAATATACCAAACAAGCAGACAACACCTATCTCTTCGAAGGGCGAACTTCTCTAAATGACCTACTCAAAATCATAGGAGAGCAGCACGAACAAACCATTGAAGACGCAAGAGGAGAAGCAGAAACCCTAGGCGGTTTAGTGATTGAAGTAGCGGGGAGGATCCTTAAAAACAATGAATATGTCGTGTTGGGGCCGCTCAAACTAATAGTAGAATCTTCCGACAAAAAACGCGTTAAATCTGTAAAAGTTTGCATAGATGAAAATTAAATTACTTCTCGCTTATTTGGGTTTATGGCTGCTTGCCGCTTGTGGCGAATCCAACCCGGTTCCAAAACCGAGTACTTTTTTACGCCCTGAATTTCCGGCTCATGCCTACCGCAACTACACCAGCCCCAACGCTTTTCATTTCAAGCTAGCCAATGCCTTTATGCCGAAGAAATTTTCGCAATCCAAAAACAACTACAGCGTACAAGAAATCGATCTAGGCCCGCTCAACGGCACCTTGTTTTTATATTACTTGCGCTTCCCGTCCAAAGATTCACTGCCCGAGATCATCAATTTTGCAAACGACAAAGTAGATGAGCACAAAATCATGGCCGACAAAATTGACTTTGAGCAAATCATAGCGCCTCAAAAACGCGTATTTGGTACGTTTTTCGAACTCAAAGGAAATGTAGCCACCAATTTCCAATTTTACCTCACCGACTCTACCCAACACTTTCTGCGCGGGGAGGTCTTGCTCAATTGCAGACCTAATTACGACTCTCTACGGCCAACATTACAATACCTGAAGTCAGATTTACAAGAACTCGTGCATAGTTTTAAATGGAATTAAGCGGCAATAATAGGGTGGTGCTTGCCTTCGGCTCTAATTTGGGTGACAAAGAAGCAAATATTCAAAAAGCCATCGATGCACTTTCACAATCATGTGGAAAGGTAGTAGAGGTTTCTCCTTATTATCGCAGTGCTCCCGAAGGTTTTGTTTCTGACAATGAATTTGTAAACGGTTGTTTGCTTTTGTTGACTGATTTGAATCCGTACTTGTTACTAAATGAACTAAAGGAGATCGAAAAAAAGCTGGGTCGCAAGCAGCATTCGGCTCATTACGAAGACCGCTGTATTGATCTAGACATCATCTTCTACGAAAATCTGTGCATACAAAGCCCTGTTTTGCAATTACCTCACCCGCGTTATCAAGAACGCGAATTTGTTTTGGTCCCGCTCCAATCGTTGAAATTAGACTTTATTCCAATTTAATTTTTCAAAAATTCAAGATCTTAGTCTTAATAAAATGAGGAAGTTAAATTTATTCCCTAATTTTGCAAGGTATCATAAAAATTATACTCATGAATTTCACTCGCTTAAACGGAACCTTACTCATCGGAACTGCGGCGTTTTTTGTCGCTTCTTGCGACTTAGTAAAAGACATCACTTACAGTGTAAGCCCGAATCCACTAGAAATGCACGGTGATTCCGTGAAAGTAAGCATTACGGTTAATGTCCCTGAAAAAGGCATTCAAAAAAAGGTGAAAGCTGAAATCACACCAAAAATTGGCGCAACTGCAGTTGGCACTTGGTATATCAACGGCTCCAAAGTCACAGGAAACGGCACCACCATCGATTTCAAAACAGGCGGTACTGCAACTTTCGATCAAACGTTAGCCTACGACCCGTCAATGGAAGCAGCTGATTTAGTGATCACTGGTAAACTATACAAACAAACCAAAGAAAAAGGTGTGTTGCCCGAAACCAAAATTGCCGACGCAACCATCATTACACCTTACCTCGTTGACAAAACCTTCAAAGTACTTACTGAGCAAGACGCATTAGTCCGTCAGTTTGACAAATCAACATCAGCAACCTTTAATTTTGAAAAAGGCAAGTCTGATGTCCGTGCCAACGAAATTAAAGACGCAGATATCCTTGCACTCATGTCTTGGATGCAAGCAGCTCAAACCAATCCAAAAATCAAAATCACAGGTATCGAAATCAATGGTTATGCTTCTCCTGACGGTGAAGTTGCCAAAAACGACAACCTTTCATCTGATCGTACGGTTGCCGCGCGCAAGGCCCTCACCGACCTCATGACAAAAGCCAACCTCACTGCTTATGCAGATACCAACGCTTATGCCTTGGCAAAATTTGGTGAAGATTTCGAAGGTTTTAAAAATCAATTGGCTGCCACTACAACAATTCCAGAAGCAGACAAAAATTTGTTCATCCGCATCCTCGAAATGACCAAAGACGCTGAGCAACGCGAAAAAGACATGGTGAACCTTGGCAAGGCATATATTGAGCTTGAGCGCGATGTATTCCCTATGATTCGCCGCGCAGTTATTGTCGTTAAATACACCGAATTCGGCCTTACCGACGATGAACTCCGCACCGCAACCGTTCAAAATCCAAACAGTCTATCAGTTGAAGAATTGCTCTTTACAGCTGGTAAATTAACTACCGATGCGAACGAAAAAGCACGCATTTACGGTATTGCAGCAGCCAACTATTCAGCTGACTTCCGCACACACACCAATCTAGGCGCTACACTTTTTGAATTAGGCAATACAAAAGATGCTGCTGTATCTTTCAAAAAAGCAAACGAAATCAAAGCAAATGCTGTATCGGACAACAACCTCGCAGCAAGCTTGATTTTAGAAGGCAACCGTGCTGCTGCCAAAAAATTACTAGCGAAGTCTAAAACAGCTGTTTCTGGCTACAACTCAGGTATCATCGATATCATGGAAGGTAATTACAGTGCGGCAGAGAAAAATATCAGTCAAGACAGCTACAACAAAGTGCTTGTACTTATCCTTACCAACAAACTAGATGCCGCGAAAAAAGCGAGTGCAGGCCTCACAGAAACAGCAGAGTTAGCCTACCTCAAAGCAATCATAGAAGCCAGAAGCGGTGCAAGCGCAGACGCAGTAGTTGCTAAATTGAAAACAGCCATCTCCAAAAACGCTGCACTCAAAGAAAAAGCGAGTAAAGACCGCGAATTTATCAAATTAATGAACGACGCTACTTTTATCGATTTGGTGAAATAAGCTGATCCTTCAAACCCTTTTAAAATCCTGAATCCGTTCAGGATTTTTTTTTGAAAAAAAGTAACGCAATAAGCCAACCTTTATCACTAAATTTGAGACTCTAAATTAAAAAAAGATGGACAGCAACGAATTTCGCAAATACGCCACTAAACACATGGGCATTAGCAGCATGAACGTGGACCACTATATCGAGTCTTCCATGACTCCCTACATCATAGAAGAGCGCCCATTGAACATGACCCAAATGGATGTTTTTTCACGCCTCATGATGGACCGCATTATTTTTCTTGGTACCGGCATCAACGACCAAGTTGCCAATATCATCAACGCACAGCTCTTATTTTTAGAGTCCGTTGATGCCAAAAAAGACATTCAAATTTACCTCAACTCTCCGGGTGGCTCTGTATATGCTGGTTTAGGTATTTACGACACCATGCAGTATATCCGTCCTGACGTTGCTACCATTTGTACTGGAATGGCCGCTTCTATGGGCGCAGTTTTGCTTTGTGCAGGCGCTGAAGGCAAACGCAGCGCACTCAAGCACTCGCGCGTCATGATTCACCAACCACTCGGCGGAGCGCAAGGCCAAGCCTCAGACATCGAGATCACTGCCCGCGAGATCCAAAAATTGAAAAAAGAACTCTACGATATCATCGCCACACACAGCAAACAAGACTACGACAAAGTTTGGGCCGACTCCGACCGCGATTACTGGATGACCTCCGAAGAAGCGAAAGCCTACGGCATGGTTGATGAAGTTTTATTGCGCAATCCAAAATAAAACATGGCCAAAAAAGAAACAACTTGCTCATTTTGTGGCTCGCCGCGTTCTGGTGTCAATATGCTCATTGCGGGCATCAATGGCCACATCTGCGACTCCTGCGCCAATCAGGCCAGCAAAATTGTGCAAGAAGAACTTACCCTTTCTCCAAGTGCAACAAGTGCTGCTTTTCAAGGGCTCAACTTGCTCAAACCACAAGAAATCAAAGCCCACCTCGATGAATACGTAATTGGCCAACAAGATGCCAAAAAAGTATTGGCTGTTGCCGTCTATAATCACTTCAAAAGGCTCAAGCAAAAGACCACAGAAAACGAAGTAGAAATTGAAAAATCTAACGTCATCTTAGTTGGTCGCACGGGCACGGGCAAAACCCTGCTTGCTAAATCGATTGCCAAACTACTCAATGTGCCATTTTGTATTGCCGACGCCACCGTTTTAACTGAAGCAGGTTATGTGGGTGAAGATGTAGAAAGTATCCTATCTCGTCTCTTACAAGCTGCCGATTACAACGTAGACAACGCACAAATGGGCATTGTCTTCATCGATGAGGTCGACAAAATTGCCCGTAAAAACGACAACCCAAGTATTACCCGCGACGTTTCTGGTGAAGGCGTACAACAAGCCTTGCTCAAACTGCTCGAGGGCGCAACGGTCAATGTGCCGCCACAAGGCGGCCGCAAGCACCCCGAGCAAAAAATGATTTCCATCGATACCAAAAACATCTTATTTATTTGCGGAGGTGCCTTTGACGGTATAGAAAGGCTCATTGCCAATCGCATCAACCGACAAACCATCGGTTTTTCATCAGCAGCCGAACAAAGTATCGAACAAGACTCCCTACTTAAATACATCACGCCAACCGATATCCGTACCTTTGGTCTCATTCCAGAGCTCATTGGTCGTTTCCCGGTGCTCACCTACTTAGAACCACTCAAAGAAGCCGATCTCAAACGCATTCTCACCGAACCCAAAAACGCCTTGGTAAAGCAATATACCAAACTGTTTGACATGGACGGCGTGAAGCTCGACCTCGATCAAGAAGTACTCGATTTCATTGTAGAAAAAGCCATGGAATTTGGCTTAGGTGCCAGAGGGTTGCGCTCTATCTGCGAAGCCATCCTCACCGATGCCATGTTTGAACTTCCAGGTTCTTCCAAAAAATCATTATCTGTCAATCTCGACTACGCCACCAAACAATTTGGCAAATCAAAAATCGCAACACTTAAAGTAGCATAAGCATTTATAGTTTCTGACTTATTTGTAATTTTGCTAATTGTAAAAATGACACTATGAAAACCCTACAGTTCCGAGAAGCCCTTAGAGAAGCCATGTCCGAAGAAATGCGCAGAGATGAAAGCGTATTTTTACTCGGAGAAGAAGTAGCCGAATACAACGGTGCTTACAAAGTATCTCAAGGCATGCTCGACGAATTTGGCCCAAGACGCATCATCGACACGCCAATTGCCGAACTTGGTTTTTCAGGTATCGCTGTTGGTGCAGCCATGAACGGCTTGCGCCCAATTGTAGAGTTCATGACCTGGAACTTCGCTATTCTTGCCGCCGATCAAATCATCAATTCTGCTGCTAAAATGCTTCAGATGTCTGGTGGTCAGTACGGTTGTCCTATTGTATTTCGCGGTGGCAACGGCCCAGCTGGCCAATTAGCAGCCACGCACTCTCAAAGTTTTGAGGCTTTTTATGCGCACGTTCCTGGCCTAAAAGTCATCACACCTTCTAACCCAGCCGACGCAAAAGGTCTTTTAAAAGCCGCCATCCGCGACAACGACCCCGTTGTCTTCTTAGAATCAGAAAAAATGTACGGCGACAAAGGCGAAGTACCTGAAGGAGAATTCATCATTCCTATCGGTGTTGCCGACGTCAAAAGAAAAGGTACAGATATCACACTCGTTACCTTTGGTAAGATTATCAAAGTGGCTCAAGAAGCCGCAGACGCATTAGCCAAACAAAACATCAGTGTCGAAATCATCGACTTGCGAACTATCCGCCCAATTGATTATGGTTGTATTGTTGAATCCATCAAGAAAACTAACCGTTGTGTGGTTGTCGAAGAAGCATGGCCTTTGGCGAGCATCTCTTCAGAAATCGCATACCACCTCCAGCGCTATGCTTTTGACTACCTAGATGCGCCAGTGCAACGTGTTACCCAAACCGACACCCCATTTGCTTTTTCACCAACCCTCATCGAGGAAGCTTTACCAAATGTAGAGCGCATCGTAAAAGCCGTCAAAACAACACTCTACAGATAACTGAATTGATCTCCCAATAGGTGATTTTTATTCACATTTAAAAAAGGAATCCGCTTGGGTTCCTTTTTTTTTGAAAATCAGGCCAAAAATAGCCGATTATTTTTCAAACGCTCTTGGATTATAAAAATAAATAGTTATCTTTGCACCCCTCAAAGTGCGTTTGAGGGTTATTATTTATTATTAAAAACAAGAGTATTTTATGCCAACTATTCAACAATTAGTTCGCAAAGGAAGAACTGCGGTAGTCAAGAAAAGTAAGTCTGCTGCGCTTGATTCATGTCCACAACGCAAAGGTGTTTGCGTTCGTGTGTACACGACAACTCCTAAAAAGCCGAACTCGGCCATGCGAAAGGTAGCGCGTGTACGTTTGACCAATGGAAAAGAAGTCAATGCTTACATCGGTGGCGAAGGCCACAATCTTCAAGAACACTCATTAGTACTTGTGCGAGGAGGAAGGGTAAAAGATTTACCTGGGGTACGTTACCACATTGTTCGTGGTGCAGAGGATACAGCCGGAGTACAAGGCCGTAGCCAACGTCGTTCTAAGTATGGTACAAAACGTCCAAAGCAGAAATAATTAATAGCTAGACATCATGAGAAGAAGAAAAGCGAAAAAAATTGCGATCCTACCGGATCCAAAGTTTCAAGAAGTAGTTGTCACTAAATTTGTGAACAACCTCATGCTAGACGGTAAAAAAAGTTTAGCATTCCGTATTTTTTACGAAGCATTAGAAATCGTAGAAAAGAAAATCGAAGAGTCCAATGGTCTCGAAACCTGGAAAAAAGCCATCGAAAACATTACGCCAAGTGTAGAAGTACGCTCACGTCGCGTCGGTGGTGCTACTTTCCAAATCCCTACTCCTGTTCGCGAAGAGCGCAAGGCATCGTTAGCTATGAAATGGTTAATCGGTTACTCACGCAAACGCAACGAGAAAACAATGGCCCAACGTTTGGCCTCAGAAATCATCGCCGCTTCCAAAGAAGAAGGCGCAGCTTTCAAGAAGAAAGAAGATACGCTTCGCATGGCTGAAGCTAACAAAGCATTTTCACACTTCAGATTCTAAGAAATGGCTAGAGATTTAAGATTCACAAGAAATATTGGTATTGCAGCACACATCGATGCTGGTAAAACCACTACAACTGAGCGTATCCTTTATTATGGTGGTGTAAGTCACAAAATTGGTGAGGTTCACGACGGTGCAGCCACTATGGACTGGATGGAGCAAGAACAAGAGCGTGGTATTACCATTACCTCTGCTGCTACCACCTTAGATTGGAACTACCGCGGTCAAAAATACCACGTTAACATCATTGATACCCCAGGACACGTTGACTTTACCGTAGAGGTAAACCGTTCCCTTCGCGTACTTGACGGATTGGTATTTTTGTTCTCTGCAGTTGATGGCGTTGAGCCTCAGTCAGAAACCAACTGGCGTTTGGCTAATAACTACAACGTTCCACGTATTGGTTTTGTAAACAAAATGGACCGCCAGGGTGCAGACTTCTTAATGGTTTGTCGCCAAGTTAAAACAATGTTGGGAAGCCAAGCGCTTCCGCTTCAAATCAATATCGGTGAAGAAGATAACTTCAAAGGTGTGGTCGACTTGATCAACTGGAGAGGTATTGTTTGGAATGAGCACGACATGGGAATGACTTTCCAAGAAGTAGAAATTCCTGCTGATATTGTCGATGAAGCACGTCAATTGCGTTCAGAACTACTCGAAGCAGTAGCCGAATTCGACGAAACCCTCATGGAGAAATTCTTCGAAGACGAAAACTCTTTGACAGAACGCGAAATCTTAAGTGCTTTGCGTCAAGCAACCATCGCTGGAAAAGTTGTTCCAATGATGTGTGGCTCTTCTTTCAAAAACAAAGGCGTACAAGCAATGCTCGACATGGTAATGGAAATCCTTCCTTCACCAATGGATGTTGAAGGCATTACCGGTATCAACCCTAAAACCGATCAAGAAGTGACGCGCAAACCATCTTACGATGAGCCTTTCGCTGGTCTTGCATTCAAAATTGCAACAGACCCGTTTGTAGGTCGTTTGTGTTTCGTTCGTGCTTACTCTGGTAAACTTGAAGCAGGTTCTTATGTCTTGAACACGCGTTCAGACAACAAAGAGCGTATTTCTCGTATCTTCCAAATGCACGCCAACAAACAAAACCAAATTCCTGAACTAGGAGCTGGCGATATCGGTGCCGTTGTAGGATTTAAAGACATCAAAACTGGCGATACCCTTTGTGCAGAAAATGCACCAATCATTCTTGAGTCCATGGACTTCCCAGATCCGGTTATCGGTTTGGCAATTGAGCCTAAAACGCAAGCTGACACAGATCGTCTATCAATTGGTTTAAATAAACTTTCTGAAGAAGATCCAACTTTCCGCGTCAACACAGACGAAGAAACAGGGCAAACCATTATCTCAGGTATGGGTGAGCTTCACCTCGAGATCATCATCGACCGTTTGAAGCGTGAGTTTAAAGTTGAAGTCAACCAAGGTGCTCCACAAGTAGCTTACCGCGAAGCCATCACAGGCCGAACAGATCACCGTGAAGTTTACAAAAAACAAACAGGTGGTCGCGGTAAATTTGCAGACATCAACGTTAAAATTTCAGCTCAAACGAACGAAGAAAAAACGGGTCTTGAATTCATCAATAGCATTAAAGGTGGTAACATTCCACGTGAATTTATTCCTTCAGTCGAAAAAGGCTTCAAAGACTCCATGAAAAATGGTGTATTGGCTGGCTTCCCTATCGACGCTTTGGTTGTCGAATTGATTGATGGTTCATACCACAACGTCGACTCCGACTCACTATCATTCGAATTGTGTGCAAGAATGGCTTACCGTGCAGCATTGAAATTATGTAGCCCAATTCTTCTTGAACCAATCATGAAATTAGAGGTGGTTACACCAGAAGAAAACATGGGTGACGTCGTTGGTGACCTCAACCGTCGTCGTGGCATGATGAAAGGCATGGATGACCGCAATGGTGCTAAAGTGCTCAAAGCTGACGTTCCATTATCTGAAATGTTTGGATATGTTACACAGCTGAGAACCATCACATCTGGACGCGCAAGTTCTTCAATGGAGTTTTCTCACTATGCTGAGGCCCCAAGAAACGTCGCAGAAGAAGTAGTAGCTAAAGCAAAAGGTTAAGTCACAGCATAAAAAGTTAAGCAGATGAGCCAAAAAATCAGAATCAAATTAAAATCTTACGATCACAACTTGCTCGATAAATCAGCAGAGAAAATCGTAAAAACAGTGAAGTCTACAGGTGCTGTGGTAAGTGGTCCTATTCCACTTCCAACACACAAAAGAATTTACACCGTACTTCGTTCACCACACGTGAACAAAAAGGCGCGTGAGCAATTCGAATTGTGTGCCTACAAGCGTTTGATGGATATCTATAGCAGTTCTTCAAAGACTGTTGATGCCCTCATGAAGTTGGAGCTTCCTAGTGGAGTTGACGTAGAAATCAAAGTGTAATTTTTAACAACTAGTATATGCCAGGAATTATTGGACGCAAAATCGGGATGACTAGCATCTTCAGTGCTGAGGGCAAATCAATGCCATGCACAGTCGTAGAAGCTGGTCCTTGTGTTGTGACGCAAGTCAAAACACAAGACAGGGATGGTTACGATGCAGTTCAGTTGGGATTCGGTGCTCGCAAAGAGAAAAACACCCCCAATGCATTGAAAGGCCATTTCAAAAAATCAAACACGGCTCCTAAAGCCAAGTTGGTTGAATTCAAAGGATTCGACTCAGCTAATTTAGGAGACACCATTGACATCAGTGTCTTCAGTGAAGGTGAATTTGTCGATGTAACCGGAACCACAAAAGGTAAAGGTTTCCAAGGGGTTGTTCGTCGCCACGGATTCGCCGGCGTTGGACAAGCTACACACGGTCAGCACAACCGTCTTCGTGCACCAGGTTCTATCGGTGCTTGTTCCTATCCAGCACGTGTATTCAAAGGAATGCGCATGGCGGGTCAAATGGGTAACAAAAGACGCAAGCAGGCCAACCTACAAATTTTAAAGGTAATTGCAGACAAGAATCTAGTGATCATTAAAGGATCGATTCCAGGTGCAAATGGTTCAACCGTAACAATTGTCAAGTAATGAAACTGAAGATCTACGATTCAAAAGGTGCAGCTACTGCTCAGTCAGTAACCCTTGCAGACGAGGTGTTTGGAATTGAACCAAACAACCATGCAATTTACTTGGATGTCAAACAACATTTAGCGAACAAACGTCAAGGTACTCACAAATCTAAAGAGCGCAACGAGATTGCTGGTTCTACCAGAAAAATCAAGCGTCAAAAAGGTACTGGTGGTGCACGTGCGGGTTCAGTTAAATCTGGTACACGTGTAGGTGGAGGCCGTATTTTCGGACCACGCCCACGCAACTACCACTTCAAATTAAACGTGAAGTTGAAACGTTTGGCACGTAAGTCTGCTTTTGCTTTCAAAGTGAAAAGCGACTCTCTAATGGTCATTCAAGACCTTCACATGGAAGCAAAAACAAAAGACTTTAAAGCGCTTTTATCTTCGCTCAACCTTGAAAACCAAAAAGTACTTTTTATCCTCGGTGACAAAACGGACAGCGTATACTTAGCTGCGCGTAACCTTGGACGTGTAAAAGTCGTAACAGCAGATTCCTTTAACACTTACGACGTGCTCAACGCAGCAAAAGTGATTTTGGCTGAAAGCTCTATTGAGAAAATTCAAACGATTCTTAACTAAGCGTTATGCAAACTATTATCAAGAAGCCGGTCATTACGGAAAAAGCGACAAAACTAAGCGAGCTTTCTAATCGCTTTACTTTTGAAGTCGACCGTAAGTCCAACAAAATCGAAATTAAAAATGCCATCGAAAAGATGTATGGAGTACATGTCACAGATGTTCATACATTAAACTATGGTGGTGGGGTATCCTCTGTGAAGTACACGAATAAAGGCATTGTTGAGCAAAAAAGCAAACAATGGAAGAAGGCTGTAGTAACGATAGCAGATGGTGAAACCATTGATTTATTTAACAATTATTAATGTTTAACCATGAGTTTGAAAAAATTTAAACCAACAACTCCCGGTCAGCGCCATAAAGTAGCTACTGACTTTGCAGAGCTTACCAAAGCGACGCCAGAGAAGAGTTTGTTGGCACCGATGAAAAAATCAGGTGGTCGTAACAACGATGGTCGCATGACCATGCGCTACCTTGGTGGAGGTCACAAGCAAAGATATCGTATCGTTGATTTCAAGCGTGAAAAGTTTGATATCCCCGCTACAGTTAAATCTATTGAATATGATCCAAACCGTACTGCTAACATCGCATTGTTGTTTTACGCAGATGGTGAAAAACGCTACATCATTGCTCCTACCGGATTAAAAGTTGATGACGTCATTTTATCAGGAAAAACAGCTTTACCTAATGTTGGCCATGCCATGTTTCTTTCTGATATTCCACTTGGTACTGTCATTCACAATATCGAATTGAAGCCAGGAGCAGGAGGTATCATTGCACGTGGTGCAGGTACATACGCACAATTGAACGCACGTGATGGCAAATACGCTATCGTAAAAATGCCTTCAGGTGAAACGCGTATGATTCTTACAACTTGTCTTGCTACAATTGGTTCTGTTTCTAACGCGGAGCACAACCTAGTTGTCTCTGGTAAAGCAGGACGCTCTCGCTGGTTAGGTCGCCGCCCACGTGTACGTGGTGTCGTGATGAACCCAGTTGATCACCCAATGGGTGGTGGTGAAGGCCGCAACTCTGGTGGTCATCCCCGCTCTAGAAATGGTATGCCTGCAAAAGGATTTAAAACAAGATCCAAGACCAAGTATTCCGATAAGTTAATTGTAGAAAGAAGAAAGAAATAATTAAGGTATGAGTCGTTCATTAAAGAAACCACCGTTTGTTCACTATAAGCTGATGAAACGAGTTGACGATGCTCAAGAGTCAAGCAGTAAGGCTGTCATAAAAACATGGTCAAGAGCATCCACGATTACTCCAGAATTTGTTGGTTTGACCTTCGCTGTTCACAACGGCAATAAGTTCATTCCAGTATTTGTTACGGAAAACATGGTAGGTCACAAACTAGGAGAATTTTCTCCTACCCGCAACTTCCGTGGCCACGCCGGTAATAAAAAAGATAAGAAACGTTAAGAATTATTACAGTCATGGGAGCTAGAAAACGCTTAAGAGCTGAAGAGCTAAAAGAGAATAAAAAGTCAATGGCCATCGCGCGCTTGAATGATTCACCTATTTCTCCTCGTAAGATGAGATTAGTAGCTGATTTGATTCGTGGTGTTGAAGTCAATAAAGCTTTGAACATCCTCCACTTCAATAGTAAAGATGCTTCTACAAGCCTTGGTAAACTTCTCCGTTCTGCAATTGCAAACTGGGAACAAAAAAACGAAGGTGCAGACATCAGCCAAGAAACACTCGTAGTGAGTCGTATTGAAGTAGGTTGTGGAACAATGCTCAAACGCATTCAACCAGCACCGCAAGGTCGTGCACACAGAATTAGAAAAAGATCGAACCACGTGACGATCGTAGTTGATGGCACTAAATAACTAGAAGAAATGGGACAAAAAACGAATCCAATTGGAAATAGACTTGGTTACATCCACGGATGGGAATCAAATTGGTACGGTGGCAACGACTACAAAGATAAAATCATCGAAGACGATCAAATCCGTCGTTACCTAAACGCTCGTTTGGCTAAAGCAAGTATTGCTAAAATCATTATCGAGCGCACTCTCAAACTAGTTACGGTCACTATCAATACTGCACGCCCTGGTGTCATCATCGGTAAAGGTGGTCAAGAAGTTGACAAACTAAAAGAAGAATTGAAAAAGTTGACGAAAAAAGAAATTCAAATCAACATCTTCGAAGTAAAGCGTCCAGAATTAGACGCACGCTTAGTGTCTGATGGTATTTCTCGTCAATTAGAAGCCCGTATTTCTTTCCGTCGTGCCATTAAAATGGCCATCGCCGGATCTATGCGCATGGGTGCTGAAGGGATTAAAGTTAAAATCTCTGGCCGTTTGAACGGAGCTGAAATGGCTCGTACAGAAATGTACAAAGACGGACGTACACCATTGCATACATTCCGTGCAGACATCGACTACGCAGTATCTGAAGCACACACTACATACGGACGTATCGGTGTAAAAGTGTGGATTTGCCGCGGTGAAGTATATGGTAAGCGCGACCTCGCTCCTAACATCGGCATGAATACCGGTGCAGGAAACAGCAACCAAGGAGGCGACCGCAAACCTGCGTCGTTCAAAAGAAAAAAGAAGTAAGACAGTTAAATTGACAGGAAATGTTACAGCCTAAAAGAACAAAATTTAGAAGAGTACAGAAAGGAAGAAACCGTGGATTGGCCCATCGTGGCTCAACAATCGCGTTCGGATCTTTCGGATTAAAGGCTTTGGAACCAGCATGGATTACTTCACGTCAGATTGAAGCTTCTCGTATCGCCGTTACTCGATACATGAAGCGTGAAGGAAAAGTTTGGATCCGAATATTCCCAGACAAGCCGGTTACCTCAAAACCAGCTGAAGTACGTATGGGTAAAGGTAAGGGTGCACCTAGCCACTGGGTTGCCGTGATCAAACCAGGAACGATCATGTTTGAAGCAGATGGTGTCGCTTACGACATTGCAAAAGAAGCAATGCGCCTTGCCGCACAGAAGTTGCCTGTGAAATGCAAGTTCATTGTTCGCAATGATTATGTTTTACCAGTTTAATCGATAAAGATGAAACAAACAGAAATCACAAATCTATCTACAGCGGATTTACAAGGCCGTTTGGAAGACTTCAAAGGTCAATTGACTAACTTGAAGTTGACGCACAAATTGGCTCCAATTGAAAATCCATTGCGCATTCATCACATGCGCAAACTGGTAGCAAGATTGAGTACAGAGTTAACTAAACGTTCAAATCAGGCTTAATCCTGAGATAAAAAAATGAACATGGAAAAACGAAATTTAAGAAAAGAAAGAATTGGTGTCGTAACCAGTGACAAAATGGAGAAATCCATTGTCGTTTCTGTTGAACGTAAAGTGAAGCACCCGAAATATGGTAAGTTCGTTAAGAAAACTACCCGTTTTGTTGCTCACGACGAAAACAACGATTGTCATATTGGTGACACCGTTCGCATCATGGAAACACGTCCTTTGAGTAAATCAAAGAACTGGAGAATGGTAGAAATTGTAGAACGCGCTAAATAATCGGATAAAATGATACAAACAGAATCCAGACTATCAGTAGCAGACAACTCAGGAGCAAAGGAAGTATTGGTCATCCGCGTTTTAGGCGGTACAAGAAGACGCTATGCTTCAGTTGGTGACAAAATTGTTGTTGCCGTTAAAAGTGCAATGCCCAACGCAGCCGTCAAAAAAGGTTCAGTAGCAAAAGCAGTTGTAGTAAGAACGAAAAAAGAAATTCGTCGCGCAGACGGTTCTTACATTCGTTTTGACGACAATGCGTGTGTGATCCTCAACCAAGGTGGTGAAATGCGTGGTACGCGTATTTTCGGGCCAGTAGCTCGTGAATTGCGTGAAAGCAACTACATGAAAATTGTTTCACTAGCACCTGAGGTGTTATAAATCATTGAGTAATGCAAAAGAAATTACACATCAAGATTGGCGACACCGTGAAGGTTATTTCCGGTGAATCCAAAGGTCGTGAGGGCAAAATTGCCACCATAGACCGCGAGAAAATGCGTGCAACTGTTGAAGGTGTTAACATGGTTAAAAAACACAACAAGCCAAGCGCAACAAATCCTCAAGGTGGCATCGAAGAAAAAGAAGGTTCGATTCACATTTCTAACCTTATGGTCATGAGCAACGGTGTTGCCAGCCGTATCGGAAGAAAAGAGGTAGAAGGTAAATTAGTACGTTACTCCAAAAAATCAGGGGAGGTGATTAAGTAATGAGTTACACGCCAAGATTAAAAGAAAAGTACAGGAACGAAATCAAGCAAACGCTTCAAGAGCGTTTCAATTACAAATCTGTAATGAGCGTTCCTAGGTTAGAAAAAATTGTTCTCAGCCAAGGTATGGGTGAGGCGGTTGCCGACAAGAAATTGATCGATAATGCAGCTGCTGACTTATCTCGTATCGCTGGTCAAAAAGCAATTACTACAATTTCTAAGAAAGATATCTCCAACTTTAAGTTGCGTAAAGGGATGCCAATTGGTACAAAAGTGACCCTTCGTGGTGACCGCATGTACGACTTCCTAGATCGTTTACTTGCTGTTGCATTGCCAAGAACACGTGACTTCCGCGGAATCAACCCCAAAGGATTTGACGGTCGTGGTAACTTCAACCTCGGTATCAAAGAACATATCATTTTCCCAGAAATTGATATTGACAAAGTAAACCGAATTTTAGGTATGGATATCACCTTCGTTACATCAGCAGCTAGCGACGAAGAGGCAAAAGCATTGTTGGATGCATTTGGTTTTCCATTTATTAAAAAGTAATAGAAATGGCTAAAGAATCAATGAAAGCGCGTGAGCGCAAAAGAGAAAGGTTAGTAAACCGTTACGAAAAGAAACGTGCGGAACTCACCAAAATTTTGAAGTCGACAGATGCATCTGAAGAAATTCAGTCTCTCAAATGGGACGCAATGATGAAATTGCAAAAATTACCAGCAAACTCCTCCAAAATCAGAAAACACAATCGCTGTGGCTTAACTGGTCGTCCGAGAGGTTACATGCGTCAATTTGGTATCTCAAGGGTAACTTTCCGCGAGATGGCTTTGGCTGGTAAAATCCCCGGAGTTAAGAAAGCAAGTTGGTAATTAAGAAAAAACTAAAGAAATGAATACAGATCCAATAGCAGACTTTCTCACCCGCATCAGAAATGCGAGTGCAGCAGGCTTGAAGACCGTAGATATCCCAAGTTCAAACATTAAACGTGCAATGACACAAATTTTGTTTGATCAAGGGTATATCCTCAACTACAAATTTGAGGAAGACAACAAACAAGGTGCCATCAAAATCGCCTTGAAATACAACATGTCTACGCGTGTACCAGCCATTACTAAATTGCAACGTGCTTCACGTCCAGGACTTAGAAAATATAGCAGTGCCGAAGAAATGCCACGCGTTTTGAATGGTTTAGGTATTGCCATCGTTTCTACCTCTCGTGGTGTGATTACAGATAAGGAAGCACGTCACCAAAAAATTGGTGGTGAAGTTCTTTGTTACGTTTACTAAAAATTAAGAGCAATGTCAAGAATTGGAAAAGCACTTATAACAATCCCAAGTGGCGTCGAAGTGACGTTCAAAGATGCCGTGTTCACGGTAAAAGGGAAAAAAGGCGAATTAACACAACACATTGATGCTTCGATCAGCGTAAGCATCGAAGACAACATCATTACTTTTGCGCGTGCTACTGACGCACCAGATCACCGCTCAAAGCACGGTTTATACCGCTCTTTGGTTTTCAACATGATCCAAGGTGTATCAGTAGGATTCAAAAAAGAGATGGAAGTTATTGGAGTTGGTTACCGTGCAACAGCAACTGGTCAACAACTCGAATTAGCCCTCGGATTTTCACATGCCATTATTTTGGAAATCCCGAAAGAAGTGAACGTTACCACTACAACTGAAAAAGGTAAAGCTCCTGTGGTCTCTCTTGAGTCTCACGACAAGCAATTACTCGGACAAGTTGCAGCCAAGATTCGCTCTTTCAGAAAACCTGAACCATACAAAGGAAAAGGTATCCGCTTTGTAGGTGAAGAAATTCGTAGAAAAGCTGGTAAGTCAGCAGGTAAAAAATAATCGAAAGAATTATGGCACTAAATAAAGTCTTAAGAAGAGCAAAAATCAAGCGAAGAATCAGAAAAAAACTTTTCGGTACTTCAGCTATTCCACGTCTCACTGTTTTTAGAAGTAACAAGCAAATTTATGCGCAAGTAATAGACGACAACACAGGTCGTACACTTGCCTCTGCTGGTTCACTGAAAATGGACGATGCGCAAAAAGTCAATAAAGTTAATCAGGCAGCAGTTGTCGGAAAGAAAATCGCAGAAGTTGCTCAAAAAGCAGGTGTAGAACGCGTCGTTTTTGACCGCAATGGTTACTTGTATCATGGTAGAATTAAATCCTTGGCTGATTCAGCTCGCGAAGGAGGACTCAAATTTTAAGAAAAATGGCAGCTCAAATCGTAAACAGAGTGAAATCAGCTGATATCGAGTTAAAAGACAAACTCGTTGCAGTGAATCGTGTTACCAAAGTAACCAAAGGTGGTCGTACGTTCAGTTTCTCAGCTATTGTTGTAGTTGGTGACGAACACGGCGTTGTTGGTCATGGCCTTGGTAAAGCGAAAGAAGTTACCGAAGCCATTACTAAAGGCATCGACGACGCTAAGAAAAACTTGATCAAAGTTCCTATTCTTAGAGGTACTGTTCCGCACGAACAAAAAGGTAAATTCGGTGGTGCTGAGGTATTCCTCAAGCCAGCAACTGAAGGTACTGGTGTAATCGCCGGTGGTGCAATGCGCGCAGTACTCGAAAGCGTTGGCGTACACAATGTATTGGCAAAATCTCAAGGATCATCTAATCCACACAACGTAGTGAAAGCAACTATGGTCGCACTATCAAACATGCGCGATGCAGTTGCAGTTGCTCGTCAACGTGGAATTTCCCTTGATAAAGTATTCAACGGTTAAAATATTCAGCAATGAGCTCAATCAAAATCAAACTAGTGAAAAGTGCGATCAAGCGTCCAGCTGATCAAAAAGCTACAATCCAAGCTTTAGGTTTTCGTCGCTTGAACCAAGTTATAGAAAAAGAGGTAACTCCTCAAATTATGGGAATGGTGAATAAGGTAAAACACCTTATTCAAGTAGTGGAACAATAGACTAAGAAAGAAATGGAATTACATAATCTTACACCAGCAGCAGGCTCGATCAAAGCAGAAAAGCGTATCGGTCGTGGTCAAGGATCAGGACGCGGTGGTACCTCCACACGTGGACACAAGGGTGCAAAATCTCGTTCTGGTTACAAAACCAAAATTGGTTTTGAAGGTGGACAAATGCCTTTGCAGCGTCGCGTACCTAAATTTGGTTTTAAAAACATCAATCGTGTTGAATACAAAGCCATTAATCTCGACATGATCGAAAACTTAGCCAACGTAAAAGGCATTCTGGACATCACTCCTGAAGTCATGCGTGAGAACGGTCTTTTATCGAACAACCAACTCGTCAAAGTACTTGGTCGTGGTGACTTGAAAGCGAAAGTAAACATTTCCGCCAACGGATTTTCAACCACAGCAATTGCTGCAATTGAAGCCTTAGGTGGTACATGTACAAAAATCTAACTATCTTTGCACGCTTTTAGATGAAACGATTCATAACCAACCTGCAAAATATCTGGAAAGTTGAAGAGCTGCGCAAGCGCATTCTCCTAACACTTGGCCTTATTCTTACTTACCGAGTAGGATCCTTCGTGATTTTGCCTGGTGTCAAATACGACGCCCTGACAACCACGGCTACAGACCAAAACTTTCTAGAAAGTATCCTCTCCGTGTTTTCGGGTGGAGGATTCTCCAATGCTTCGATTATGGCGCTTGGCATCATGCCTTACATCAGTGCCTCCATCATCATGCAATTGTTAGGAATGGCTGTTCCAGCGGTTCAGAAATTGCAAAATGAAGGAGAATCAGGCAGAAAGCAAATCAATAACTACACGCGTCTTTTGACCATCGTTATTTGTGCTTTACAAGCCCCTAGTTACCTTACGCTTTACGTAAGTAACAAAAATGCAATGCCCGATGATCCAAGTACCTTTTGGTGGACACAAACCATCATGTTACTCATCGCAGGCTCTATGTTTGCAGTATGGTTAGGTGAACGCATCACTGAGCGCGGCATTGGCAACGGTATCTCTTTACTCATTACAGTCGGCATCCTATCTCGCCTACCTGGTGCATTCTTTGCAGAGTTTGGTAAATCTTTAGAAGCAGGCAACCTCATCCGCTTGGTTTTAGAAATCGTTATGTTCTTCTTGATCATCATGATCACCATTCTTATTGTTCAAGGCGTTAGGCGCATCCCGCTCAATACAGCGAAGCGCGTTGCCGGAGCAAGAGCAATGGAAGATGTAAACGGCGCACGCAATTACTTGCCTATCAAAATCAATGCAAGTGGCGTAATGCCGATCATCTTTGCCCAAGCGATCATGACCATTCCAATCATGGTATACCAAGGAGTGACGCAGGAGCAGAACGCCGGATGGTTAACCAAGACCCTCGGAGATCCATACGGTTTTAGTTACAACCTTCTTTTGGTTGTTCTTATCGTGGTATTTACCTACTTCTACACCGCTATCATGATCAACCCAAACAAAATCGCCGATGACCTCAAAAAGAGCGGTGGTTTTATCCCAGGTGTTCGTCCAGGTGAAGAAACGGCAGAATATGTCGATCAAGTTGTATCTCGCATCACCTTTCCGGGATCATTATTCCTTGCCCTAATTGCTATTTTACCTTCTATTGCAAAACTAGCAGGTGTAAATGACAGCTTTGCCATGTTCTTTGGTGGTACTTCCATTTTAATCATGGTGGGTGTAGTTTTAGACACCCTACAACAAATCGAAACTTACCAACTCAACCGCAACATGGATTCACTCATGGACGGCACACGTGTAAGAGGTCGTAGAGGTGCTAACGAATTATCTGGAATGTAATAAGATGGCTAAACAAACCTCCATAGAACAAGACGGAACAATACTCGAAGCGCTGCCCAACGCAATGTTTAGAGTAGAGCTCGAAAACGGACATGTCCTTACTGCTCATATTTCAGGCAAGATGCGCATGTTTTACATTAAAATACTTCCAGGAGACCGCGTAAAAGTAGAAATGTCTCCATATGATTTAACAAAAGGTAGAATATCTTTTAGATACAAATAACTAGAATTATGAAAGTCAGAGCATCAGTTAAGAAGAGAACTGCAGATTGCAAGATTGTGAAGCGTAAAGGTAAAATTTACGTGATCAACAAGAAGAATCCGAAATTAAAACAACGTCAAGGATAATTATAAGTATATGGCACGTATTGCAGGTATAGATTTACCAAAAAACAAAAGAGGAGTCATTGGCTTAACTTACATCTACGGAATTGGTAGAAGTAAAGCTAAGATGATTTTGAACACAAACGGTATTGATGAAAACATCAAAGTCCAGGAATGGAATGATGACCAATTAGCCGCTATTCGCAACACCGTTAATGAAATCAAAACGGAAGGTCAGTTGCGCTCAGAAGTTCAGTTGAACATCAAGCGCCTCATGGACATCGGATGTCAGCGCGGGATTCGTCACCGTTTAGGTTTACCGCTTCGTGGTCAAAGAACCAAAAACAACTCTCGCACACGTAAAGGAAAACGTAAGACTGTTGCGAATAAGAAAAAAGCAACGAAATAATAATTAGTTCCCAATAAAATGGCAAAAGCAAATCAAAAAAAGAAGAAGAACGTTAAAGTTGATGCTGCCGGAGAAGCGCATATTCAAGCGAGTTTCAATAACATCATCATTTCTTTAACGAACAATGCCGGACAAGTGATCTCTTGGTCATCTGCAGGCAAGATGGGCTTCAAAGGTTCTAAAAAGAACACGCCTTATGCTGCACAAATCGCAGCAGAAGACGCATCAAAAGAAGCACATGACTTCGGACTACGTAGAGTGCGTGTTTATGTAAAAGGCCCAGGTGCTGGACGCGAGTCTGCCATCCGTGCACTTCACAATTCAGGTATTGAAGTAACAGAAATCGTTGACGTGACTCCAATGCCACACAACGGTTGTCGTCCTCCAAAAAGAAGAAGAGTATAGTTTTTTTTAACCTGCGGGCTTAGTGTCATCGAAGGAATGCCTTAATTCATGACGCCTGCACAATATTTTATATAATGGCAAGATACAGAGGTCCTAAATCAAAAATTGCGCGTCGTTTCCGCGATCCAATTTTTGGCCCAGACAAATCCTTGGAAAGAAGAAATTACGGACCAGGACAACACGGCCCATCTAAAAGAAGAGGTGGCAAGCAATCTGAATATGCGGTACAATTAGGTGAAAAGCAAAAAGCGAAGTACACTTATGGTATCCTTGAGCGTCAGTTTGCGAATATGTTTGAGAAAGCATCACGCATGAAAGGAATTACCGGTGAAGTCTTATTGCAACTTTGCGAAGCACGCTTAGACAATACAGTTTATCGCTTAGGTATCTCTCCTACACGTCGTGGAGCTCGTCAGCTTGTTTCTCACAAACACATTACAGTAAACGGTGAAGTTGTAAACATCCCTTCTTATACTTTGCGTATTGGTGACGTCGTAGGCGTTCGCGAAAAATCAAAGTCTTTAGAAGCAGTTACAGGTTCCCTTACGGCTAGTAACAAAACATATGATTGGCTTGATTGGGATTCATCAAGTATGAGCGGTAGATTATTAAGCCTACCAGCAAGAGAAATGATCCCAGAAAATATTCGCGAGCAATTGATCGTCGAATTGTATTCTAAATAACCCTAAGCGATAGAAAATGGCAATATTGGATTTTCAAAAACCTGACAAGGTTATCATGCTCAACTCCGATGATTTCAACGGTGAATTTGAGTTTCGTCCGCTAGAACCGGGCTACGGAATTACTATTGGTAACTCCCTGCGTCGAATTTTGCTTTCTTCCTTAGAAGGTTTTGCAATTTCGTCTATAAAAATTCAAGGTGCAGACCATGAATTCACTACCCTCAAAGGTATCGTAGAAGACGTTACAGAAATTGTTCTAAACCTCAAGCAAGTGCGCTTCAAGCGTCAAATCGAAGGAACAGACGCTGAAACTGTAATCGTTTCAGTGAGCAATCAACAACAACTCACAGCCGGTGATCTTGGTAAATTTACAAGTGCGTTCCAGGTGTTAAACCCTGACCTCGTTATTTGTAATATGGAGTCTTCAGTTAAATTTGAAATGGAGCTTACGATTGTTAAAGGTCGTGGTTATGTGCCAGCAGATGAAAACAAATCTGCAAACGCTGCTTTCGGAACTATATGCATTGACTCTATTTTTACACCAATTGTCAATGTACAATACAGTATCGAAAACTACCGTGTTGAGCAGAAAACCGACTATGAGAAATTGGTATTCCACATCAAAACAGATGGATCTATTCATCCTAAAGATGCATTGAAAGAAGCTGCTAAAATTTTGATTCACCACTTCATGTTGTTCTCTGATGAGCGCATCACTTTAGACAGTGAAACCAAAGCTGAGTCAGAAGAATTTGATGAAACGTCACTACACATGCGTCAATTGCTCAAAACCAAATTGGTGGATATGGACCTTTCAGTTCGTGCCCTCAATTGCTTGAAAGCTGCAGATGTAGAAACCCTCGGTGACCTCGTATCCTATGCCAAATCTGATTTATTGAAATTCAGAAACTTTGGCAAGAAATCATTGACTGAGCTAGAAGACCTCGTCGATAGCAAAGGCCTGACTTTCGGTATGAATGTCGCAAAATATAAATTAGACAGAGATTAAGATTTTAAGTCATGAGACACGGAAATAAAGTAAATCACTTAGGAAGAAAGACCGGCCACCGCAAAGCAATGCTTCAAAATATGGCTTGTTCTTTGATCGAACACAAGCGCATCAATACCACTATTGCAAAAGCAAAATCTTTGCGTGTATTTGTTGAGCCATTGCTCACCAAATCAAAAACCGATTCTACACACTCGCGTCGTGTTGTCTTCTCTTACCTTCAAAGTAAAGAAGCCGTTACCGAATTATTTAGAGAGGTTGCGCCAAAAATTGCAAACCGCGAAGGTGGTTACACACGCATCATCCGCACTGGTTACCGTTTAGGTGACAACGCCGAAATGTGTATGATTGAATTCGTTGACTTCAATGAAATATACAGCAACAACGAAAGCAAGAAAACAACGCGTCGTTCACGCCGTGGTGGAAAAGCTAACGTAGGGGTTAGCGCAACTACTGTTGAAGCAACGTGAGTTGCAGAAGTTGTTGAAGAAGCTCCAGTTGCAGAAGTTGTTGAAGAAGCTCCAGCGGCAGAAGTTGTTGAAGAAGCTCCAGCGGCAGAAGTTGTTGAAGAAGCTCCAGCGGCAGAAGTTGTTGAAGAAGCTCCAGCTACAGAAGTTGTTGAAGAAACACCAGCTACAGAATCAACTGAAGAAGCAGGTTCTGCGACTGAAGAAGAGAAAACAGAAGAATAAATTGACAATATGTTGATAAAAAAGGCGGACAATGTCCGCCTTTTTTGTTTTTATACCCCTCCTATTTTGACAAAGTCCTTAATTTTGAAGAAAATTTTTAAATGCAGCAAAATCAAGCAGCTATTCTCCTTTTAGAAGATGGCACGGTATTCAATGGCATTGCCATCGGCAAAATTGGAACCACAGGCGGGGAAATCGCCTTCAACACGGGCATGACCGGATACCAAGAAGTATTTACAGACCCTTCCTATTTAGGGCAGCTTTTGATCATGACAACGGCTCATATTGGCAATTACGGAGTTCATCCACAAGAAATTGAATCAGATTCTATCAAAATTGCAGGGCTCATCACCAAGAAATTTTCCAATGGGTTTTCACGAACGGCAGCAGAAGAATCGCTTCAAGACCTCATGGAACGGAATCAAACAGTGGGTATTTCAGATATAGATACCCGTGCACTCGTTCGCCACATACGAAATAAAGGCGCCATGAACGCCATCATTTCATCAGAAATATCAGATCTCGACATCCTCAAAAACAAGCTCAAAGAGATTCCATCAATGGATGGCCTTGAGCTTTCTTCTCGCGTAACCACTGACAAAGCATATGAAGTTGGTGCAGAGAACGCGTTATACCGCGTTGCCTTGATTGACTTCGGCGTCAAGAAAAATATTGTGCGCTGCTTAGTAGATCGCGGTTGTCAGGTAAAAGTCTTCCCGATGCATACAGCTAAAGCTGAGCTCGACGCATATGAACCAGACGGTTTTATGCTGTCTAATGGCCCTGGCGACCCATCTGTCATGACAGAAAGCATTGCGCTGGTCAAAGAAATTGCCGCTGACAACAAGCCTGTTTTTGGCATTTGCTTGGGGCATCAAATTCTTGGCCTGAGCCAAGGGTTGGAAACAGAAAAAATGTTCAATGGGCACCGCGGCATCAATCACCCTATTTTGAACCTAAAGACAGGTAAAGGTGAAATCACTACACAAAACCATGGCTTCGTGATCTCTAAGGAAAGTATTGCATCGAATCCGGCAATCGAAGTGACCCACGAGCACCTCAATGACCACACAGTTGCAGGAATTGCCCTCAAAGACAAACCTATATTCTCTGTCCAATACCATCCAGAAGCATCGGCGGGTCCGCACGACTCCCGTTACCTCTTTGATACCTTTATTCAATACATGCAACAACACCAAGCAAAATGAGTTTTATCGCTAGCATCCACGCCCGTCAAATTTTAGATTCACGCGGCAATCCTACCATCGAAGTTGATGTCTTGACAGAAAATGGAGTGCTCGGACGCGCAGCCGTACCTTCTGGAGCCTCTACAGGTATTCACGAAGCTGTCGAGCTTCGCGATGGTGACAAAGCTCAATACCTAGGTAAAGGTGTGCTCAAAGCTGTAGAAAACGTCAACACAACTATCCAAAATGCCTTACTTGGCATGGATATTTTTGAACAAAAGAAAATCGACTACCTCCTAATCGCCCTTGACAACACGCCGAACAAATCCAATTTAGGCGCCAATGCCATTTTAGGTACTTCCTTAGCTATTGCCAAGGCAGCTGCTGCAGAGGCTGGCCTAAGTTTATTTCAATATATCGGAGGTGTAGGTGCGGTTACGATGCCTGTTCCCATGATGAACATCCTCAATGGTGGTTCACACGCCGATAACCTCATCGATATCCAAGAATTTATGGTGATGCCTTTGGGCGCCAAAAGTTTTTCTGAAGGTTTACGCTGGGGGACTGAAGTATTTCATCACCTCAAAGCTGTTTTGAAATCCAGAGGAATGTCCACGAATGTAGGCGACGAAGGTGGATTTGCACCTAATTTAGGTTCCAATGAAGAAGCCTTGCAGGTGGTCATGGAAGCTATTGAAAAAGCTGGCTTTACGCCCGGAGTAGACCTGTATATTGCACTAGATGCCGCTGCATCTGAGTTTTATGACGAAGCCAGCGGTAAATATAATTTTGCCTCAACCGGTGAATCCAGAAATTCAGAAGAAATGGTCGCCTTTTGGGCAGATTGGTGCGAACGCTACCCTATTATCTCTATTGAAGACGGCTTGGCCGAAGACGACTGGGCTGGATGGAAACTCGCGACTGAAAAATTAGGTCACAAAATCCAATTAGTGGGCGATGATCTTTTTGTAACAAATACCAAAAGACTCCAGCAAGGCATTGAACAAGGTGTAGCTAATTCCATCCTTGTCAAGGTAAACCAAATTGGTACGCTTACAGAAACCATAGAAGCCGTCCAATTGGCTACCCGAAACGGCTATTCTTCGGTCATGAGTCACCGCAGTGGCGAAACCGAAGACAACACCATTGCAGATCTTGCCGTGGCACTCAATTGCGGTCAAATTAAAACAGGTTCTGCCTCACGCTCAGACCGCATGGCCAAATACAATCAATTGCTACGCATCGAAGAAGAACTCGAAGAAGCCGCTGTATACCCCGGGAAAAACTTTAAGTTTATTCGCTAATTGGCTCGCTTTAACCTGCGTGTTTACGCCTTAATCATCAACGAATTCGACGAGATTTTACTCTCTGATGAATGTCGGTTCGGAACTTTCTTTACCAAATTTCCTGGTGGAGGTGTTGAAGCTGGAGAGGGCATCAAAGACGCTTTGTTTAGAGAGCTTCAAGAAGAACTCGGGTTGGTACAGACAGCCGCTGATTTCTTTTACGTCAATGAATTTCATCAGCTTTCCGCTTTTGACCAAAGCAATTTAGTGGCCTTTTACTACCTCATCAAATTGAAACGAAATGTGCTTCTTTTTGATGAAAAATATCAAATTCCTTTTTCGGAAGAACAAGAAAAGCAACGCTGGGTGAGACTTCAAGAACTTGAAACCACCACGCTTACTTTTCCGATTGATCAGATGGTGTTGGAGAAACTAAAAGTAGATTTTACTTCTTGAAATTTGGCGCCACAACAAGATCTTTGGTGCCGTGTGCCCAGGCATAAAAACCTTCACCCGACTTCACGCCTTTTTTACCTGCCATGACCATATTGACCAATAACGGACACGGTGCGTATTTTGGATTGCCAAAACCGTCGTGCAAGACCTCTAAAATGGCCAAGCAGACATCCAGACCAATGAAATCGGCCAATTGAAGCGGCCCCATTGGATGGGCCATTCCGAGTTTCATGACGGTATCGATTTCTTCTACACCCGCCACACCTTCAAATAAAGTATAAATAGCTTCGTTGATCATCGGCATAAGGATGCGGTTGGCTACAAAACCTGGGTAGTCATTGACCTCAACCGGAGCTTTAGACAAACTGCGCGAGGTTTCCATGATGAGTTGCGTGACCTCATCTGATGTGGAATAACCGCGGATGATTTCGACTAGTTTCATGACCGGAACCGGATTCATAAAGTGCATGCCAATGACTTTGTCTGGTCGGTTGGTGACAGCCGCAATTTTGGTGATAGAGATAGAAGAGGTGTTGGTCGCGAGAATAACTTCTGGCGCTGTAAACGCATCGAGGTCTTTGAATATCTGAAGTTTGAGCGCTACATTTTCTGTAGCCGCCTCAACTACTAATTCTACGCCTTTTACGCCTTCTGACATATTGGAAAAAGTAGAGAGGTTTTGAAGCGTTTGGGTTTTTTGGGCTTCCGTGAGGCTTCCTTTGGCTACTTGGCGGTCGAGGTTTTTAGAAATGGTACCGATAGCGCGTTCGAGGGCGGCCTCTGAAACATCGATCAGGTTGACGTTGTATCCAAATTGGGCAAAGACGTGTGCGATGCCGTTACCCATGGTGCCTGCACCAATTACTGCTACGTTTTTCATTTTGTTGAAAGTTTGCACAAATATACTGCTCCTATGTTATTTGCGCTAAAAATGAATACATTTTGATTTGATTATCTTTGTAGTCTGAGCTTACTTATGTATCAACGAATCCGCCAATATTTTTCCAACTCCGGACTGCTTCGCAATTCAGCGACCTTAATTATTGGTACCGTATTCGCTCAACTCATCCCCATTCTATTTCAGCCCCTACTCCGGAGAATGTTCACTGCTGAAGAATTTGGAACTGCCGCGCTATATGTAACCGCCGTAGGCATGCTCGTTGCCATCGCCAATCTCAAGTATGAGAGTGCTATTGTGTTGCCAGAAGACGACCGAGAAGCCAATCATTTAGTTGCCGGAGGCGTCTTGATTACAGCTGTTATTGCATTGATTCTATGGTTTATTGTATTTCTAAATGAATCCTGGATTGTCAAACGCTTTTCCTTGAACGCAGACGAAGCTTGGTATCTCCATTTATTGCCATTCAGTATTTTTTTGGTCAGTAGTTTTCAGTGCTTTAATTTATACCTGATCCGAAAAAAGGCCTTCAAAGATGCGGCTAAAAATAAAGTCTACCGCAGAACCACAGAAGCGGCTGCACAGAGCGCAAGTGGCTATTTTGGCAGCAGCACGGGTTTGCTTTTCGGAAATCTAGTAGGTGATATCATCAATTTTTTTGGTGGGTTTTGGCAGGCCAAAAGAATGGGACTCAATTTTGCTTTTCGCCTCCAAAATATCATTCCAACGCTTCAAAAGTATTGGCGCTTTCCAATTTACCATGCCTTTCCTTCTCTGCTCAACACCATTAGCCTGACACTTCCAGTTTTTATTGTGAATGCCGCCTTTGGAAAAGCACAAACGGGGCAGTTTGACCTCAGTAGAATGGTGCTATCCTTGCCCATGGCGCTCATTTCAATTTCGCTTTCTCAAGTATATTTACAGCACCAGGCAGAGCGCATTCGCAAGCAGCAGGCCATTGTACCCGACTTTAAAAAAGTGAGCCTGACACTTCTATTATTGAGCATGCCACTCGCCGTTTTTTTACTACTTTTTGCCACTCCCCTATTCGCATTTGTTTTTGGAGCTGAGTGGCGCCTCGCCGGTCAGCTCACCGGCGTACTGATTTTTGGTCAGACCCTCAAATTTGTGGTTTCACCCTTGAGCTCTACCTTGGTAGCACTCCAAGAAGTTCGCTTCAGTGCCATTTGGCAAATCCTTTACTTTGCCGCCATGCTTTGGCTATATTTGAATCCGGGACAGCGTATTCAAGATTTTGTGTGGCGTTATTGCCTCGTGGACCTCATTGCTTACAGCTTATATTACGCGCTGATCTACAACCGAGTCAGGCACTACGAAAAAAGTCGGGTATGAAACAGCTCGCTGCCTTCATAAAGGAACATCCGTATTTGACGAGTTATATTTTCGTATTTGGCTTATTGCAAATCGGACTCATTTCAACATCTGGTCTGCGCTACGCCCCATCGTTATGGCTGCTTTTTTTGGTGCCCTTTTTGTTGTGTTATTATTTAGTGAACACCCAACAAATGTCAGTTACGCTACCCAAACTAGCGCTCAAACATGTTGAATGGTACTTATGCGCTTTTGCCATTTTGGTGATTTTTCTGCATCTTTTGTGGCTGGGTAAAATCCCGTTTATGGAGGCCTGGCAAGCCTCTAAACTCTCACAAGCCAATATGATCCGCAAAATGAGTTCTGCCGGTTTACCCAAATGGCTACATTATGCCAGCACGTGGTCCATTAGAGCCATTCTACCCACAACAGCCTTGTTATTTCTCATTCGAAAAAATAAAAAAGGATTTATTTTTATTTTTGGCATTGGCTGTCTTTACGGACTCGCACTCCTGCAAAAGAGTTTGGTCTTGTGGATGACCTTACCTATTCTGACCTATCTACTGCTCAATCGCCAATGGTGGAAAGCAAGCTTCATTGGTGGCATAACTGTGCTATTGTTTGTCACTGCCATCTTTGCGAACAATCCGCAATTGCACGGCGGAAAGCACGACCTCAAACCCACTTTAGAAAAAAAAAGCAGCGCTAATGTTGTGTCGGAAGGGATACTCAAACGGATTTTTATCGTACCAGGTAAAACAATGAGCATGTGGTTTGCGCATGTCCCCAAAGACAAGCCCTATTTATATGGTCGTGATTTTGGACCCTACACCAAACTCACCGGGCAAAAAACCGCCGACTACAACCTCGAGCTTTATGCACTTTTCTACCCCGACTACGCACAACAGGGCATTCAAGGTAGCGTCAATACAGCGCATTTTATGCGCGCATATGCCAATTTTGGTTGGTGGGGACTGCCTGTTTCGGCTGTATTTCTTGCCTTTTTCTTTCAACTTTTAAACATTGTCCATAGGGAAACTGCTGCCACATTGGCCTTTTCCTTGCAGATTTTCCCACTACTTTTACTCAGTTCAGGATCTCTGCTCACTTTGCTATTTAGCGGTGGTTGGGGCCTGATCTTACTGCTGTTATTGTCTAGCCCAACTAAGGAGAGCTCACATGTCTAAACAACTTCGCATTTGTCACTTAACGAGTGTTCACCTCGACGGCGATATCCGTATCTTTCACAAGATGGCCAAAACAATGGCGCAAGAATTTGAGGTGCATATGGTGGTGCCTAATACCAACACGCGGCTTCAAGATGGCGTACACATTTATAGTTTTCCTGCACAAACACAAAACCGCCGAAAGCGCATGAAATATACGGTTGATCTTGTTTTGAAGGCAGCTTTAGCTATCGGAGCAGATATTTACCAACTTCACGACCCCGAATTGTTGAGAATTGCTCCTCAACTGCAACAATTTGGCGCTAAAGTAATTTTTGATGCGCACGAAGATGTCCCTAAACAAATCATGGATAAATTCTGGATTCCATGGATATTTAGAAAGCCCATATCACTGCTCTACAAGACCTATGAACGACGTATCACTAAAAAATTAGCAGGAATAATATCGGTTACACCAGGTATTTGCGCGCGATTTGAACAACACCATCCAAAGGTTGCCCTTATTCGTAATTTTCCATTGCAGGCTGAATTTCCAATACCCAATTGGCAAGACAAAGAAGTTTCAAATTTCTGCTACATCGGAGGGCTTTATGCGTCTAGAGGTATTCGCGAGGTGGTTTTGGCGATGGAACACGTAGAAGGAGTTTTGCACCTTGCAGGCACTTTTGACGACCCCCTCTTACAAGCAGAATTAGAAAGCGCTAAAGGCTGGCAAAAAGTTCATTTTCATGGGCAAGTGGGTCGTGCAAAAATTCAAGCTATTTTACAGCAATGCGCAGTTGGTATTGTGACCCTTCACCCCACCCCAAGCTATAAAGAAGCCTATCCAATCAAAATGTTTGAATATTTGGCGGCGGGTTGTGCGGTGCTCTCGAGCGACTTTCCCTTGTATCGCACGCTTCTTCATGGTGCCAATTGCGGCAAGTTTGTCGATCCGCAAAATGAAGCCGATATAGCACAAGCCCTTATTGATTTTACCGAGCAGCCCGATGAAACTTTAAAAATGGGACAGCGAGCTCGCAGCCTCTTTGAAGCCAAGTACAATTGGGAAATGGAAGCCCTTAAACTCCGTGAATTTTATCTTTCTTTGTAAATGCCCACTACCCAACGCCTGTTCAACCTGCTCCTGATTGCCTTTTGCGCATCGTGGTTGCTGTCCAAAGGCTTATCGGGTCCTTTGCTGATATTGTTACTCGGTATTGCATTTGTAGGTCATTTGAAAAAAGAAAATCAATTCCAAATACAGTTCGCTCATCTCAGCTGGATCATGCTTTTTCTGTTATACGGTATTTCCTTGTTTTGGACCAGCACACCCGATTGGAGTGCCCTCGAAAGAAAATTGGCGCTACTGGCCTTTCCGCTGCTCTTTAGTTTCAAGTGGAAAAATCCGCTTCCTCTAGCCCAAATGTGGTTGGCCCACACGCTTGGCTGTTTGGTTTTAATCGCAATTGCGTACTATGATGCCATGATGTGTCAGCTCACACTCGGCCAAAGCGTACGCTGTTTCAGTACCACTTATTTTTCTCAAGTGCACCATCCGTCCTATTTTTCAGCGTTTTTGATTTTTTCAATCATCGGTTTATTGCTAGGCAAGGTAGCTTGGTTTCGGAGCAAACCGCGCTGGATTTCCTGGTTGCTAATTTTGATTTTTGCAAGTATGCACCTGCATCTCGGCACCTTAGCAGGAATTATCGCGCTTGGAATGGTTTTGATGATTTTTACCATTTATCGCTTGCTTCAATATTTGGGCACTACCAAGAGTATTGTGATGGGGGCTCTCTTCTTATTGACTTGTGTTGTGTTGGCGCTATTGAGCAAGGATATCCGAGCCGATACACAGAATGCTAGAGACTTCACGCGCAGTTATATTGAAAATCCGGAGGCGTTTATCAAAGAGAGAAATGAACCCTTACAAGGCAATGAAGTCCGTTTGATTCTTTGGACAGCGAGTTTTGAACTTGGCTTGGATCATCCATTGGGGCTTGGCTTAGGAGGGCTTGAGCCTGCGCTGGCTAAAAAACTAAGCCAATGGGGCTATCCCCAACAGGCCAAAAAAGAATTCAATCCACACAATCAGTTTTTGCAAATTTGGAATGAAATAGGTCTGTTCGGCTTTGCTTTATTCGGCTGGATATTGGTATCATTGAACAAACAATTTTACCATAAAAGACAATTGAGCGGACTTCTCCTTAGCCTTGTTTTTGTGATTTTTTGCGCATTTGAGAGTATTCTGCAGCGCGAGTCTGGCATCGTCTTTTTCATGTGCTGGTTTACCGCGCTCAGTTATTGGCCTAAAAATACTGCACAATGAGATTGCTTATCCTGACTCAATATTACCCGCCCGAAATTGGCGCACCACAAAATCGCTTGCACGAACTCGCCGTCCGACTCAAAGCCTTCGGTGTCGAAATTGAGGTGCTCACCGCCTTGCCCAACTATCCCAAAATGAGCATTCAAGAGGGGTATAAAAATGGTGAAAATCGAGAAGAGGCGCTCGATGGCATTCCTGTGCACCGCGCTGCCATATACGTATCGACGTCCAAAAGTATTGTGTCGCGCTTGCTCAACTACTTTAGCTTTGTCTGGACCTCCTACTGGCGCGGCAGAAAACTTGAAAATTTCGATTTTCTGCTCGTCGAAAGCCCACCGCTTTTCTTGGGCTATAGCGCCATGGCTTTGGCCAAAAAGTTAAGCGCCAAACTGATTTTTAACGTCAGTGATCTCTGGCCAGAAAGTGCAGAAAAACTGGGTATAGTCAATAACGCAGCCCTACTCAAAATGGCCTATCGACTCGAGGCTAAATGTTACAAACGCGCAGCTCTCATTACTGGTCAAACTCAAGGTATTGTTACAGATATTGCCCGTCGCTTTCCGTCCAAACAAGTTTATTGGTTGCCAAATGGTGTCAATATTGATTTTTACAAGCCCTCAGCATTTACGCAAATTGATTTTAGAACCAAAAATGGCTTTGCCCCAACTGATTTATTGTTTTTTTACGGAGGTATCTTAGGGCATGCGCAGGGCTTGGAAGTTATCTTGAAAGCGGCAAACGAACTAAGTGCCTATCCGCATGTGCATTTTGTTCTTCAAGGATCTGGGCCAGAAAAACCCCAACTTGAAAGCCTCAAAGCGAAATTAAAGCTCACCAACGTTCATTTTTTGGAACCCGTCCCAAAAGCCGAAATGCCTGCTATTCTCCAATCAATCGATGTTGCGCTTGTTCCGTTGAAAAATTTACCGCTGTTCCAAGGCGCCATTCCCTCCAAGGTATTTGAAGCCTTGGCTATGGAAGTTCCTCTGCTCTTAGGCGTAGATGGCGAAGCCAGACAACATTTTATCGAAAATGCTGAAGCGGGTTGGTATTTTGAACCCGAAAACGCTTCGCAATTAGCCACCGTAATTAGATCGCTCTCAGAAAATCCAAAAAGTATTGAAAAGGCTGGTCAAAACGGCCGAAAATATGTGGCCGAACACTTCAACCGCGATCAAATAGCTGCATCTTTGTATACACATTTAACGACACTTTCATGATTCCTTTTTCTCCCCCACGCATCGACCAAGCTGTCATTGATGAAGTGACTGCCGCGCTGCAAAGTGGCTGGATCACAACCGGTCCGCGCACCAAACAATTTGAAAAAGAAATAACGGCGTACTGTGGTTCCAAAACCACTATTGCCGTGAGCGCCTGGACCACCGGAATGGAAGTTCTATTGCGCTGGTGGGGCGTCGGACCCGGAGATGAAGTCATTTTACCTGCCTACACCTATTGTGCAAGTGCCAATGTGGTATTGCATACAGGCGCCACGCCCGTTTTTGTCGATGTCAATAGGGCCGACTTCAACATTTCTTTAAGTGAAGTTGCTGCTAAAATAACAAGTAATACTAAAGTCATTATGCCTGTTGACCTCGGTGGATTTCCCTGCGATTACACAGCGCTTTATCAAATTATTGCCGAAAAGAAGCATTTATTTGAGCCAAAATCTCCGCAACAAACACAATTGGGCCGCATTTTGCTGGCTGCAGACGCCGCGCATAGTTTTGGTGCTATATACCACAATAGCCGCGTAGGAAGCATTGCCGATGTGACCGTATTTTCTTTTCATGCTGTTAAGAATCTCACCACTGCTGAAGGCGGCGCCATTACTTTTAACCTTCCCGAAGTGTTTGACCACGATGCGATTTACAAGACTTTCAATATGAAAATTTTGCATGGTCAATCTAAAGATGCATTGGGCAAAACACAAAAAGGGGCCTGGCGCTACGACGTTCTAGAACCCGGCTACAAATGCAACATGACCGATATCCAAGCGGCAATTGGCCTGGTTGAACTCGGACGCTATCAAGAAAATTTAGACCGCCGCAAAGCAATTTTTGCTCAGTACGACCAAGCATTCTCAGTACACAATTGGGCGCAAATGCCTACCTACCAAAACGATCAAAAAACCAGTTCATATCACCTTTATCAGCTTCGTATTCACGATTGCAGCGAGGCGCAACGCGATGCCATCATTCAAGCTATTTTTGACCACGATGTGGCGGTCAATGTGCATTTTCAACCCCTGCCATTGCTCACGGCTTACAAAAACTTGGGTTATCAAATTGCCGACTATCCAAATGCTTTAGACAACTACTCTAGAGAAATTTCGTTACCTGTCTATTATGACCTCACAGATGCGCAAGTTCAGACCGTTATTGCAGCTGTTTGCGCCTCAGTAGAAAAGATTTTGGGTTCGTGAAATTGCTTGAATGACATCGACTTGAATCAAAATAAAGAATCAATGAAAAAGATATCCTTCATCCTGCTTTTTTTACTCCCCTTACTTTCCCAAGCACAAGATTGGCCTATATATGGCACACCTGATTGGCCCAATTATCAAAAAGATTGGCCCTCTCATCATAAAGATCTCAACGATACTTGTGATGTCATCCCGTTAGGTGTTGATTTTGGCTTGTGTGCCATGCCACTCGGTTGGGCCTTAAGTGATTCAGGATGTGTGGTGCT
>CAMDFN010000004.1 GCA_945897565.1 Chryseobacterium gleum
ACTTTTAACACCACCTTTTCAGACAACAACACAAGCGTCACGACAACAAACGTGAACCAAGCAATCAACCATACGTTTGTGGGCAACGGCGTGTATACGGCAAGCATTACCGCAACCGATATCAACGGTTGTGTCTCGAACCCTGTGAACGTGCAAATTACGCTCACCAAACCTACGGCCCTCATCAGTTCAGATACCATCATTTGCGCCTTAGATAGTAGTATTATTGCCAGTTTAAGTACGGGAGAAGAAACGTTACAATATGCGTGGTCGATCAACGGGAACAGTATTGGAAACGATAGTTTGTGTACACTTGACTTACCCGCATTAAACAATGGTTTGTTTTCGACTTACCTATTGAGTTTGGAGCTTACGGATGGCAATGGTTGTACAGATTCCACTACGCAAACCATTTATATTTCGAGCCCGCAAGCCTTTCCAACCTACACTTTTTCTGGAGCAGCAATAAACGCAAATGGGCAGTACAGTTGCCCGCCGCTTTTCTGCGACTTCACCGATGCCTCTACCAGCCTTGGCAGCATCACCAACTGGAACTGGGCTTTTGGCAACGGCAATAACTCTATTCTACAAAACCCAGACAACACGCTCGTGACCAGCGGGTCGTTCAATTTGCTTTTAACGGTTACAGACCAATACGGCTGTACCGGCGACACCACCATCAATAATTATGTTGCTATTGGATGGCCACTCGGCACCCCAACATGGATCCAAGACAACACGGTTTGCGCACAAGGGGCGCTATTCACTATCCTGAACCCCTCAAACATTGACTCAGTGAGTTGGAACCTAGGAAATGGTGTCTGGGTGGCCGATAGCTTGTCTTTCCCGTATTTTTATCCAAATACCGGCACTTACAACCCCAGCGTTACTGTTTACGACACCGCAGGTTGCCAAATTTTGTACCTTCTTGACCCACTCACGGCTAGTGTGAGCGGCATGAACGCCCAAATCAGTGCAATACCGGTTTATGCGAATATCAACCAAGTGGTCAATTTAACAGACGCCAGCACGAGCCTCAATCCGATTGCTACCTGGACCTGGATATTTCCAGACAGCAGCAATCTATATTTTCAAAGTACGTCTCAAAGTATCGCTTTCTCGCAAGGCGGCCCCCAACAAATAGAGCTTGTCATTACCGACAACCTCGGCTGCATTGACACCGCCCTCATCACTATTTACGTCTCCGACCCCGACATCTGGGTGCCAAACGTATTCACACCCAACGGCGACGGCATCAATGATATCATAACGCTTCCCTACCCCTCCTTCAAAAGCTACGACATTCAAATCCTGAACCGCTGGGGCAACCTTGTTTTCGAACTCAAAGACCAAACCGGCATTGCCGTCTGGGATGGCTACGACTTCAATGGCCAACTCCACACCGACGGCGTGTTCTTCTACCGCCTGCGCGGCGAAATGCTAGGCGGCACGTTGATAGACAAACATGGGTTTATCCATTTGGTGAAGGGGGAGTAGCCTACCCCACCACCAACGTTCTCAATCGCACCACTTCATATTGCAATTCCGTGAGGTGCACAATAGCCTGAACAATAGTGGCGTGGTCGAAGGTGCGGGCTACCCAGTGGATGTTGCGCAGATCGTGGTAACGTTGGTACTCCTTTTGTTGCCAGTTGTGCTGAATTTGGTTTAGAGAAAGTATTGTTTTTGACTGCTGTGTTGCATTTTGACCAAGTTGTTTTTCGGCTAAGGAGCGCAGGGTAATTTGGTATTTTATCCAGGTATTCCAAATTTTTAAACCGAATTTGTTCTGATTCAGGTTCTTGATATCTGTTCCAATCAATAAATGCATCGGGATATCAAAGTTATTTTTGTTTTCAAGCGCAGCTAAATTGAGGCTAATGATACCGAGCCGGCCATCTTTGGGTGGTTTATTCCACAGGACGGCTAAGTTGTCGGCATTGCGCATTTTGCCGATTCCTCCATTGACTTCATCTATCAAGGCTAACTTGACCTCATCAATTTCAGCCAGTAGGTCCATGGTTTCTTTATCAATTTGAGCCGAAATAGCTTTGTTTGAAGGCGTAATGAAGCTGTTGCCAATCTCGATTTCTTGCGCAATTTGCTCTTGAAGACTGAACTGATGTGTCATTTCGCTTTCCAAAACGCGAATGGGCAGTCTATTTGCCTGGAAAAACAACAAAAAGGCAATTAAACCACTTGCATTGACGAGATGACGGTGCTGAACGAGCTGAAATATGGGTTGACCTTCCTTTTTGACGAGTTCATAAATCACAACGAACATGGCGATAAATAAGGTGGTTGCAAGGAATATGACGGTGCCGGGATAATGCATGATCACAAACAAACTTGTCCAGCTCAAGAAGATAAAAAGAAGAAAACTGAAACGCGGAAGACCATCTTTTTTATTGCGCATCAGAGCACTTAATAAGAAATAAACCGGAAGCATAAAGACCAAAGACAGTATGAGTAATTGATCTGCACCTGGCCAATGCATTATTTTAAAAAACAAACCCTGCGAAAGGGCCAAAACAGCTACGAAATAAACAGAAGACAACAGTTTAGAAGCGCCGGACTTCCATTCGCCAATAAAATCAAGAATATAAAAAATTGGGAAACCAAACGCCAAGGTGAGTATTAGTAATTGTGCGGTTCCGGTCAAATCTAAGGACTTGAAGATCAGGGTTAGAAATAACAACGACACGGAGAGAAGGGCAAATAACTTTTTCATAGGAGAGGGATTTAAGTGTACTCCTTTCAAAAGAAATTTTGTGGAATTGGTTACATACCTCATGCGTTTGGGGTTTTTGGAGCCCAGAAAAGAAGAAGCGCTTTAATGAGCTTTTCGTGATTGGCAGAGGTCAATTAACTTTCCAAAAGAACCAATTGTATGGAATAATGAAGAGAAGAGTGAATTTATTTTGACTAACTTCGTTTCAAGGGATTAGCTTATGAAACTGTTGAAATATTTAATCTTTGCATGGACTTTTTGTATGGTTTATACGATTTCATTGGCTCAATGTGCTTCAGGGCAATGGCCGGTAGCCATCAATATTATTGCTGACACGTATCCTGGAGAAACAAGCTGGAGCTTGATTGCAAATAATATACAAGTCGCGACTGGAACGACTAATTCTGATACTGTTTGTTTGGATTCATCATCATGTGTTCGATTTGAAATTTACGATAGTTATGGTGATGGTATTTGCTGTGGATACGGAAATGGATCGTATACTATTTTTTGGAATGGGGTCCAAATGGCTACTGGTGGCGCATTTCAAACTATCGCTACGCATTCCTTTAATTGTCCGCAGGGAAGTATTTGTGAGAATCCCTTGTCCACCACATTGGGTTCAATGCTCGCCCCTCAGGCCAATACTTTTTATTCATTTATCCCTGATTCTACCGGAATCTATTCCATTAGCACCTGTAACCTAACAAGCTGTGATACGAAGCTTTGGGTCTACGGTGATTGTGCCAACGTAGACTTTGCGGGAACTGGTGCCGGATCTTTGTACTTCAACGATGATAATAATAATTGCGGTTTACAAGCGGATTTAGACGCTACCTTAACTGCTGGTGAGACCTACATAATTAGAGTTGGCTTAAATGGAAATAATCCCTGTTCTGGTGGAATACCATTTTTGATTTCATACGATGGCCCGCTCTCGAGTGTGCTACCCATTATCAAACTCACTTCGCTGGGTAATCCCATCAATAATGATCTTAAAGTACCGGTTCACATGGAAATTATTGACAATGGTCTAGGTCAGTTGAATTATATTAACCAAACCAATTTTGCTTACGAAGGGGACATAATGACTGAACTTCAGGGTTTTACAGGTCCGATGTATCCAAAGAAAAACTATGATTTCGACTTGATTGATGCAAATGGAACTAAAATTGACACAACTCTGTTGGGACTTCCTTCAGAAAACGATTGGTTATTTAAAGCCGAGTACTTGGATAACTCCTTACTGATTAATACAGTTACCTACGAATTTGCTCGGCGCATGGGGCGTTATGCACCTAGAACTAAATTGTGTGAAATCTTTTTAGATGGAACGTACATTGGGGTTTACACCTTAACTGAGAAAGTAAAGCGAGATAAAAATCGCTTAGATATCGCCAAATTAGCTTCCAATGATTTAACAGGAAGTGATTTAACGGGTGGTTACATCATAGAGATGAACATCAACGGCGATCCTGGCAGTTGGAATTCTGTTTATGATCCCATAAATAGTGCTACTACTTCAAACCCCGTAGAGTTTAAATACGTTTACCCTAAAGCTGATTCCATACAAACGGTGCAAGCTAATTATATCAAAACGTATGTGGATTCCTTCGAGAACGCCTTAAATGCCTCCAGTTTTATGAATGGGGCGCTTGGATATCGGAATTGGATTGATGTCAGTACGTTTATCGATTTTCTAATCGTTAACGAATTCAGCATGAATTACGACAGTTATGGGCGCAGCACCTACATGTATAAGGAGAAAGATACTGACGGCGGTAAGTTGTGTATTGGTCCGCCATGGGATTATGATCGCGCCATGGCCAGTGACCCTACTTCTGGCTGGGTATGGGAAAATACCCACCCCTATTGGCCCTTTCCGTTTTGGTGGTCGAAGTTATATACGGATAGCATTTATCGCCACGAATTGGCTTGCCGATGGCTGACCTTGCGTCAGGATGAATTCAAAACGGCTAACTTCATAGATTTTGTGGATAGTTTATCTGGGGTGCTTTTGCAAGGGCCTTCGGCTCGTAATTTTGCGGTGTGGCAAACCTTAGGGAACTCCACCTATTCCGATCAAATCACCAATATGAAAAACTTTTTGGAGGATCGCTTGGCATGGATGGATTCGACCTTAGGACCTTTTGGCGCTGTATTGCCAACGATTTCGATTCCGGAAGATACCTTGGTTTGCTTGAATACACTATATGAAGCGCCGTACGATCCTGCTTATTCGTACAATTGGAAACCAGGGCCTGAAACCCCAGCGATTGTGCTCGATTCGGCTGGTTTATACACCTTAGAACTCAATGATATGTATGGCTGCTTTGCATCATTTCCCATGCAAGTGGCTTTGTCCATACCCGATTCTACCTTCTTTCAAACACACCTTTCTGGCGATGTCAACTACACATTTTCTGGTTTAAATGGGCCTACTAGTCAATATGCATGGGGTTTTGGCGATCAAACCCTTACGGGCGAGGGAGAACAAGTCAACCACGTATATGCTTCGCCGGGTAATTATACAGTAAACTTGATTGTGACCGATTCATTGGGATGTATAGCTAAGTCATCTACTTTAATTAATGTTACCGAGGGAGAAATTCAGGTCAATATCATACCCAATCCCTCTGTGAATAACCCAATAATAACACACAACATCCCTCAGGATGAAGCATATACTTTTATGCTTTTTGATGCAACCGGCAGAAAACTTATGGAACTGAGCCAACCCGCATCGCCATTTAGTTTAGAAACGATTGGGCTTGCGCATGGCACCTATTGGTTGCAATGTGTTTTCAAAGGAAAGAAAATCTCAAAAGGAATCATTAAACTCTAATCCTTGTAAAAGTTAACATCTAGCCAAATCAATTTTCCGCGGAATATGCCAAAATCATGGAGACCTGGAGCCCAGAAAAGAAAAAGCGCTTTGCAGACACTTTTCTATTGACCCGTGGCCAAATTAAAATACCGGAAAAGCCCATTGTGTGGAGCAATGAGGAGGAATAGGAGTATTGAAATAAAGTGCGGAGCTCAAAAAGTACAGGCTGCTTTTTGAAAGCAAAAAAACCCCGAAGAAACTTCGGGGTTTTTGCAGTGGTACCTCCAGGAATCGAACCAGGGACACAAGGATTTTCAGTCCTTTGCTCTACCAACTGAGCTAAGGTACCAGCTATTGGTGGATGCAAATTTAACACATTTTTACTGTTTTACACAAGCCGAAAAGCAAAAAAGTTCAAAAAAGCTCCTTAATTTTGGATATGAGTGCGCAAAAAGAAGTCTATTTACTCGACGCCGGGAATACCCAAATCAAATTAGCACTTGCGAAAGAAGGTGTCATTGAGCAAATTGAGCGTTTTTCGCATCATGAGTTTCAAATTTCGGCGCTAGACCGTAACATCCCCCTCGCCTATTCGTCAGTAATTGATGTGTCCTTGCGACATTTGATTGCTACTCATTTTGAACAAAATTTTGAAATTACACCCATGATTACGCTACCTTTTGAGATGGCCTATCAGAGCCCACACACTTTAGGGATGGATCGGCTTTGTAATGCGGCGGCGTTAAGTGCTCAGCACCTTGGTAAAGCACGTTTGGCAATCGATCTGGGCACTTGTATCAAATTTGACTTTCTGGATGCGCAAAATTACTACCTCGGCGGATCTATTAGCCCGGGCTTGCAAATGCGCGCCAAAGCCATGGCTCATTTTACGGCCAAATTACCAGAAGTGGAGGGCAAACGCACGCTGCAGCTCATCGGTACAAACAGTCAGGAAAGTCTAGAAATTGGCACTTATTTGGGTTGGCAAAAAGAGATTGAAGGCCTCTTGGGCGCTTATCGCGCGGAGTATCCAGAGCTGGTTGTATTTCTTACCGGTGGCGACGCACAGCATTTTGATTTGGGCCAAAAAAATGGCATCTTTGTACACGAAAACTTAACCTTAGAAGGCATTCTTGCTCTTTATTACGCCAATGAATAAACTATTCACTCTGCTCTTTACAGCAACTTTTTACAACCTCCTTTTGGCGCAATCCATCACGGCTGAGCCTGCAAGTTTTTACGGGCTTGGCGAAATGAGTTCAAAAGGTCACGGAATTTTTGATGCGCTTGGCAAAAACGCCATCAATATTTTTGACTCAACTTTGGTCAATCATTACAACCCCGCCACCTACAACCGCCTAAGCAAAGGCGCTACACTCTACACCGTGAGCATCAATTCGCGGCAATCTTGGTATAGCAATTCAAGCGCTCAGCAATTTGCAGCCACACCTATGATAGAGCAATTTACACTAGGCTTCAAGATCCGCAAGCAAATGGGGCTTTCCTTTGGGCTGCGTCCGTTTAGTGCGCGCGGCTATCAAATCAACGAAACGCAATTTACGGGCCTTGACTCTATTCGCTACAACTACACCGGTAAGGGCGCCATTCAAGATCTTTATTTAGGCTATTCAGTCGGCTTAATTGAAAAACCAAAAACCAAGCTCGCTATTGGTGCCAACGCATCTTATTTATTTGGCACCCTTGTCAATGAGCGCAGTTCTGAATTGCTTACCGGAGCGAGTTCAGCAGGAGGTATCGAGCGCAACTCACTGGTTATGCGTTCTTTTCATACCGAAATTGGAAGCTACTTCATGCAACAACTTGGCAAAAACCACAGCATCAGCCTGAGCGCTGTTTACCAACCGCAACTCACACTTGGCGGCACCTATCAGCGCGAACTCTACAGTTCTGCTACCATAGGCGCGCCAAATACTTATGACACCATACTCAATAGCAGCCAGTCGTTTTCAGCACAATTAGCGCGGAGTACGCAATTTGGTTTGAGTTACGCTTGGCAACTTCCCAAATACAAACGTCAAACGCGTGAACTTCACCCACAACTTCAACTTTTCGCCAGCTACAGCCTATTTGGCTCACTGAGTCAGAATCAAAATTTGCTCACCGGTTTCGATCAAAAAGACTACAACCGCATGAGCTTCGGGCTACAATTCCAACCAGAATATGAAGTGCTTGAAAATATCGCCACGCTCAAAGGGTTTGAAAAAATCAGTTACCGAGTGGGCTACTACCAGCAAACCTTACCCTACACCAACAGCGGCCTGCAATATCAAGAGCAAGGTCTTACGGTTGGGTTCGGCTTGCCATTATTGGCACAAGTGTCCTTGTCTTCAATCAATGTAGGTCTTACTTTTGGGCAGCGCACCATTGCTACTGGTATTTGGAAAGAGCAATTTATTGGCGCTCGCGTGAGTCTCATCATGGCCCCTTCCAATTTTGAAAAGTGGTTCCGCAAGCGACAGCTCGATTGATGTTAGCTCGCGTACTTTTCCTTCTTTCTATTGCTCTATTGCTCATGCAGAGCAGTTGCGAAAACGATGTTGCGCTTGTACAGCGGATCAGTTACGGCGCTGATGCGCCTACAGAAAGCACTAAAAATTTGGTGCTCACTTATGCCGAAAATGGCTATGCCAAGGTAGAAATACATGCTGCACTCGCCGAAACCTACCGTGGGCAAACGCAAATTACCAAAATCAAAGACAGCCTCAAAGTGTATTTTTTCAATGAACTCGGAGCTATTGTATCCACATTGAGCGCGCTTTACGGCGAAATCAACTACAGTACGGGAGAGCTCATGGTCAAGGACTCCGTGCGCTTATACAACCACAAGAAAAAACAAACCCTCGAAACCGAGGTGCTTTTTTGGAACCAAAAAGACAGCAGTATTTTTACAGAATCTGCCGTTATTGTGCGCTCTCCAAAGGGGAAACTCTTTGGAAAAGGCATCCGAACCAAGCAAGATTTCAGTAATTATGTGTTGCTGCAGCCCGTTGGCTCATGGCAAATCGAACAAAACCAAACAATTCAATAAATGGCACAAAAAGATTTCATTAGTCGTTACAATCAGTTTTCTGGCTATTTCTGGCTCCTTATTACAGGCCTCAGTTTTTTAGTGATTACCTTCAAAATCATTACAGAAGGCCCGCAAACTTGGGTGGCTTATTATGTGATTCCAGTGATGGCGCTACTCATGTATTTCACCAAAAGATGGATGAGCAAGCGCATGTACCGCCATTTAAATGAAATGGCCCAGCAAAAAGAAGCTGAAAATAAGTAACCTTTTCGGTATTTATAGGTCTTAAGTAACGTGAAAGCACTCGCACTTTTTACATTCATACTCGTTATTGGCAATGGCTTCGCACAGCGCTTGCTCAGTGGTTTTGTGACCAATGAAAGCAACTTGCCAATGGCCGGAGCCGAAATTTTTGTCAAAAATGCCACAGACATGCGCACAGTTGCCGATGCGCAGGGCTATTACGAAATGTACCTGAATGTAGGTGAGTATTACCTTGTGTTTACAGCTAATGGCTACCAAGACAAAGAATCTTTTTTGGGGATGCGCGACGCCGACACCAAGCGAGACATCCAATTGTTTCCGATGAAACTCTCTGAGGTACAAGAAGTGCGCGTTACGGCTAAAAAATCAAATGTAGGGCGCGATAAAATCATGAAAGTGGTAGCACACCGCGAGCAACTCAATCAGTGGTCGTATCCGCATGAGGTAGATGTCTATATCAAAGCAACCGAACAACGAGAAAACACCGCTAAACCTAAAAACGAGAACAACCGCTCCGACGAAAACCCCATTGAAAACCAAAATAAAGCACCAGAATGGCTCAATAAATTGCAGTTGGTAGAAGTAGAACTACACCGCTCCTATTCTCCGCCAAATCAGGTGAAGGAAATCCGCAATGCCTACAAAGCATTTGGCGATGTATCGCAGCTATACTACACCACAACCGTGAAATCAAATTTCAATTTCTTTGAAAACCTCCTGCACCTAGACGACCTCCACCAAACACCTGTAAGCTCGCCTATTTCCGCGCCGGGTATCATTGCCTACAAATACAAACTCGAGGAGAAGTACGAAGAAAATGGCTACATGATTTCCAAAATCAAGATCAGCCCGCGCAATACCGCAACCTCTACGCTGGAGGGTTATATTTGGGTGATCGATTCGCTATGGTTGGTTCAGAAACTCGACCTCAGCATGAATAAAGGAAATTTACTGATCTACGATTATTTCCGCATCGAGCAAGATTACAAAATTCAGGGCGATAGCCTCTGCGTACTCGACAAACAACTCCTTACCTATGGGGTCAAATACAAAAACGAGGTAAGCCAATGTAAAACAGAAGCGCTGTACAGCAATTACAACTTTGAGCCAACGTTTGCCAAAAAATACTTCAATTCAGAAGTAGCAGTAACCAGCCAAGAGGCTTACGAACGCGACAGCGCCTATTGGGTGCAAAAACGCGCTATTGCGCTCACCGACGAAGAAGTCAAGTATATCCGCGCCAAAGACTCTATTACAGCATACCTCAACCGCAAAGAATACCTCGACAGCATAGATGCCGTTTTCAACAAGGTGACGGTGCTCAAAGTGCTGTGGTTTGGTGTAGATCACCGCAACCGCGAGCTCAAACAACAATGGACCATCGGTTCTGTGGCCTCTACTGCGCAACCCATCGGTATAGGAGGTCCGCGCGTTGCGCCCAGCTTTGATTATTTCAAGAAATGGAAAGACGAACGCACCCTCGATTCATATACCCGCATCACTTATGGCTTTTTGAACGGCGACTGGAAAGGCGACACCTGGTGGAAATACCGCTTTGACCCCTTTCATTTTGGTTTTCTTCGGGTTGCCCTCACCCACGACTTCGATGTCATCCGTGGTTTTGATGCCATTACCCAGATTTACAAACGCGACAACTTCTTTGAATCTACCAAACTGAACATCAACCTGGAATACGAGCTTTTCAATGGCTTTTACGCTTACGCTAACTCTCAATTTACCAAGAGAAGGAGTTTAGAAGGATATGATTTTTTGGATGGTATAGACCAAGCGCTGCCCAACAACGACCCACTTGCTTTTGACCCCTACAACGCCTACATCGTGAATTTTGGCGCATCTTATACGCCCAAACAGCGCTACATGCGCGAACCTTACCGCAAAGTGGTACTGGGCTCGGCCTACCCTACTTTTTCGGTGAATTACGAGCGCGGCTTGCCCAAGATTTTCAATAGCGCTGTAGACCACGCCTACTTGCAAGTTGAAATCATGCAGAATTTCAAGATTGGCACTTTGGGTACTTCCTCTTATCGCGCATCTGTCGGGAAATTCCTGAGCGCGCGTGCGGTATACGAGCCCGACTACAAATTTCAGCGCAGAAGCGACCCCATTTGGTTTTCAAATCCGCTCTATTCATTCCAAGGTTTTGATACAATGCTGCGCACCATAGATTATGTCATGCAAGCGCATTATGTGCACCATGACAACGGCGCTATTCTGAACAAAATACCTTATTTCAAGAAAACACGTGTAGGCTTGGTAGTGGGTGCTGGTGCGATGTATATCAAAGAATACAACTGGCAACACTACGAGGTTTTGGCTGGCCTGGAGCGCAATTTCAAACTGAGCCGAAGAAGACTGAGAGTTGGTATCTACGGGGTTATTTCAGATGGAAATCAAATCAGCCCTACCACGGCCTGGAAAGTTTCTTTTGCCATGCTAGATGACCGCAGCATGAAGTGGAATTTCTAAAGACTACGCTTCAGTTTCGGTCTTTACTTCTTTGGGGAAGAATTTTTTCTGACGAATAATTGCCCAAAATAAGCCAACAGAAATACAGAAGTCAGCTAAGTTCCAAATGGCTGGAAACACATCTGAACCTCCTACAAGTGGCATACCGGCAGGCCAGCGCACATTGAACTGAAACATATCGACCACATTGCCAAACAAAAAGCCTTGGTGCCTGAGTTCTACGGCATAATTGAAATGCCCGGCATGACATATGGCTTTGTTGCCGCTTCCGGCCAACTGATTGAAAGGAATACAAGGATCGATACTGAAAAAGAGGTCATAAAACATGGAGTCGAGTAAATTGCCGGTTGCACCAGCTAAAACCAAAGACACCACAATCAGAAACTCTCTGGACGTTCCTAATTTGATTTGCTTGAGCAGATAACGGATGATCAGGCCAATGGCAACAATTCTAAATATGCTCAAAGAGAGTTTGGCCCACATGCTCGCGCCGAAAGTTTGACCAAATGCCATGCCTGGATTTTCGGTGTAATGTAAAGCCAACCAATTGCCGAGAATAGGTTGGAATTCTCCTGGGGCGAATTGTGTTTTGATTGTTAGTTTGATCAATTGGTCGAGCAGCAATAAGGCAAGGACCAAAATGGCGCTAAAAAGCAGTGGTTTTTTCACGCGTTATTTTTGGGCGTTTTTGGCGTCGATGCTCATGGTGGCATGCGGTACCAAACGCAGGCGTTCTTTCGGAATCAAAAGTCCAGTAACGCGACAAACGCCATAGGTTTTGTTTTCAATGCGCATAAGTGCGGCATTTAAGCTCTGAATAAACTTCTCTTGGCGAGCAGCTAACTGAGCCACTTCTTCTCTTGAAAGTGTTTCTGAACCGTCTTCCATCATGTTGAAGGTGCGGCCGGTGTCATCGGTGCCGTGGTCATCGGTATGAGACAGTGAGCCTTTCAACAAGTCGAAATCTACATATGCTTCTTTGAGTTTATTTTGGATCAGAGTTTTGAATTCTTCTAAATCTGTATCTGCGTATCGATTTCTAGGCTTTTCCATGGTGTTCAGTTTTCAAAAATTAGGAAAACAAATATATTGTTTTTTAGGTTTTACGCAACCTTGTACGCAGTGATTTAACAAGAACTTATCTTCTTTTTAAACAATTGAGGTGACTTATTCACAACAATGGGCAATCCTTGTGGTTTAGTGCTAAATTTGAGCGTGCTCAGATTGTTTTTAGATAACCGTGTTGGGGTGTTGCTTTTGCTACCTGTACTACTCGGTCTGTACCCTATTAGTTACTTTTTAGGTTATTCAGCGCCTTTCGGTCAAGCTCCACAAGTCCAACAACTCCTTCCCTACCTCGCCAAACTACCAGCAGCGCATTTATTGGCCCATTTCTTAATGCTCTTGGTAAATGCCGTCGCACTCAATTGGGTTTTCAATAGCCGAGAATTTTTGGAGAAGAATACGTTTATTGTCAGTTTAAACTACCTCATATTCGCGAGTTTTTTTCATACGTGGGGTGAGCCAAGTTGGCTATTTGTAGCACAATTTTGCTGCATCGTTGGCTTTGGCCTCTTCTTTGGCATCAAGCCTCAGCAAGACTCGAAAAAACCAGCATTCAATGCCAGCTTTGCATTCGGACTCAGCGTGTTTTTTGAACCCAGCTTTTTATTTATCCTTCCTGTATTGCTATTGATGTTCATCGTGTTAAGAGGCTTTTTCTTGCGCGAACTACTCCTCATTGTCATTGGCTTCTTGATGCCTTTAGGTGGCTTGCTTAGCTTCTACTACCTAAGTGCTCAAATGAACGGCGTCCAGCTCATACCCGAATTTCAATATTATACGCCCAATTGGCAAGACCTCATTGTGCTAGGTCTTTTCGGACTCATTCTCTTTTTTAGCATGTTCGGGCTCCGAGCCAGATTGCTCAAAGCATCTTTAAAGCTCAAAAAACAAACGCAAATTTTAACGCTCTTTACATTTTTTGTCCTCTTTCTTGGCGTGGCAGCCTTATTACTTACGGGGTATATCGGCTTGTTGAGCTTGGTGGTATTGCCATTTTCCTTTTATTTTTCATATGCCCTTTTGAGCAGTAGCCTCGGCATTAGCTCACATTTATTTTTCTATATTCTATTTGGCTTCTCCTTGCTAAAATTTCTGCTTTTTACAATTTGAGCCTAGACTTTTACTAACTTTGACCCAACTTAAAAATCAAAAATGAAATTTGGCGTTGTTACCTTTCCAGGATCAAATTGTGACCAAGACATGGTCTACGTACTCAAAGATTTAATGGGGCAAGAAGTCGTTGAGCTCTGGCACAAAGACACCGACCTTCAAGGTGCTGATTTCATTGTCATTCCCGGCGGTTTTTCTTACGGTGATTACCTTCGTTCGGGTGCTATTGCCAAGTTTTCTCCCATTATGGAGTCTGTTATTGCACATGCAAACAACGGCGGCTACGTGCTAGGCGTCTGCAACGGATTTCAAATCCTGACAGAGTCTGGGCTTTTAGAAGGTGCTTTATTGCACAACGACACCCAAAAATTCATTTGCAAAAACGTATACCTCAAGCCTGTGAGCGCGTCCGCGGCCCCAACCAAAGACCTCGACACCACCAAGGCGTATCAAATTCCAATTGCACATGGCGAAGGTCGTTTCTATGCCGACGACGCCACCATGGCCTCATTGCAAGCCAACGACCAAATCTTATTTACGTACTGCAACGCAGACGCAAGCACAGACGCAAGCAGCAATCCGAACGGTTCTTTGCAGCACATCGCCGGTATTTCCAACCGCAATAAAAACGTTTTTGGGATGATGCCACACCCCGAGCGCGCTGCAGACAAGCATCTCAACAACGTGGATGGCCTTCGTATTTTTGAATCTATTTTAGCGCATTGTTCATGAGAGTACTCTTGCTCGGATCCGGCGGACGCGAACACGCTATCGCCTGGAAAATCTCCCAAAGTTCTATTCTCGATGAACTCTTTATTGCCCCAGGCAATGCCGGGACCAAAAAACACGGTAAAAACCTAGACCTCAAGCTCACTGACTTTGAAGCCATCAAGCAGGCCGTACTTCAGCACAACATTGATATGGTTGTAGTGGGGCCCGAAGAACCCCTTGTCTTGGGTATCTACGATTTTTTCAAGCAAGACCCACAACTCAAAAACGTTGGTCTGATCGGCCCGAGCAAAGAAGGCGCGCAGCTAGAAGGCAGCAAAGACTTTGCAAAGGCATTTATGACGCGTCACCGCATCCCAACTGCTAAATACGGCACATTTAATGCCAACACACTCACAGAAGGCTTGCGTTTTCTCGAAGCCATGAAAGGCCCATATGTACTTAAAGCCGATGGTTTAGCAGCTGGCAAAGGAGTCTTGATCATAGAAGACCTCGAAGAAGCCAAGCGCGAACTTGAAGAAATGCTTGTAGGTGCCAAATTTGGCGCGGCAAGTGCTAAAGTAGTCATCGAACAATTTTTATCCGGTATAGAACTCTCTGTTTTTGCCATTACCGACGGAGACTCCTTCAAATTACTTCCCGAAGCCAAAGACTACAAAAGAATTGGCGAAGGCGATACCGGCCTGAATACAGGTGGCATGGGTGCAATTTCACCTGTTCCTTTTGCCGACGCTGCTTTTATGGACAAAGTGCTCAACAGAGTCGTTATTCCAACCATCAAAGGCCTCAAAGCTGAAAACATTACTTACAATGGTTTTGTTTTTTTCGGTCTTATCAGCGTCAAAGGTGATCCGTATGTCATCGAATACAACTGCCGCATGGGCGACCCCGAAACAGAAGTTGTCATGCCGAGAATCAAAAGCGATATCCTAGATTTATTCGAAGGTGTAGCTACACATACGCTATCGGAACGCGACATCCAATTCCACGACAAAAGTGCAGCTACCGTCATGATGGTGGCGGGCGGGTATCCCGGAGACTACCAAAAAGGCAAAACCATCTACGGACTCAACAGCATTACCGAAAGTTTGGTGTTTCATGCAGGTACACTACCCGATGGCCCATCGGTTGTTTCTAACGGCGGACGCGTTTTAGCTGTTACATCTTACGGTAAAAACATTGCAGCAGCCCTAGAGCGCAGCTACGATTCTATTTCAAAAATTTCCTTTGACGACGCCTATTACCGTAAAGACATCGGTAAAGATGTCCTTGAAAAATAAAACCCATGGACTTCAACTTTGTGCTGATCATCTGCTCACTGATTTGCTCGGCTTTTTTTTCTGCAATGGAATTGGCCTTTATTTCTGCCAATCGCTTGCGCATTGAAGTCCTCAAAAAGAACAACACCCTACAAGCCAAAATTTTAGCACTTTTTTATCGAAAGGAGAGCAACATGATTGCGCTCTTGCTGCTTGGCAACAACGTGGCTTTGGTTGTTTACGGAATTGCAGCAGGTGCTAAGTTGAGCCCGCTCTTACAGCAATTAGGGTTTGAAGACCAGGGTATTTTGCTGATTTTACAAACCATTTTATCCACTTTACTCGTCCTCATTACCGCCGAATTCCTGCCAAAAGCGCTCGTGCAACTCAACCCCAACAAAGCGCTAGACCTCGGTCTGTTTGCACTGTTCGCTATGTACATTTTACTGTACTTGCCCACGCAAATGATTGTACTGATCAGCACCGGGTTTCTGAAGCTCATTGGCGTAGAAAAAGAGCAACAGCGCGTATTCTCGAAGGTTGACCTCGAGAATTATGTCGACGAACTCAGTGCGCAGCTCAACGATAAAGAAGAGCTCGGCAACGACATGCTGTTGTTGCGCAATGCCTTAGACTTCTCTAAAGTGAAAGCCCGAGATTGCATGATTCCAAGACCCGAAATTATTGCCGTAGACATCCAAGACCCAATTGAAGAAGCAAAGTTACTCATGACTTCCAAAGGTTTATCCAAACTGATCATTTACCGCGACGACATCGACAACATCATCGGTTATATCCACTCCTTTGATCTCTTCAAAAAGCCGGCATCTATCAAGCAAATATTGAAACCCATTTCTTTTGTCCCGACGGTGATGAGTGGCAAAGAACTCCTCGAAAAATTTACGAATCAAGTGGGTAATTTTGCGGTGGTTACCGATGAATACGGCGGTACGGCAGGTATCATTACTTTAGAAGATGTCATCGAAGAAATCTTTGGAGAAATCCAAGACGAACACGACAAAGAAGCGCTTACCGAAGCACAAATCTCGCCAACCGAATTCCTGTTTTCTGCCCGCATCGACATCGATTACCTCAATGAACAATACGGTTTTGATTTACGTGAATCTGAATCTTACGACACGCTTGCTGGCCTCATACTTGCCCAACTGGAAAGACTGCCTGCCGAAGGAGATGAAGTTCAAGTAGACAACTACAAACTGATCGTCGAAAAAATGAGTGAGCGCAAGATTGAAACCATCAGATTTTATCATGTGGAAGACTGACCCATTTCCCGCGCTCAGCGCTTACGACGCTATTATTTTTGACATGGATGGTGTATTGATCGATTCAGAACCTCTTTGGAAAATTGCCATGGAATTTGTTTTTGGGCAGTACGGATCTACACTCACCCACCAAGATTTTCAGAAAACTGTTGGGCTGCGCATAGATGAAGTCATTGCCTATTGGAACGCCCACGAAAACTGGGGGCTCCAAGACCTACAAATTGTAGAGGATCAAATCATCCATAAACTCATCTCACTCATTGAGCAAAACCCACAACCATTGCCCGGTGTTATGGAAATGTTAGCTTTTCTTCAATCAGCTCCTCAAAAAATTGGTTTGGCCACCTCTTCTTCTCAAAAACTGATTGAAACCGTATTGAGCTGTTTAGAGATTGCGCATTACTTTGATTTTACCTATTCTGCTGAATTTGAGCCCTATGGCAAACCTCACCCTGGTGTCTACATCAAAGTGGCGGAAGAATTAGACGTAGAACCCCAAAGGTGTTTGGTCATTGAAGATTCGTTCAATGGTGTCATTGCAGGGCTCGCCGCTAAAATGAAAGTCTGTTGTATTCCCGAAAAAACACACTTTCCGAACCCGCGTTTGGCAGTAGCCGATTTCGAATTTGACGGCCTTGAGCAATTACTTGCCACTTGGCGCTAACCCACACCTACAAATTGTTATTTTTGTAAAACATGGAGGATTCATTCGACTACCGAGAAGAAACAACTGGCCCAAACGAACAAGAAATTGATAAGGTCTTACGGCCCAAATCCTTACAAGATTTTGCGGGTCAGCCTGCCGTGGTAGAAAATCTAGAAATATTTGTGCGCGCAGCCCAATTTCGAAAAGAACCTCTAGACCACGTCTTGCTGCACGGCCCTCCCGGCTTGGGAAAAACAACCCTCGCTAACATCATCGCCAACGAACTTGGTGTTGGATTTAAAGTCACCTCGGGCCCGGTTCTAGACAAAGCCGGAGACCTCGCAGGCCTACTCACCAATCTTGGAGAAGGCGATGTTTTATTTATCGATGAAATCCACCGCCTCAGCCCCGTTATTGAAGAATATTTGTATTCCGCCATGGAAGACTACGTCATCGACATCATGCTCGATTCCGGGGCCAACGCGCGCAGCATACAAATCAACCTCAATCCGTTTACGCTCATCGGGGCCACAACCCGCTCTGGCTTGCTCACCTCTCCACTGCGCGCCCGTTTTGGCATCAATGCGCGGCTAGAATACTACGATTCCAAAACCCTGACCGCAATTGTGGAGCGCTCGGCTTCGCTTTTACATATTGGCATTGAGGAAAGCGCCGCCTTCAAAATCGCCAGCCGCAGCCGCGGCACACCCCGCATTGCCAATGCGCTGCTCAGACGCGTGCGCGATTTTGCACAAATCAAAGGTTCGGGCCGCATAGACGACGACATCACCGAAATTGCACTCAAGGCCCTCAACGTAGATTCCAATGGCCTAGACGACATGGACTTGCGCATCCTCAAAGTACTTATAGACAAATTCAATGGCGGCCCTGTGGGGCTCAGCACCATCGCTACAGCCATTGGCGAAAATGCGGGCACCATAGAAGAAGTCTATGAACCGTTTTTGATCCAAGAGGGCTTTCTCATGCGCACGCCACGTGGGCGAAAAGCCACCGAAAAAAGCTACAAACACCTCGGCAGAGACCTCGGTTGGGCACAAAGTGGCTTGTTCTGACATGAAACACGACCAGTACAAAAAACTGATCACTGACAGCGCCAATGCACTTGGTTTTTTCCATGTCGGCTTTTCAAAAGCAGGTTTTCTAGAAGAAGAAGCGCCTCGACTCGAGCACTGGCTCAAGCAAAATTACCATGGCAAAATGGCTTATATGGCCAATCATTTTGACAAACGCCTAGACCCGCGTTTGCTGGAGCCTGGCACCAAAACTATCATCTCGTTATTGCTGAACTATTACCCCGAAAAAACCCAGCAAGACCCAAACGCGCCTCAGATTGCCAAATATGCTTACGGCCAAGACTACCATTTCGTGATCAAAGACAAACTTAAAGAGTTGCTTTGGATATTGCGCGATAAAATCGGGGAGGTCCAAGGAAGAGCTTTCGTGGACTCCGCACCGGTTATGGACAAAGTTTGGGCTCAGAAAGCTGGCCTAGGCTGGATGGGTAAAAACACCAATCTCATCGATCCAAAAAACGGCAGCTTCTTCTTTATTGCCGAACTTTTTGTAGACCTAGAAATTAGTCCTGATGGCCCAATTAAAGATTATTGCGGCACTTGTACGCGCTGCACAGACGCCTGCCCTACAGATGCACTGGCAACACCTTATATCATCGATGCCTCCAAATGTATTTCTTACCTCACGATCGAATTGAAAGACGCCGATTTACCGAGCGCATTCAAAGGCAAAATGGATAACTGGGCCTTTGGTTGTGATATCTGCCAAGACGTTTGTCCGTGGAACCGTTTTTCTAAAATCCAGCAAGAAGCTGCATTTGAACCCCATCCAGAATTTTTGAACTTGGCTTCCTCTGAATGGGAATCACTCACAGAAGAAACTTTTCAAATGCTTTTCGGAAAGAGTGCGCTCAAACGAACCAAATTTACTGGCTTAAAAAGGAATATACAGTTTTTAAAAAAGCAACAATAGACGTTTTTCGAAAACCCTTAGTACTTATCTTTGTTTCTAAAGTATCTAAGCAATAAAGAGCAAAATAGCATGACACAAAAACGAGAGGCCATCATTATCGGAGCAGGTTTAGTCGGTTCATTATGGGCCGTATATTTATCAAAAGCTGGATACAACGTCACCATCTACGAACGCCGTTCAGATATCCGAAAAGCTGAGATCAGTGCAGGTAAATCGATCAACCTAGCGCTATCGGTTAGGGGCTGGACAGCCCTCGATGCCGTAGGTGTTGGTGACGAAATTCGCAAAATTGCCATTCCGATGCACGGCCGCATGATGCACGACCTCAGCGGCAAACTTACCTACCAACAATACGGACAAGAAGGTCAAGCCATTTACTCGGTCTCGCGTGGGAAGGTCAATGCCACCATGATGGACATCGCAGAAACACACGGCAATGCCACCATTCATTACCAAACAGAATGCCTCAGAGTAGATTTACAAAATGCCATTGCCTACCTGCGCAACACCCAAACTGGCGAAAATTTTGAAGCCAAAGCAGATGTGATTTTTGCGGCAGATGGCGCTTTTAGTGCGGTGCGCTATAACTCCATGCAGAAACACAATCGCTTTCAATATAGCCAAAACTATATCGCCGACGGCTACCGTGAAATCTTACTACCTGCCTTAGCCAACGGCGAATACGCCATGGATAAAAATGCCTTACATATTTGGCCACGTGGCCGCTTCATGATGATTGCGCTGGCCAATGAAGACGGTTCATTTACGCTAACGCTTTTCATGCCCCACGAAAACCACGAATTCGCATTTGACAAACTCAACACGAAGGCAGATGTAGACCGCTTTTTCAGAACTATTTTCCCTGATTTCCACGACCTCATGCCCGATATCGCAGACAAATGGGACGACCATCCACTGTCTAACCTCGCCATCATACGCTGCTATCCGTGGGCTTTAGGAAAGGTGGGGCTTATGGGCGATGCAGCGCATGCTACGGTTCCATTTTATGGACAAGGCATGAACGCAGGTTTTGAAGACTGCCGCGTACTCAACGAGCTCATGCTCAAGCACAACCACGATTGGGACGCCATCTGGGCCGAATACAGCCCGCTGCGCAAACCCAACGGCGATGCCCTCCAAGATCTTTCTTTAGACAACTACATCGAAATGCGGGACCTCGTTGCCGACCCATCTTTCTTGTTGCGCAAGAAAATTGAAGCGAAATTCAACCAATTGTATCCTAACAAATGGTTGCCGTTATATAGCCAGGTCACGTTTAGCAACATTCCTTATTCCGTAGCTTACGAACAAGGCAAAAAACAGCGCGGCATTATGGATCAAATCATGGCACAACCCGATATCGAAACCAATTGGGATAGCCCTGAAGTGATGCAAGCCATCCTCAATGAATGCAATTCCTTTAATTTTCAAACATGAGAATACTCCTCCTCTTTTTATGCAGTTCAGCACTCCTCTATGGACAGGGTGGTTTTGAAAAATCAAAGAAAAAAGGCAATGACTACCTTCAGGTCAGAAACCACGGCTACCAATTCTCTTTGGGGCCCACCTATTCTTTTGTGAATCAGCCACTTAAAGGTGACCTCATCGTCAATCAGGTTGACCGCGGCAACTACACCATTACACCCGAAGCCAAATTAGGTTTTTACGCCGAATTTGGTTTGGCACATTTTCCAAAATGGAAAGGCACTCCCATCAAAGCGCTTGGCAAGAGCCGCATCATGGATTATTTTGATTGGGGCATTGGGTATCGTCAAATCAACGGCCTAGAAACGACCCTTCTTGAAAATCAAAATACCCCCGGCGTAACAAACAGCACAAGTACCGGTGAAGGCCAACTGCGCACCGGTTATCTATACGGGAGTATCCGCGCGCACTCACTCATTTACTTCGGAAAAAAGGTTGTAGTGAAAGTACGTAAGCATTTTTTAGATCAAAGTTTAGGCCTCAACTATGATTTTCATATCCGTCAAGACACGCTTGGTTATCAAAATCAGTTTACAGCCTACCAAGCACCTCAGGTTTTTCAGCCAAACTTGGCAGCAGGCCTGCTCCAATTCAATTATCAAATTGGTATTGGCATACGTCTGAACAAAGCATGGATACTCATTCCTGGTGTTTCTGTCCCGATTGTGACACTCGCGCCTTGGCAAGGTTTCAACGCCAACGTGCATTGGTTCAGCTCAACCTACTGGCCAATTCAAGCACAGTTTAAGGTCATCAAATTATTTGAAGCACCAACAAAATGCGGCGTGTATAGCACCCCCGAGGACCGCGATATGGAAAAACAATACCGCATGGATAACTAATGCGGCCTATACCTTGAGCATAAAATTCAAGCAATCCAGGAAGGAATTATTTTTTTAGGGAGGCGCTTGCGCATTCTTTTGAGCACGGAATCTCTGTCAGAGACATTTGAGCAGCGCAACACTTGCCTTGATATCAGTTGGCCTCCTTTATAAATCGAAAACTCGAATGATACAGAGGTGGCTTCTTCGCGATAGATATGATAAATACTGGTTGTCTCGAGTAATTCAGCTAATGTTTGGGTGTCGTCGCTCGGTTTGAAGGTGCGGTCATAACCACGTACATTGACCACAAGATAGGTATCAAAACCTTTTTGCAACAATACTTTTTGGATAGAGTCTTGAAGTAAGTGCTGCGGAGCTTCTCCTTGCTTGAGCACATTCATGAGGGGCAGCGCCTTGATTTGATAACTCTTCAGCATATCGACCATCAGGGCTTGCATGGCATAACGGTCTTCTTCTTTATCGAATTGTGTAATCACTACAGCGTTGCTTAGCTTGATATTTTGGGCGCGCAAGTATTGCGAAAATAAAGCCAGGCTGATCAGTATTATAAACTTCATGAGCTAAGTTAAAAAACTTCTGTGGCAATTTGCCGAACAGAGGTAGAATTTGACATCGTGTAGTAGTGAATGCAAGGAACACCCGCTGCCTTGAGCTCTTTGGATTGGGCAATGCCCCACTCTATACCGAGTTGCTCTACTTCAGCGTTACTTTTACATTTGAGGAGTTCTTTGGAGAGTTCTGTTGGGTAATCGATGTGAAAGAACTTGGGTAAAAAACTAATATGAGCAAGTGATTTAATTGGCTTCAGACCGGGAATAATCGGGACAGTAATACCTGCAGCCCTACAAGCGGCTACAAAATCAAAGTATTTTTGATTGTCAAAGAACATTTGCGTGACCAGATAACTTGCACCTGCGTCTACTTTTGCTTTGAGAAAGTGTAAGTCTGTCTCGAGGTTCATGGCCTCAAAATGTTTTTCAGGGTAAGCAGAAGCTCCAATACAAAAATGAGTGGGGTCTTGGCCTTGGCCTTCGGTAAAGTAAGCTCCGTTGTTCATGCCTTGTACTTGATGGATCAGCTCTACCGCATAAGCGTGCCCCTCAGGGTGAGCTCTGAAATTAGCTTCTGACTTCACGGCATCGCCTCGCAAGGCCAAAACGTTGTCTATGCCTAAGAAATGAAGGTCGATGAGTGCGTTTTCAGTTTCTTCTTTACTGAAACCCCCACAGATGAGGTGAGGAATGGCGTCTACATCGTATTTATGCATGATGGCTGCGCAAATACCAACCGTGCCGGGGCGTTTGCGTACCGCTTTTTTCTCGAGTAAGCCATGCTCGCGCTCAATGTATATATATTCTTCTCTGTGATAAGTGACGTTGATGAATTTCGGTTTGAATTCCATGAGAGGGTCTATACCTGCATAAATGGAAGCAATGCTTTTCCCCTTAAGTGGAGGTAAAATTTCGAACGAAAATAGGGTGTCTTTGGCTGCAGCCAAGTGATCGGTAACCTTCATAATTTCAATTAGCGTACAAAGATAAGTGATTGCTCAAGAATATACGTTTTATAGACGATCCAAAGCCGAAATAATAACTTTCGCTGCTAAATCCCAATCTGCTTGGCCTAAATTTAGCGGCGGAGAAAGCCTAAAGCTGTATGGATGAGATAAAAACCAAAAAGTAATCAAGCCGTTCTCTAGGCAATATTTCACTACTTTTTCGACTTCATCTGCCGATGTTAAATCAAAGGCAAACATGGCGCCCACCCGACGGTGTGCACGCACAGCCGGATGCGCCGTAATTTGTGCGGCAAAAGCAGCAGCTTGCTCTTCGAGCAAGTCCCAATCGATTTCGCTGCGCAAGACCTCCACCGTTGCCGCAGCGGCAGCACACACCATTGGGTGCCCCCCAAAGGTAGTGATGTGCCCTAGCATGGGCGCATGCGTAAAAAGTTGCAGATGCTGCTGCGCAGCAACAAGTGCACCTATTGGCATGCCGCCACCAAGCGCCTTGCCTAAGGTGAGTAAGTCGGGCACAACGGCAAATTGTTCAAATGCAAACATACTGCCAGCGCGGCCCATGCCGCATTGGATTTCATCAAAAATAAGCAAGGCGCCTACTTCGGTGCAACGCGCGCGCAGCGCTTGCATGAAGGCGGCCGAAGGCCGCCGCACCCCCGCATCTCCTTGAATGGTCTCGATGATTACACCGGCTGTTCGGGCCGTGATTTGTGCAAGTGCGGGAATTTCATTGTGTGGCAAAAACCGCACATCGGGCAAGAGGGGCCGAAATGCAATTTTTTTGACTTCATTTGCAGAAACGCTCATGGCGCCGTGGGTGCTGCCATGGTAACTTCCATTGAATGCCACAAGTTCGGTTCTTCCGGTAGCGCGTTTGGCAAGCTTGAGTGCCGCTTCTATGGCTTCGGTTCCCGAATTTACAACGTATACACCATCTAAAGAAGACGGCAATACACTCAATAATTGACGCACCAAATTTTGCTGGGCATCTTGGATAAATTCACCGTATACCATTACGTGCAAGTGCTTTTCTAATTGCGCACTGAGCGCCGCCACCACTTTAGGATGTCGGTGCCCAATATTATTGACCGCCACACCTGCAATCATATCGAGATACGCTTTTCCGTTTTTATCGTAGATGTAAGCGCCTTCTGCTCGGTCTACTTCGATCAAAAAAGGAAAAGGACTCGTTTGACCCAAATGGTCTAGAAAAAATCGGCTTTGATTGGTCATTTTTTGGGTTGCAAGAGCGGAATAATGGGTTTACCTGTCATGGAGCCAGGACGCTGTAAGTTCAACATATGCACAAGCGTCGCGGAGATATCCGTAATTTGAATGGGTTCATAAAGTGAAAGCCCTTGCGGAATCCCTTTTCCATACCACAAAAGTGGCACATGGGTGTCGTAATTAAACGCAGATCCGTGAGAAGTTCCTTGATGCGCTTTGGGCTCATCGTGGTCTTTGGCGAGATAGCCCGGCTGCAGCAAAAAGATCACTTCTCCGCTTCTGCTCGGGTCGTAACCATTGCGCAAAAGCTCGCCCCAATAATCGGTGCTTGCCGAACCCGAATGCAATTGTGCTCGTGTCAGGACGGTCTTGACCTCAGGCCACTTGCGCAATTCGGCAGCAGCAAAACCCGCAACCTCATCTATATCGAGCTTTAAGGAATCAATTTTATGGATATTTAGATAGATATTTTGGTTGGTCTCGTGTTCAAGTAGGTCTGCGTTGTATTTCATAATGAAGTCGTCTCGGAGCACTTGAAGGCGGTCATGCATGAAAAAATACCCCCCCGGAAGTTTCATCTTGACCAACATTTCGGGAACCGGCACCACCGCGTGATCAGCCGTTAAGAATAGGACAAAACCGTCTTTGCCATAACGCGTCTCCAAACCGGCAAACAGTCGTTGAAGTTCTCTGTCTAAGCGCGCATACATATCTTCTAATTCTCTTGAATAAGGACCAAAGGCATGCCCCGCAATATCAGGCGTAGAATAAGAAATACACAAAAAATCAGTGAACTGATCTAGACCTAAATTTTCTTGCTCGAGTGCTGCTAGCGCAAAATCGGTGAGCACCTCGTTTGCCTGCGGCGCTATTGTAAATAAAGAGGTGGCAGCAGCCCCTGCGGCAATCATCGCTGGAAAGTCATAGGGAAAGGTAGCACTTGTTTTGCCCGTGAGCACTACTTCATAAGGGCTTTCATCGGTCATTAAATAAGTGCTTTCAGGCAAGAGCAAACGCCAACTGCGCAAATCCTTGGCGGGGTCAAATTTGGCATTGAAACGCTCTACCCAAATTGGCAACGCTTGTTTGTAGAAAGTACTTGTTACAAAATCGCCGGATTGGTAATCAAACCAATAGCTGCCGTCTGACAGATGGCCGCCAGGTAAAATAGCACTGCGGTCTTTGAGAGATAGCGAAATGACTTTAGACTTTGGCGAAGCCAACTTGAGCTGATCTGTGATGGTGTAGGTCAGTAAATTCATCGGAGCAGCTTGGCCACCTGTTGCACTTCCTACCGTTTGGTAACGCTCGTCGGATACGCTGGTAACTGTTTTTTGCTGATCCCGGTCATACCAATCGTTGCCTACGATGCCGTGATTTGCAGGTGTTGTGCCCGTGTAGATAGAGGCATGGCCCGGAGCGGTATAGGTTGGAACGTAATTGTACTGCGTATTGCGGCAATTGGTGCCTTTTGTGAGTAAGCGATTGAAACCGCCTGTGGTGTAGAGGTGCTGGTAACGGTAGAGGTAGTCATAGCACATTTGATCAATAACGATGCCGACAACAATTTTTGGGGCTTTATCAGTTTGGGCTTGAAAGCCAAATACATAAGATAAAAGAAATCCGAGAAGCAGTGTTTTTTTCATAGTTCAAAATTACGCATTCCATTTTGGCTATACCAAGCAACTTTTTGACGAAATTTACGTCTTGAACAAAATTTACACTCCCATCATGAAACAATTGTTACCAATTTTAATGCTCGCACTCAGCTTTTTGAGCTTCAACAACGCGCGTGCACAATTTGTCGTGAACGTCATTACTGTCGACTGCAGTGGCCCCGGAGTATGCGACGGCTACGCCATGATCGACTCTTCAAACACCATGAATTTCACCTCTGTGCTTTGGTACATGAACGGTTCCCTCATTCAAAATGGTGGCAATGCCATTTATAACCTTTGCGCAGGCACTTATACTGTCAATGCCATGGGCGGCGGGCTTACCCTTACTTCGCCATTTACTATCGGCACTGGCACACCAAATCCTTGTGCTAACTTCGGTGTTAACCTGGTATCCACACCAACAAGTATTCAAACTGCCTGTGACGGCTCCATTTCAGCGCTTGTATATGGGGGTTCTGCTCCGTATAGCTATGCTTGGAACATGGGTGGTGGCATGACCACTTCAATCCTATCAAACCTCTGTGTTGGAACTTATTCAGTAACCGTAACAGATGCCACAGGCTGCAATTGGTCAGGCGCAGCAAGTGTTTTTTACGACTCCACAAACACCAACCCTTGTGCAGGTTTTTTTCCTGCAGTAACAGTTACCGATTGCAGTGCTCCAGGCGCTTGTGACGGAGCTATAGATATCTCTTGTGCCACATGTGCTCCTTTTACCGTATTGTGGAGTCAAGGTTCAATAACATACGGCATCAATAACTTGTGTGAAGGTTATTACGATGCGGTTGTAACAGATATCAATGGTTGTTCATTCAGTACTTCACAGTTTGTAGGTTATAACAGTAGCGGCAACATCGACAGCATCAATGTAGTTGGTACACTTGCTACGGGCGGTAACATCACCGGCACGCTCATGTCTAACTGGATCTACAATTGCGACATCGACATGTCTATGCTCGATACCGCTTATATGGTTTCAGCTACATTTGGCAACAACCCAGCCAACCAAGACAGCTTATACACTGTTTGGTACTTGGCAGACACAACCGGTGCATTTACGTACATCAACTGTGCATTTTATGCGCCTTTTGCTGTAGGCACATACAATTTAGTACTTCAAGTATACTGCCCCATCAAATCAACACCGATCTACTACAACATCATTACTCAATTTGATGTACTAAGTGCCGGCATTGGTTCTAACGCTCCTTTAGCACTTTCACTTTCACCTAACCCAGTTCAAGATATACTTTCCATTCAAGGGCTGCAAAGTGGCACTTACGCTATCTACAACCAAGCTGGGCAAGTACTCCAAGCTGGTGCTTTCAATACACAGATCAATGTACGCAACCTAGCCAACGGCAGCTACTTTGTTCAGATCAACGGGCAAATACTTCCGTTTATCAAAATGCATCAATAAGCGTTCAGCAACTAGAAACGCTCTCCAATGAAAAGGGCCCGCTGCGCGGGCCCTTTTTTTATTTTAGCAGTATTTTGAAAGATGACTTTTCTGATATTTTTAGAGCTATCCTTTTCCTGATTTAATTGCTGGTACAGATGGCTTTGGCGTACTTGGTGCGGGTGCTGATGGCCTTGGTGCAACTGGTGTTGAAGGTCTTGGGGAAACAGGTGTGCTCGGCTTGGAAATAGACGGGCTTGCTGGTTTAGGTTCTCTAGGCAGCATTGGTTCATTTGAACCGCCGCGATTGATCACCGGGCTAGTAGCCTCAGTTGGTTTAGCTATAGAATTTTCTTTGCTTTCAGAGTTGGGTTTATCTACTGTTGTATTTGGCTTACCTATTGTTTGAGGTCTATTCGGTGGATATTTTCCTTCCGCAAAAGTATGCGCATTGTTATTGAGTGCCGGACGCTCCACTTTATTGAGCACTGTACCTATCGGATTAGGAACATTAGGCGTTGGCGGCACATTGGGTGCAATGTTGAGGTAGCCTTGGTCAAAAATACAACCGCCCATTTCGTCGGACGGCACACCCATTTGTGCACAACGCTGGCGCGCTTGTTCACGGCTTTGGGCATTCATTTGAGCGATGTTCATGTGTACCCTTGGAAAGGTTCTGTCCGTAAAATAGGCTGTTGTGGTACCTGGTCGATAGTCGAACAATGTAGTGTTGTCGGTAACGCGCCAGTCTTCGGCGAAGTTTTTGGCCAAATACGCTTGGAATTCTTGTTCGGCAAAACTGTTCACTTGTGACGCTTCTCTGGCATCAAATGCATAGGCTGATGCAACAGAAAGCGCGGCAATATTATTTGGGCGCGGCATATTGGTACGGCTATTGAAGTCGTCGTCGGAAAAACCGTTGTTGTTGCCAAGCAGCCCTTCGTATTGGTTGCGGTCACAATCAAAAATACCAACTGTTACATTGACAAAACCGCGCGTTCCCGAAGACCTTACATCAATAACTGTTGTTTCGCCAGTTGGCCAAGCGATGGTGTAGTTGCGGCCGTCTAAGCGAATCACTCCGCCGTGAGGCAGGTAATAACTTCTGCCTTGTAATTGGATGGGCTGGCCATTGAGGCGCAATGGCGTTTGTTGGATATCGTCTGGTTTGTCGGCTGCATAAAAGCAGAGGCGATCGCCGGCGATATTCATGGCTACAGCTGCATTCAAGGAGAAGTTTTCGTCTTGTGCACGCTGGCGTGTTTGCACTTCAAACATCCCGTTGGTATTTTTAGACAAAACAAATTCGCCAACTGTTTGGAAAGAATAAGTAGCTCTGTCATAAGATTTTAGGTGCGGATCTCCGTAAGAACGGCCAGAGGTGCGGCTGCAAAAGCTGTGCTCTAGTAGCGCTGCAAAAACGCCATAGTCTGTATTTGGATTGCTGCTTGAGCCGGCTACGCGTTGGTTTTCAAGCACCATTTGACGGAGGTCTTGACGCTCGCTAGCTGGCATTATACTGAGCAGCTCATAAGGTGTGAAATCTTCGGGAAAAGTGCGGTCTGGAATGGCTTGTTTGAGGGCGAGCGCTTGAACGGCTGCGGCTAACCAAGCGCCACGGATGTCGTCCCAGCGTTCGAGGTGCTCTTTGATGGGCGCAAAAGCTGCACTTGGCGCTTGTGCAAAATATGTATTACAAAGGAGGCAACAGCCTACAAAGAGAAGTAGAGATTTTTTCATAGTAGATGATTTTCTGAAGGGCGACTTGCAAGTTTCGGGCCAAAATTATTCGTTGAACTTATAGCCTATGCCTTTGATTGTGGAAATGTAGTGATTTCCGATTTTTTCACGGATTTTACGGATGTGTACATCTATGGTGCGGTCGCCGACGATGATTTCAGTGCCCCATACCTTTTCTAAAATTTGCTCGCGTTTAAAAACAAAATTGGGGCGTGAAACTAAAAGAGCCAGTAATTCAAATTCTTTGCGCGGAAGTTGCAGCTCTTGACCGTCTTTTTCGAGGATGTATTTCTCGCGGTTGATGTGGAAACTCGGGTTAGGCTCCGCAACGGGTTTGTTTTGCTGGCTGCGGCGCAACATGGCTTTTATGCGCGAGAGCAACACTTTTGTTTTGATGGGTTTGGCGATGTAGTCGTCGGCACCTGCATCTAGCCCTGCAATTTGGCTGTAGTCTTCGTTTCGGGCGGTGAGAAAGCAAATGAGGATGTCTTGGTATTGTGCATCGGCTTTGATGCGTTCGCAGACTTCTATGCCATCGAGCACGGGCATCATGACATCTAATAAAATGAGGGTGGGCTTTTGTTGTTGAATGAACTCCATGCAAGCATTGCCGTCTGCAACAGCATCTACTTGATAACCTTCTTTTTGTAAGTTGTATTGAAGCAGTACGCGGATATCTTCTTCGTCGTCTACAATAAGAATATGAATAGGGCTCATTTAGTAAAGTTAGGTATTCTATAATTGACAATATGTTACCCTAAATTATTTTTATGAAAAATTTAACAAACCGGCGTAACCTTATGTTAAAAAACCGCTTAACTTTGCAGGACTAGTAGTAGGTTTAGGTTAAATAGTCAGGAGCTTTGGTTTACCAAGGCTCTTGGCTTTTATAGACGCTCATGAAAATCAAAATCCTCATGGTAGAAGACGATATCAGCCTCGGTATCGTTGTTTCAGATCAGCTCAGAGCCGATGGCTATGCCGTTACCCTCTGCGAAAATGGTGCTGAAGCCTTACGGCGCTTTCAAGAAGAGCCCTATCATCTCTGTATTTTTGATGTGATGCTGCCTGTCAAAGACGGTTTTACCCTCGCAAGAGACATCCGCAAGCAAAACACCGAAATTCCGATCCTATTTTTATCTGCACGCAGCCGCACCGAAGACAAAATAGAAGGCTTTAATGCCGGAGCCGACGACTACCTCACCAAGCCGTTTAGTGCCGAAGAATTACAGCTTCGTGTCAAGGCCTTGCTCAAAAGAGTCAAATTACAACCCGATACACCCGAAGTTAAAGTCGTCAAAATTGGGCTCTATACATTTGACACAGAAAATTTCACCTTACAATCGCCAAGTCAGTTGCTCACCTTAACCAAGAAGGAAGCCATGATTTTACGGACCCTCTACAAATTCAAAAACCAACTCATCCCAAGAGACGTCATCCTCAATTCCGTTTGGGGCCAAGACGACTACTTTGTGGGGCGCAGCTTAGATGTATTTATCACCAAATTGCGCAAATACCTCAAAGAAGACTCCAGCATACAAATCAATAATGTGCATGGTGTCGGTTTCAAGTTCGAGTGTCAAGAATGAGCGCCCTCATTCTTCATTTAGAAACCAGCACAAAAATCTGCAGTGTCGCTATTTCAGAAAACGGTGTGTTGCTTGCCTATCAAGATCAAACCGGAGACGGCTACATCCACGGAGAAGCCCTCACCTTAATGATTCAAGAATTACTTCGCCAGACAAATTTCAAACTTCAAGACCTAACAGCAATCAGTTATAGTTCGGGGCCAGGTTCTTATACCGGTTTGCGCATTGGTCTTTCCACTGCTAAAGGCCTTTGTTTTGCGTTGCAAATTCCACTACTCGCCATTCCTACCCACCAAATTCTATTTCAAATTGCCAAAGCATATGGTTTAACGGCTGGCGCTCATGTTTTTGCTTTACTCGATGCACGCAGAACAGAAGTGTATTTACAAGCATTCGATGCACAAGGCAATTGCGTGCAACAACTTCAGTGCGCCCTGCTTGAAAACACGACCACCACAGATTTCACACCAATTATTGTCGTTGGCGATGCCCATCAGAAAGCAAAAACCTTTTGGACCGACCCCTCCATTCAATGGATAGACCAACCACTTTGCGCAAAATTTCAGGCACAAATTGCTTCTCAAGCATTTACAGCACAAGATTTTGAAAACCTGGCATATTGCAGCCCCATTTATTTGAAGGGAGCCAATGGCGTGCTACTTTGAAGCACACGCGCATTGCCAGCAGCATCTGTAACCCTAATTTCTAGAACTGTTCCAGCTACAAAAGGGACTTGAAATTGAGCCTTTACAAGCTTATTTTTGGCATCGTAATACGCCGGAACCCACTTGCCGTTTTGCCAACAAGAATAAGAAGCAACGCCTGTGAAATCATCTTTGACAAGCCAGGCCCAGGCGCCATTATTGAGGGTGTCTAGTTTGTTGTTGCTTTGATTTTGAATAGTGGGCGCTATTTCATCTTTTTGAAGTCCAAAAGTCCCGAGTGTTTTGGAAGATGACATCAACTTCCCGTTAGCAAATGTTGTTGCAAGCGCAGCGCCATTCATCGTGATAAAGTAACGGTGTGCATTGAGGGTGTCCTTCAGTTGGCAACTCAGCGCTATAGGCTTTGCAAGTAGCAATTGGTTGGAGGCAATTCTTTTTGCAGCTAAATCGAGACTTTTGCGCACGGGTTCAAAAAAGGTAAAGGAATCGATCTGAAGCTGCCATGGCCCTACTTCATAGAAATACGCTTCGGTCGGGAGCCAATGCGTCTGTTTTGTATAAGTGATTTTGGCAACTTCCTTCTGAACGAGATAATACACCCAAAGCTGATGCTGACTTTCATTGCCATTGACATCGCGCAACATGATAGAAAACTGAAGGCTGTCCTGCGCATTCATATCGAATGTACCCGTCCCTTCATAAGGGTAAATGGTGAGCGGATTGTAACGCGTCTTGAATAGTTTCTGAAACTTCCTCTTACTCAGTTGAGCATAAGCATGATCGTGATGGGTGTTGATATAGCGCGCGTCTGCGAAATCAATTTCGTCGAGCTCAAACGCAAAATGGCCACTATTTTCTGTCCAAACTTCAGCGCTAAACAAACCCAGCGTTCTTCCGGCTTTGGTAAAATAATCATCTACTTGCAGCGCCAAGCCGATGCGGTCGCCCTCTCTTAAAAAACCAGCAGTTAAAATTGCTTTGTGCTGCAATTGACCGAGCGCTACCATTACACTTTTTGACGGGACTTCATACCCATTTGGATCGATGGCGTAAATGCGGATGCCACCAAGAATAGGTGGCCCTGTGTCGCTCACATGAAAACCGTGTAAAAGCGGATTGAGGGCATGCTCAGACCTGGTGTCGCGGAGTTCAAAATGCAAATGCGGCCCAGTAGATCCACCTGTATTGCCAGAATACGCGATCAATTCACCTTTCTTCACCATGATTTTATTTGCTGGCAAGATAAGATCCAGCTCATTTTGCTGTATTGCTTTGGAGGTATCCAGATAAAAATCTTGAATAGAAGGCGCGTATTTATTGCAGTGCGCGTAAACAGAAGTGTAGCCGTTCGGATGATCGATGTAAAGTACCCAGCCGTAACCCACGGACGATACTTTCAAGCGGGAAACATAGCCATCTGCTATGGCAAAAATGGGTAAATTGACTTGGCCTGCGGTTCGGATATCAATACCCATATGGAAATGATTGGGCCGTAAATCTCCAAAACCTGCGCTGAGCTCGACGGGAGAGGCCATAGGAAGTGTCCATGTGGTGTCACAATTTAAGATTTGTGCCGAACCCAAATGACAAAAAAACAACGCGTAACAAAGGATGTACTTGAGCATCTTCAAAACTACTAAAGAAAAAATAGAAAAACCTTCCTGATTTTTGCAGGATGTAAACGAATGCTTGTTAACTTTGTACAAAGTCGACGCTTAACATGACTGAGAACCTCAATACGCTCATAGAAGATATCCGCTCCCGCAGCTTGCACATTGCAGCTGAACTGAAAACCGAACGTGCTCAGCACGAAGGTCTTCAAGGTGAACTGCGCCGTATCCAAGAGCTTTATCAAGCAGAACACGCCCAAGTAAAGCAACTAGAAGCCACTATTGAAGCACTCAATGTATCATTGGCGGCGGCCCAAAACAAAGTCGTAGAGGTTCCTGTTGCAACAAGCAGTCGCAACGCAGTGGAAATCGACGCACTTGTGAAAGAAATTGAATTCTGTATAGATAAGCTCAAGCAAGCCTAAATGAGTAAAGTAGCTCTTAAAATCAATATCGCTGGTCGCAGTTACCCGTTAAATGTACCAGAAGCTGAGGCACAAGCCGTTACAGCTGCAGCTGCCGAAATCAATAAAGCCATTGATTTGCTACGCAAAAACTATGCAGTTAACGATAACCAAGATTTATTGGCAATGACGGCCCTACAATTGCTTACCAAAGCAAAAGCCGAAGCAAAACCAACTGTAATAGAGCCCAACTATGCCGATATCGAAGCGGCACTTGAAGCCCTCAGACAAGACTTGAGCAACGTTCAATAATTTTTCAGTGCCCACCTCTTCCGACTACAAATGTCAGTAGAATGGATATATTATGGTTATCAATCGGATCTCTCGGTGGCGGTGTTGCCGGTTTTATCCTCCAAAAAAGCATCCTTAGAAAGGACGCAGAGCGCATTATCAGAGAAGCCGAATCAAAGGCCGATACAATACAAAAAGAGCGTGCACTACAAGCCAAAGAGCGTTTTTTCAAGCAAAAAGAAGAGCATGAAGAAGCCATTAAAGAGCGCGAGCGCCGCATGGTATCTGGTGAAGATCGTTTCAAAGCAAAAGAAAAAACACTCAATCAAAAACTAGAAGAAATCGGTAGAAAAGAAAAAGAACTCGAAAAAGTTCAGACCGACTACCAAACCAAAGCTGGGCACCTAGATGTGCGCAACCAAGAGCTCGACAAAATCCATCAAAAACAAATTACAGAGCTTTCCAAAATTGCCCAACTCTCGCCAGAAGACGCCAAGCAGAACCTCATGCAAGCACTTACCGACGAAGCACGCACCGCAGCGATGGCCACCATCAAGGAAATTACTGAAGAGGCAAAGCTAAATGCCAACAAAGAAGCGCGCAAAATCGTCATCCAAAGTATACAGCGCGTAGCCACCGAGCAAGCCGTTGAAAACGCAGTTTCGGTATTTAACATCGAATCAGACGAAGTCAAAGGACGCATCATCGGACGCGAAGGCCGCAACATCCGCGCACTAGAAGCAGCAACCGGCGTAGAAATCATCGTTGACGACACCCCAGAGGCGATCATCCTTTCTTGTTTTGATCCAGTTCGCCGCGAAATCGCGCGTTTGAGCTTACACCAACTTGTTTCTGACGGTCGTATTCACCCTGCGCGCATCGAAGAAGTGGTTGCCAAAACACGCAAACAATTAGACGAAGAAATCGCAGAAACTGGCCGCCGCACCTGTATTGACCTCGGAATTCACGGGCTGCACCCAGAGCTCATGCGCATGGTTGGCCGCATGAAATTCCGTTCATCTTACGGACAAAACCTCTTGCAACACTCCCGTGAGGTTGCCAACCTTTGTGCCATTATGGCTGCAGAGCTTGGTCTGAACGTCAAACTCGCTAAACGCGCTGGTTTACTACACGATATCGGTAAAGTGCCAGACGAAGAGCCAGAATTGCCACACGCCATCCTCGGTATGAAAATCGCTGAAAAATACGGCGAAAAAGGCGATGTCCTGAACGCTATTGGCGCTCACCACGACGAAATCGAAATGACCACACTCATTTCGCCAATTGTACAAGTTTGCGATGCCATCTCTGGCGCGCGCCCTGGTGCACGCCGCGAAATCGTAGAAGCTTATATCAAACGCATCAAAGAACTCGAAACCCTTGCGCTCTCTTACGACGGTGTGGGCAGTGCCTACGCTATTCAAGCAGGCCGCGAGTTGCGCGTTTTGGTAGAAGCAGAAAAAGTAACAGACCAAAGAGCTGAAGAGCTTTCGTTCACGATATCTCAGCGCATTCAGACCGAAATGACTTACCCTGGGCAGGTCAAAGTAACCGTGATCCGCGAAAAACGCGCTGTCAGCTACGCCAAATAAAAGTTAAATGCGTTCGGAACTTTTTACATACCTGATTTCAGGTCCTTGTTCTGCCGAATCGCTCACACAAGTTATCCAAACAGCGGAAGGCCTCCAAGGCCTTCCGCTTTCTTATTTTAGAGCGGGTATCTGGAAACCGCGTACCCAACCCGGCGCATTTGAAGGTATCGGTGACCAAGGCCTCGCATGGCTCGTAGAGGTTCGCAAACAGTTTGGTTATAAAATCTGCACAGAAGTGGCAACTGCCGAACACGTCAAAGCCGCTGCAGCTCATCAGATAGATATGGTCTGGATTGGCGCACGCTCTACAGTAAACCCATTTACAGTTCAGGAAATTGCCGAAGCGCTGCAAGGCACTGACATTCCTGTGATGGTCAAAAATCCGGTCAACCCCGACCTCAAACTTTGGCTTGGCGCCATCGAAAGACTCGAGCGCCACCAGATCAAAGTCATTGGCGCCATTCACCGCGGTTTTTCTGTTTACCAAAAAACCAAGTACCGCAACAACCCCCATTGGCAAATTGCCATCGATTTCAAGCAAGCCAGACCCGATCTTCCACTCATCATGGATCCATCTCACATCGGCGGACGCGCGGCACTTATTGCACCTTTGGCCCAGCAAGCCCTAGATTTACACTACGATGGCCTCATGATAGAAACGCATTGCGATCCGGCAACTGCGCTTACAGACGCCAAACAACAAATTAGTCCCGCATCTCTCATCGATCTACTCAGCCAGCTAGAACCGCGATCCAAAAGCGACCAACTATTATCTGAGCTTTCCGAATTGCGCGACAAACTGAGTCTTATTGATGAAGGCCTCATCGAATTACTGCAAGATCGCATGGAACTTTCCAAGCAAATAGGCGCGTTGAAACGCAACCACAATAGCACTATTCTTCAAGTGCAACGTTGGGAAGAAACCTTCAAAGTAAATGTCGAAAAAGGAATCAATGCAGGGCTCTCTTCAGAATTTGCAGAACAGTTCATTAAAATGCTGCACGAAGAATCAATTCGCATTCAATTAGGGCTACTCAGCAACAACACCAATGCAGATTAACGCACGTGCATACAGCGGTCATTTGGCAGCGCCTTGCTCTAAAAGCTATGGGCAACGCTTGTTGGTTTTAGCAGCGCTATCAGACCAAACTTGTCAGATAGATGGGCTTGGGATGAATCTCGACACCCAAGCCATGAAAAATGCCTTAACTGTGCTGCGTAACAAAGAAAATATAAATCATAGTGCGCTTGTTGACGTTGGCGAAAGCGGTTTTGCACTGCGCACACTGGCTTTTGTAGCGCGCCATTTTAGTGCGTCGTACGAACTTACAGGCCACGGCACCCTACGCCAAAGAACACATTTTGCAACTATTCATTTACTTGAACAATTGGGGCTTACCGTAGCACATCGCGATGGCAAATTACCCCTTCAGATAAGTGGCAGCATCACCAATACAACAATTGAAGTCGATGGTACAGAAGGATCACAGTATGTTTCTGGACTTTTCTTATTGGCCGCCAAATACCCTGGAAATTGGCAAATCACTATCAAAAAGCTCAATAGCCGACCCTATTTTGAGATGACGCTAGCCGCTTTAAATCAGTTTGGTTTTGTTTACCAACAAAGTGGCGAAACTTACTCTTTTGAAGGCGCGCAACAACTTTCCTGTGCAAGTGCTCAAGTTGAAGGAGATTGGAGCAGTGTAGCGGCTCATCTAGTTGGCGCGGCTATTCGTGGAAAAATCGAGCTTTCCGGACTGAGCCCTTTCAGTTTACAGCCTGACAAAAACCTACTCCAAGCCCTCGAGCAATTTGGCGCAAAGTACAATTGGAACAACGGCGATCTATGCCTTACAGAAAGTAAAAACAAAACCCCTTTTGACTTTGATATTACCCAGCAACCCGATTTATTTCCTGTGTTGGTTGTTTTGGCCTGTGCTGCTCAAGGAAAGTGTACGCTGAGCGGCATTCATCGGCTCAAAAACAAGGAGTCTGACCGCTTAAAAGCCATGTGCGAGGCTTTAGAAATTTGGGGTATTGGCTACCAAATTGAGGAGGACAAAATTGAAATCCACGGAACGGGCCAAATCAAAAGTGGAAAAATCAATACCTATAACGACCACCGGATAGTGATGGCGAGTTGCGTAGCCAGTTTATTGAGTGAAAACGGACAAACGGTAGAGGGGTTAGGTGCCATTGAAAAGTCTTATCCGGATTTTATCACAGACTTTTTGCGCCTCACAGAAGCTTAGTTTCCTTGCCCGATCAAAAAACCTGCGTCGCCTTTTAAGATGTATTGCTCGAAAGTGAGGTCGAGCTTAGCCAAGCGCGCCTTGATATCTTTCTTCTTTTGAGCGTCTACCTTGTTGCTCTGGAGTAAAAGAGAATAATACTTTCTGACCATAGCGGTATCACGCGGCTCATTGACGTCGTAGGAACTACCCATACTTTCGATGACAAGCAATTTATTTTTGTAGTCTGGAAAACGTTGCAATAAGGTATCGCCATAAGCCCTTGCTTCACGTGGCGCACGTAAATGTTCGTAAATCATGTGGGTTTTGAACAGGCAGTCTGCTGAAAAGGTATCTTTTGGGAAAGCCTTACTGTAGGCCACCAAACGATTGATGAGCTCGATTTGAGCCAAACTCGTGATTTTAGCTGCTTTTTTTGGATCTTTTTGCAAATTGGCAAGTGAATCTTCATAAGAAGAAATGCCTTCGCGAAGATTTTCTTTTTTGCTTTTTTGCTCAGGGGTTTCTCCACAGGAGATCAAAAAGAAACAAAAAAGGACAGTGAAAATAGATAGTCTTTTCATAGGGTTCAAATCATGCGCGGTTTTTTACCGCCTGGAAAACTCATTTTGTAATCAACTTGAATAGCGCCCTGGGTAATATTCCCCAAGCGTTTGAGGAGTAATTTTTTCTTGAGTGGGCTGAGGTGATCAGTAAAAAGTACACCTTCAATGTGGTCGTATTCGTGCTGAATAATGCGCGCAGCATAACCGTCGAAGGTCTCCTCATGGAAAACCCAGTTTTCGTCATAATAGGTAATGAGTGCTTTTTCTTTGCGCTGGACATTTTCGCGGATTCCTGGTATAGACAAGCATCCTTCTTGAAAAGCCCATTTGGCTCCACTTTCTTCTTCAATGATCGGATTGATGAAGACTTTTTTGAAATTTTCTATACCTACTGCCATAGGGTCTGGTTCATCGCCTTCTTCGTCGGCAAACGGGCTGCCATCTACGATAAACAAACGTATACTTTTGCCGATTTGGGGGGCTGCCAAACCCACTCCTTTGGCATGGTACATGGTTTCAAACATATCGGCAATAAGCTTTTGTAAATCGGGATAGTTTTGATCGATTTCTTCAGCTTCTTTTTTCAAGACCGGATCTCCGTAGGCGACTATTGGTAAAATCATGATGCAAATTTAACAAGGATTAGCTTTGAGCCAAGTATTCTTGTAAAATCATGGCGGCTGCCACTTGGTCAATAAGGCTTTTGTCGTGCTTTTTCTTTTTATGACCCATTTGGTAAATAGCGTTGCTCGCCATTTTGGATGAATAGCGCTCGTCGAATAAATGGATGGGTATATTTGAAAATTTCTTTTCAAGCACTGATTTTAACAAACGAACGTTTTCACTAACGTGAGAATCAGAACCGTCTAAACGCGTGGGGTAACCCAGTACAAGCTCCACAATTTTACGCTTGGGGATTTCTTGTTCTAGCCAGTTTTCAAGAGTTGAGGAATCGATGGTTTGCAAAGGGCTGGCAATGATGCGATTTGGATCACTAATTGCCAAGCCACAACGCTTGAGGCCGAAATCAATACAAAGTACTACAGACATCATTCAAAAATACGGAGTTTTACCGCAGCAGCATGGAGTTTCTGCTCAGAATTAGTGGGTTTCAACGAAGTATTTGTAATTTTACGACGTGAGAATTATTTTTTTATCCTGCTTACTTAGTGCATGCTTGTTTTCGTGTCGCGAGACCATAGAAGAAAACTTCCAAAAAAGAGCTCAGCTTGTTTTCAAACCAAAATTCGACGGTCTAGACGCCTTTTTAAACTATCAAGAAAAAATCGAGCAAAGAAAAGACCTCCAAACCTTACCCTCTTTACTTTTTACGCACAAAACTGGCTTTACGCTGCAGTCCAAGGTATTTCTCAATTCAAGCGGTGAAATATTAAAGGCCATCCAAGAGCGCATCGACACCAATGGTGTAAAAGTGAGCACCACCTTTTATTTTCTCAAAGAGGTTTTGAGCATGGTTCAAGTAGATCAAGAGAATTTACGTCTCTCAAGGCTTGAACACCACCAAACACGGGTTTTTTACGACGCCGACCAAAGACCAATTGCAGCTTACAACAGAAAATTAGTGAACGGCGATCAATCCAGCGTTTTCAAGCGTGCCAGCTTATCGAAAAGTCAACACGCTGCTATTCAAAACGACCTCAATGCGCTTTCCGACATTCAAAATCAAGAAGGTGCCTTCGCGCTTTATTTTCAAGGTTTTGACGAAGCCTTCAATAAAAAGTTTGTGCAATTTGGCAATGCCGCCTACTCAACAAACCTCGCTTATGCACCCAACGACACCTCTATAATTGCTTTTGAAAAAAATCCGAATGCCTTTAAACAACAAGTATATACCATCCAATTTCAAGATGTTCAAGAAGCTTCAGGGCTGCAATATCAAGTCCTGACCGCAATTCAAAAAGCAAATGAAACATTATACTGATGTCAAACGTCTTATAAAATTGTACTGACCCTTATCTCATGAAAAATATACTTTTACTCTGCCTTACATTTCTTTTTTCGGCACTTTCTTACAGTCAAAACATGAAAGTGAGTGGTCGCTTGGTAGATAGCTCAGGCATTCAGCCCATTCACCAAGCGAGTATCATGGCCATACACCTGCGCGATTCCGTCTTGGTGAGCTACACCCGCAGCAATGCCAACGGAGAATTTGCTATCAATAACCTACCGCTCGATTCTTTTCAATTAGTCATTGAACACAACAATTGGACGCCGCGCAGTATTTACTTAATAGGCTCTGCCAAAAAATCAACTTTCGAACTGCCCGACATCCGACTCTACCCCAAGGTTCAGGACGTCCAAGCCGTGGTGGTGACGCGCAATCGAAACGCCATGTATTTCAGTGGCGATACCCTCATTTTTGTTGCCGATTCTTTTAAAGTAGCCGAAAATGCCGTTGTAGAAGACCTGCTGAAAAAACTTCCCGGAATCAAAGTCGAAGACGACGGCAGCATTACTTCCCAGGGCAAAGAAATTAGTCAGGTACTCGTAGACGGCGATGAATTTTTTGGCTCAGACCCTACAATTGCCACCAAAAACTTAGCGGCCAACGGCGTAGAATCTGTACAGGTTTACGAAAAGAAAAACGAAGATGCCGCTGCCGGCGAAGACGACAAAATACAAGTCCTAGACCTGAAGCTCAAAGACGAAGCCAAGCGGGGCTATTTTGGCAAAGCAGCCGTTGCCTCTGACCTCAACCAAGGCGCAGCAGACGAAGCCTTTTATGAGTCTGAACTTTTGCTCAATAAGTTCAATAAAACCCAAAAAATATCGGTCTTTATGCTCGCCTCCAACACCCCTAAGTCGAGTTTTGGATTTGGCGACATGAATAAATTTGGACTCGACAACGAAAGAGATGCAAGTGGCATGAACTTCTGGGACGGCGACTCCAAAGGCGACAACTCAGGTATTCCGCAAACACTTAAAACGGGTGTTTACTACAGCGACCGCCTTTCTGAGAAAGTCAAGCTCGGTGTCAATTACGCTTACTACGACAGCCGCTTGCAGGCCAACTCGAGCTCGCAAACACAATATTTCTTAGCAGACAGCTCTTATTACACCAAAGACTCTACCAACAATCAATCGACGAGTAGCTCGCACCGCTTCAATATGAATTTACAGATCGATATCGATTCACTCACCAAACTCGAAATCAAGCCGAATGTGCACTTTGACCTCGGCACACAAAACAATACATCGGTCAATGATTTCAGAGACGACAGCTTTGCATCTTACTTGCTCACAAAGGTGAACAACACCTATGATTCTAAAGGTGTGAGTAGCAATTCTGAAGCTATTTTAAGAAGGAAATTCGCCAAAAAAGACCGCGAGTTAGAGGCCAAATATATTTTGCGCTACAACGACAATTCATCTGAAGGTCAGTTAGTGACTAACACCAATTCCCTGAGTTTTGACACACTCTCCAATCAAAGAAAAACCAATAACAATTTTGGCAATACAAACTACATAACGCTTTCCTACACGGAGCCTCTTTCTAAAAGCTTCTTGCTCACCACCGAATATTTCCTAGAATTGGGTGCCTCTAACCAAGCGCGCTATACCTACAACCCCAATTTGGTGGGGCAATTCAATCAGATAGACAGCCTCTTTACCAATGATTTCGTCAATGAGCGTTTGCAACACCGCGGCACCACCACCCTTACGTATCTCTACAAAAGCCACCGCATTTCTGGTGGTTTGGGTTTTCGCAACATTCAAATTGACAACATCAATCAATTTAGTGGGCTTGGCATCAATCAGAACATCTCCAATTTCTTGCCGAACTTTGCTTATCAGTTCAAGCCAAGTATGGCCAAACGCATGAGTATTCGCTACAGCACCTATTCTGCTCCGCCAAGCGCAAACGACCTACAGCCCGTTCGCGACAACACCAACCCCAACCGCATCCAAGAAGGAAATCCTGACCTGAAGCCTAACTACCAGCACCAACTGAATTTCAATGCAAACGTCTGGCAAGCCATGACCGGCCGCTACATCTGGTCTGGAGGGAACGCCACATTTACACAAAACGCCTTTGGCAACAGCACTACTTTTGACCAATTCGGGCGCACTATTTCAAAAACTGTCAATGTCGATGGCAACATGTTTGCAACGGTTTATGCAGGCGGTGGCTACCCTATTTTGAACCGCAAGCTGACCTTTGAGCCTAGTTTGAACGCGTCGTACTTTAGAAACAATAACTTGATCAACGGACAAATGAACACCACCAGCACAACAACTTTAAATGGTGCTTTCTCCATCGAAGTCAGTTTGGATAGCTTAGAGTTGAATGTCGGTGCCGACTACACCTACGTAAATCCAGTGACTACCTTGAGTACTTTTTCCAATCAACCCTACTCTACCCAAAATTATTTCATGACCGGCGATTGGCGCTTACCAGCCCACTTCCGTTTCAAATGGGAACTGAACTACACCATGAACCGCGGGCGTGCAGACGCATTCAACCGCGACCTCTTTATCGTGGACCTTGAAATTCAAAAGGCCTTCTTGAAAACAGAAAACCTCATTTTAGGGTTGTCTATTAATGACTTACTCAATCAAAACATCAATTTACAGCGCACCGTTAGTGGCAACATGATCACAGATAACTATACGCGCATCATTACGCGTTATTTTCTCTTGCGCTTGACTTACAAATTTAACAACAACAAAACCCGTGAAGAAGATCTTCGTATGTGGCATTAGTGCCCTGTTGCTGAGCCTACAGGCTTGGGCACAAACCGAATACATTCATGCTGGCAAAATCACCTTTGAACGCCGCACCAATCTAGAAAAACGCTTCACAGATCAGCGCATGAAGCGTTTTGTGACCGAAGAAAACAAGATCCGCATCGAGTCATTTCAGCTTTTCTTCAACGATACTGCTGCTTACTTTGCGGTTTTGCCGAGCAACGAACCCGAAGAAATGGCCTGGCTCACTACCAAAAATGCCTATTATCAAAACCTCAAAGACAACAACCAACTCATGATGCTCGCTGTTTTTGGGCAAAGTGTATACGTGCAAGATAGCCTTCCTGAGCGCGCCTGGAAAATCACCGACAGCAAACGCACCATTTGTGGTTATGAATGTAGAAAAGCCATTTATCAAAAAAACGACAGCACGCGTCTCTATGCCTGGTACACTCCAATGCTCACTCCGTCGGTAGGTCCGGAAGGGTTTTGCGGCTTACCTGGCACCATTCTTGGCCTCGCTACTGAAGATGGCGGTATCGTTTACTTCGCCAAAAAAATTGATGCCATTGCACCGAAACAAGAAGAGTTATTGCTCAGTCCGGGCAAGAACAAAGTTTTCACTATTGTTGAATTGCGTCAAAAGATTGAGAAAGAATATGGCTCAAGCCCCTGGGGAAAAAGACTTTTTGACGATATCTTCCGTTGGTTATAGTTTGTAGTAGCAAAAAGCATCCTTCATATGAAAAGTCTGGCTACCTATAGCGCTTACCTAGAGGACGCGCTCCAACAAGATCACTTCCCACAAACACCATCCAACTTATACGACCCGCTGCGCTATTTCCTTCAATTAGGTGGCAAGCGCATGCGTCCTATGCTGAGTTTAATGGCTTGCAAACTTTCCGGCAGCCCTATTGAAAAAGCTTTGCCAGCGGCACTTGCCGTAGAGTATTTTCATAATTTCTCCTTGATCCACGACGACATCATGGACGCAGCGCCACTTCGCCGAGGGGAGTCTACTGTCCATGAAAAATGGAATGCCAATATTGCCATCCTGTCCGGCGACGTACTTTTAGTAAAAGCATACCAACATTTAGCGAGCTATGATGCGGCAACATTTCAGTCGCTCTTCAAAGTGTTCAACCAGACAGCAATCGAGGTCTGTGAAGGTCAGCAGATGGACATGGATTTTGAAACCATGTCAGACGTATCTGAACAAGAATATCTTGAAATGATCCGTCTCAAAACTTCAGTTTTATTAGGTTGTGCCCTGCAAATGGGTGGCATTGTCGGCGGCGCGAGTACCTCAGACGCAGCAAGCTTGTATGCATTTGGCGAGCAACTTGGGCTAGCCTTTCAAATCCAAGACGACATCTTAGATCTATTTGGCGAAAGTGCTCAAGTGGGCAAGCAAATCGGCGGCGATGTATTGGCCAACAAAAAGACCCTGCTCTCAATTAGCGCTAGAAGTGCTGCAAATCAAAATGAGTTAAAAGTTCTTCAAGAAATTGAAAACACATTAGACCCAAAAATAAAGGTCGAACAGACCCAAAAATTATTCACTGAACTTGGAGCGCGTGCCTACTGCGAGGCCAAAATGGAATTCCATCATCATCAAGCACTTAGCGCCCTTAAAGCCATGGAATTATCCAACGCTAAGACCGAATTACTTGAGCTAGCAAATTTTTTATTTACTCGGGCCTATTAACCAAGTAATTTTTTGAATTTTCGCTATATTTGTGTGAACTATCTAAAATATCAACAATGAAAAAACTTTACGTATCTTTTCTTGCCGTTATGGCAGCAGGTACTTTTCATGCACAAGTGAAAAGTGTCAATGCGCCGCGTCTAGACAAAAAAACTTCTTTTGAAGTAGGGTCTAGCGTAGCTCAAAAGCCCTCAGCCGTGGCTAAGGCAACTACTATTTGGTCTGACAACTTTTCGACTGCAGCCAACTGGACTATCGGAAGCACTGGTTCTAACCCAGAGCAATGGCATATCATCAATACGCCAAATGCTATTCCGGTTTCTGCCTTGAGCCCTTTTGCTTCGCCAACAGCAGCAAACGGTTTCTTGTTTGTCAACTCTGACGCCAACAATACTGGCGACATGGATGGTACACCTATCATCACTACAGCAACAAACGTAGGTACTATCGACTGCTCTGCACACAGCGTTGTCAAACTCAAATACAACCACAACTTCCGTTGGTGGCACGACACCCGTGGCGTTCGCGTTTCTGGTGACAACGGTGCTACTTGGACAGAATTCCTTATTTCTGACGAAGTAGATTACTTTACACCCAACCAAAACTCTGCCAATCCCGAAGTAACGGTCATCGATGTATCTTCAATTGCTGCAGGTTCTTCACAAGTTAAAGTACAGTTTTACTACCACGACAACGACTATTGGGGTTGGTACTGGGCAGTAGACGACGTTGAACTTTACGTACCTGAAGCAAACGACCTTAAATTGAACGGTGTTCTTTGGGGTTCTACAGGTTTCTGGGCTGAGCGTTTGGCTTACTACCAAGTCCCAACTTCACAAATTACAGCAATTGAATTTTCTGGTTTAGTTGAAAACATTGGCGCTCAAAACCAAACAGGTGCTATCTTTACAGCAACAACCGGTGCTTTCTCTAGCTCTTCAACAGGTTTACCAGTGAACGTTGGTTCTGTTGACACGCTCAACTGTACTACAGCACTTACACCTCCAACTACTATTATGAATCATGCACTTTCAGGTGCAGTTACCATGGATTTAGCAGATGGAGATGCCTCTAACAATGCGCTCAACAACTTTGCAACAGTTGCTATAAACCAATACGTTTATTCCCGTGACAACGGTACCGCATCAAACGGTTCATTCAACGGCGGTATGGGCTTTGAAGTTGGTAACATCTTTGATATCTTCGCCAACACAACAATTGGTGGTGGTTCTGTTTACATCAGCAGTGCTGCAGAAGTTGGTGCTGAAATGTACCTCAAGTTGTATTCTATCGACCCAGCAACTGGCGATTTCCTTTACGTAGACGAAACTGGTCCTTATGTATTGACTACCAACGACATCGACGCAGAAGTAACGCTTTCTTTCTTAGGTGGCAATTACCCACTCAATGCAGGCGAAGCTTACCTTTTGGTAGCTGGTTCTAACGGTGACGGTGGTGCAACAAACGACCTCGTTGTAGGTACGGCTGGCCCAGCTGCAGTTCAAACTTGTTACTACTATGACATGACAGACCTTACTTGGTACTACACCACATCACAACCAATGGTACGCATGAATTTCGATCCAGCTTTGGGTATGAAAGAAACTGCCAACAACTTTGGTCTTGAAGTAGCTCCAAACCCTGCTACAGACGCTACAAGCGTTACTTTCAATGTTAAAAACACATCTGATGTCATCATCAATGTAATTGACATGGCTGGTAAAGTTGTAGCTACACAAACTTTGTCTGGTGTAAACGGCACACAAGCTGTTGAAATCAACACAAGTGCTTTGAACAGCGGCATGTACACTGTAAACGTAAATGCCAACGGTACAGCAGTGAGCAAAAAATTAGCAGTTCGCAAATAATACTTCCCTAACAGGAAAAAGTAAAGGGAGCTTTCGGGCTCCCTTTTTTTTAGTTTAATACTTTCTAATTTTGGTTTAGAAGAATAGCTATCCTATTGTCGCCAATCTCCAATCGGGTTTTCACCTCAAACTATATGACAACACCGCATCTAAGAAAGGTTCGGGCGCCTCGGCATGAACCCAGTGCCCCGCATTGGAAATAGATGCCAATTGAAAATCTGGATAATAACTTTCTAAAATAGAGATGTCTTCGTCTAAAATATAATTCGAAAGTAAGCCGCGGATAAATAATACCGGGGTAAAAGATTCTTGTTCGGGTAACTCACGGAGAATTTCAGTCATACTGGCCTCCAACACCGGAAAGTTCACCCTCCAAGCCAATTTGCCCTTTTCTTCCCAATACAAATTTTTGAGTAAAAACTGACGAATACCCTCCGACTCGACAAAAGTTTTGAGAATAGCCTCCGCCTCGCTTCTGGCGCTCATTTTGGAGAGGTCAATGGCGTGGATGGCCGCAAGAATATGCGCATGATGTGGCGGATATGCCTTCACGCCCATATCAACCACAATGAGTTTTTCGATAAAGCCAGGAAAAGCATGATCATAGTGCATGGCGAGCTTACCGCCCATGGAATGGCCAAGAACTATTGGTTTTTCGAGCTGGAGCTCCATAAATAATTCGTGCAGATCTTGCACCATGAGTGCATAGCTGAAAGTATCGGACCACGGGGAGTGCCCATGATTGCGTAAATCGATTAGCGTTACTTGGTAGTATTCAGCAAGCTTTTTGGCATGCGTTTGCCAATTATCAGAAGAACCAAAAAGCCCATGAAGAATGACAAATGGTCTGCCCTCGCCTATTTGTTTGTGGTGAAGCTTCATTTGAGCGCTTGAGGAGAACCTACGATTCTAACTGTAAATTGGCGGTCATTGAGCCCCGCAAGTACTTGAAGCATTTGCTTAGGCGCAATTTGCTTGCGGTCATAGTGTACTTTGATCACCTGCTCTTCAAGTGAATCGATGTAATTTACTTCGACGCGTTCAACTGCACAGGTTTCTTTTAAAGCCTTGCGAATGCTGCCACCACAACCCATCTGACAAACCATACCCTTAACTCCAATCTCTTGTGTCGTGTTGGCTTTAACGCTTTTACAAACTTTTGCTTGTGGTTCATTTTTCTCCTTTGATGTATTGCTTTGACTACAAGAAATGAAAAGAAAAAGAAGGGTTGGGAGCAGAACGTGTTTCATGAAACAAAATTACTCAGGATATTGCGAATGTTCAAGTCTTTACTTAGTTTTGTTGAAACTTGAAAATTATGAAAAGACTATTTTTTATCAGCTTGGCTACTTTAGCAGTAAGCTCAGCTACCCTCACTTCTTGTAGCAAATACGAAGAAGGCCCATCTTTAGCACTATCTTCCAAAACTTCTCGTTTGGCAGGGTCGTGGAAACTAACCGCTCAAACTACTAATGGTGTTGCAGACGCCTTAACTGGCCTCACACAAACTATGGTCATCAGCAAAGAAGGTACTTACAGCACCGTCATCAATTACAGCTACATGGGCTTTAATTACACCAATGACTACACTGGTACTTGGTCTTTTTCTGATGACAAAACGCAACTCATCACTACAGTTGATGGCTTAAGCGGTACAGATACCCAAACAATTGTGCGCTTGGCAGGTAAAGAACTCAAATTGAAAACAGTCGACGGTTCAGAAACCATCATTCAAACTTACACAGCTCAATAAGCACATTTCAAACTTTGAAATCAAAGCCGCAATTCGTTGCGGCTTTTTTATTGACCAAAAATTAGTACATTTGAAAAAAAACACAAAATGAAGTCTGTTCTCTTTTCACTTTCTTTATTGACCCTAGGCCTTGTAGGGTGTTCAAAATTTAGCGAAGGGCCGTCTTTTTCTATGTATTCTAGAGAGGCGCGCCTTTGCAACGATTGGAAATTATCTGATTACGTACTCAATGGCAATAATGTCTTTGATGCAGGCGTCACTACAAAAATGAGTATTGACAAAGACGGAACGTATTCTATTTCAAATTACTCAAACGAGCTTGGTCAAATTCAGGGCACGTACAGCCATGGTACCTGGATGTTTGGAGAAGACGAAACCAGCGTATTTTTCTATGCTGATACCACCACGGTGAATCCGGTACACGAATACAGCGTCAAAGAATTGCGCAACAAACGATTGGTACTTGAAGAAGAGATTTTTCAGACAGGTGATCAACACCGCCTTACGTTTATTCAGCAATAAATTCAGGGGTTGTCATAACCCAAGCTGCATCACAACAAGATTTATATTTCAAATAAAAAAGTGGACCCTAAACAAACTTAGGGTCCACTTCCATTTGATGGCCGCACGATTTACAGGTGCGGAGGTCTTCAGAACCGTAGAATTCTTTGAAACGAGGTAAGAAATCTTTTTCGATATTTTCCAATGGAAAGCGATAGGTATGAAGGTGCGCATTGCACTTTTCACAATACCACATCAGGCCGTCTTGTAAGTCCGTACCTTTGCGAACCCGCTCAATAACCAAACCAATCGTATTGGCGCCTCGGGCAGGTGAATGAGGCGTATTGGCTGGCAACAAAAACATTTCGCCTTCTTTGACGACAATATCTTTGGCCTTGCCTTCGTGTTGTATGCGAACCGTGACCTCTCCCTCTAATTGATAAAAAAGCTCTTCCCCTTCATTGAAATGATAATCTTTGCGTGCATTTGGCCCAGCTACTATCATGACGATAAAGTCTCCGGCCTCTTTGTAAAGGTTCTTGTTAGAAACAGGGGGCTTGAGCAAATCTCGATTGTCGTCGATCCATTGCTGGAGATTGAAAGGTGCGAGCATAGACTTTAAATTTAAGCGTTGAGGATATTTCTGGAGATCACAATTTTTTGGACCTCAGAAGTACCTTCATAAATCTGAGTAATTTTTGCATCGCGCATGAGGCGCTCGACGTGGTATTCTTTAACAAACCCATAACCACCATGGATCTGAACCGCCTCAATGGTTTGTTCCATCGCTACTTTAGAAGCGTAGAGCTTGGCCATGGCGCCAGATTGGTCGTAGTTGCGACCTGCGTCTTTGTCTTGGGCTGCCTTGTAAACCAACAAACGTGCTGCTTCAATTTCGGTAGCCATATCGGCTAGTTTAAATGCAATGGCTTGGTGCTTGAAAATTTCTTTACCAAAAGCTTTGCGCTCTTTGGCATAAGCCAAAGACAATTCTAAGCCGCCGCCAGCAATGCCGAGTGCTTGTGCAGCAATGCCGATCCGGCCGCCTGAAAGTGTTTTCATGGCAAATTTGAAACCAAAGCCGTCTTCACCGATGCGGTTTTCTTTAGGAACTTTGACGTCGTTGAACAATAAGGTGTGGGTGTCGCTACCGCGGATACCCATTTTGTCTTCTTTGGCACCGATGATAAAACCTTCCATGCCGCGCTCGATAATGAGGGCGTTGATGCCTTTATGACCGAGCTCTGGGTTGGTTTGTGCAATAACAAGATAAACCGATGCTGATGATCCGTTGGTAATCCAGTTTTTGGTGCCGTTCAAGAGGTAGTAGTCGCCCATGTCTATAGCAGTGGTGCGTTGAGACGTAGCGTCAGAACCCGCTTCTGGTTCAGAAAGGCAGAATGCGCCGATTTTTTCACCTTTGGCAAGCGGTACTAAGTATTTTTGTTTTTGCTCTTCGGATCCGAAGTTCTCGATACCCCAACAAACCAAAGAGTTATTGACAGACATACAAACTGAAGTGGAAGCGTCTACTTTAGAAATTTCTTCCATGGCAATGACATAAGATAAGGTATCCATACCGCTGCCGCCGTATTTTGGATCGACCATCATGCCCATAAAACCAAGTTCGCCAAGTTGTTTGATTTCTTCGGCTGGGAATCTTTGCTGGTTATCGCGATCGATAACACCTGGTTTGAGGATATTTTGTGCGAAATCTCGGGCTGCTTCTTTGACGGCGAGGTGCTCTTCAGTGAGTTCAAAATTCATGTTGACTGATTTATTTTAATTTTAACAAAAATAAACGAAATCCGATAGTCTTGAAAGCAAAATCCTACAATAATATACAGTTATTAGGCCTTATGTCTGGCACCTCGCTAGACGGGCTTGATATCGCACATGTTTCTTTCGACTTCTCAAATTCAGTACATACTGATTTTGAATTACTTAGCCATCAAACTTATCCTTTACCTCAGCCAATTTTTGAGCAACTTTTTGATATTTTTTCTCTGAGTGCGCAGCAAGTTTTTGAGCTCGATCAACAAATTGCCTGCTTCTATGCCAAATGCGTAAATGATTTTATAAATGATTTTGGCATCAACTCCAAAGAAATCACCGCAATTGCCTCCCACGGACAAACCATTTTTCATCAACCACAAAAGGGCTTCACCACCCAAATAGGTTGTGGCGCCACACTCAACTACCTCACAAAAATACCAGTCATCAATCAATTTCGAACGCTAGATGTCAGTGCAGGAGGGCAAGGTGCACCACTCGTGCCAATTGGAGACAAACATCTCTTTTCTAAATATGCCGATGGCTTTCTAAATCTGGGTGGTTTTGCAAATATTTCAACACAGCAAAATGGTCAAGCACTCGCTTTCGATATTGCACCAGCTAATTTACCGATGAACAAATGGATGCAAATTGTAGACAAATCATTTGATGAGAACGGCGAATTGGCACGTTCGGGAAGTGTTGATGCTCTGGTATTTCAAGAAGCCATAGAACTTGCATTTTTCAAGCAAAAAGGACCTAAATCCTTAGGAACTGAATGGCTAGATGAAAATTACATCTCCCTTTTTGCAGCACTTTCTTTGCCAGACAAACTCAGAACCCATATTGAAGTCCTAATAACCCTATGTATTCGAGCATTTGAACGTTTGGATTTAAAATCGGTTTACGTCACTGGTGGCGGTGCCCACAATCAATTTCTCATCCAAACACTCCAAAATTCATTTACAGGTGACCTGATAATTCCCGAACCTGCACTCATCGATTACAAAGAAGCGCTCATTTTTGCATTTTTAGGTGCGCGTTATCTGCGCAATGAAACAACTACCCTTCTCGAAGTAACTGGAGCTAAAGAAGCGCTCAGGACTGGCGTTCTACACGACTTCCAAGGACGCATCTGGTAAAAAAAGAGCTGTGCCTGCTTAAAAATGGTATTTTTGTAGCGCTAACAAAATAGAAAAATTCGCATGAAAGACCTCCTCTCCAAATTTGAAAATAAAAGACCTGAAATCGTTTTTGAATGGAAAGATGCGCTGACCGAAGCCGAAGGTTGGGTCGTGATCAACTCGCTGCGTGGCGGTGCTGCCGGTGGCGGAACAAGAATGCGCGTTGGCCTAGACAAACGAGAAGTAGAATCCTTGGCTAAAACCATGGAAGTTAAATTTACGGTAGCTGGCCCTGCAATTGGAGGTGCTAAATCTGGTATCAACTTTGACCCCAAAGACCCTCGCAAAAAAGAAGTACTCAAGCGCTGGTTTGCGGCAGTTTCACCACTCCTTAAATCGTATTACGGAACAGGTGGAGACCTCAATGTAGACGAAATTCATGAAGTAATTCCCATGACCGAAGATTGCGGCGTTTGGCACCCGCAAGAAGGCGTATTCAACGGGCACTTTAAGCCAAACGACGATCAAAAAATCAATCGCATTGGGCAACTTCAGCGCGGCGTTGCCAAAGTATTACAAGACGCAAAATATAGCCCTGAGCTCAGCAATAACTATGTCGTTGCCGACATGATTACTGGTTATGGTGTAGCTGTATCTATTGATCATTATTACAACATTTGGGGCGGGCAATTAGCCGGCAAACGCGTATTGGTTCAAGGTTGGGGCAACGTTGGTTCTGCTGCGGCCTATTACCTTGCCCAAAAGGGCGCTAAAATTGTGGGCATCATCGATCGCGTGGGAGGCCTCATCCAAACAGAGGGTTTTAGTTTTGAACAAATCAAAGAACTCTTCATTCAAAAAAACGGAAACGAACTGAACGCACCCAACATGCTCAGTTATGAGCAAGTCAATGCTGCTTTTTGGTCAACACCAGCCGAAATATTTATTCCCTGCGCAGGCAGCCGCATGATCACCGAAAATCAGCTTGAACAACTCCTAGCTGCAGGTGTAGAAGTCATTTCTTCCGGTGCCAATGTGCCTTTCGCCGATCAAGAAATCTTCTTTGGCCCCATTGCCGAAAAAGCAGATGCTTCGCTGGCCCTTATTCCCGACTTTATAGCGAATTGCGGCATGGCACGTGTTTTTGCTTACCTCATGAGCACCGACCTCCCTACGCTAGACGACGCGCTCATTTTCGAGGACGCCAGCCAAACCATCTATAAAGCGCTGCAAAACACGCATCAAATCAATTCAAGCACAAGAGGAATCGCCAAAACTGCCTTTGAAATAGCGCTCAAGCAACTTATATAAAAATGATGGAACTGTCGTTGGTACTCATCTTTATATTAGGCTACACAGCAATCAGCTTTGAGCACACGCTCCGCATAGACAAACTCATTCCTGCTTTGCTCATGATGACGCTTTCATGGGCGCTCATTGCTTTGAATATACCTGATGTGCATGCATTGAGTGAAAATCTTTTACATCATTTTGGCAAAACTGCAGAAATCCTGATCTTTCTAATGGGCGCAATGGCCATTGTGGAAATGATCGACTACTTCGACGGTTTCAAAAGCGTGCAATCCTTGATCAAAGTCAAAACTGCCTACCAATTGCTTCTTGTGGTTTCCATTCTTGCTTTTGTTTTATCTGCTATCATTGACAACCTGACCGCTACAATTGTGCTGATTTCTATTTTGCGCAAAATAGTCCTAGACAAAGAACTGCGCATGTGGATGGCTGGGTTTGTCATTATCGCGGCCAATGCAGGTGGTGCATGGTCTCCAATTGGTGATGTCACCACCACCATGCTCTGGATTGCTGGCAAAGTGAGCGCCCTCAAACTTATCGAACATATCTTTTTGCCCGCTGTAGTCAGCTTACTCATCCCTCTGCTGCTCGCCAAAAAAATCAAGATTTTCAAGCAAGATCTCCCTGCTGCACCAACCATTGAGAAAAGTAAAGTTTCAGGTCTCATTTTACTCAGCGGCCTTGGGCTCATTATTTTTGTCCCAATCTTCAAAACCATTACCCATCTCCCTCCCTATATGGGCATGATGTTTTCCCTTGCTATTTTTGCTGTTATCGGTGAAATTGCCAGTAAACGACAACTCAATCTGAGTTCATTAAACGAACAAGACCACGGCGGACACATTGGCCCAACGCTAAAAGCATTGAGCAAAATTGAAATGCCTTCTATCTTGTTTTTCTTAGGGATTCTAATGACTGTAGCCGCAATGGAGGAGCTAGGCATGATCGAACAACTCGGTGAAAACGTATTGGCATCAGGTATTTCCAAAGAACTGTACATATCGTTTTTAGGTCTTGCCTCTGCCATTATAGACAACGTTCCACTTGTTGCTGCAAGTATTGGCATGTTCAAAGACGGCATGGATGCCGATACTTGGCATTTTATTGCCTACACGGCAGGCACCGGCGGCTCTATTCTGATCATTGGTTCAGCAGCAGGCGTGGTTGCCATGGGAATGGAAAACATTGGCTTTGGTTGGTATCTCAAGCGCATCTCTTTACTTGCGTTGGCTGGTTATATTGGTGGTGTGCTGACTTTTTTAATGCTCTAAAATGCAAGCAGATAGCGCCTACCAAGATTGTATCCGTTGGCTATTTGAGCGCTTTCCTTCCTATCAAAATTTAGGTGGTGCAGCCTACAAACCTGGCCTAGAACGTGTACACCAATTACTTGAACTCCTGCAAATCGATGCACAGCAAATTCCGAGTATACATCTTGCCGGCACCAATGGAAAAGGAAGTACTGCCGCTTATTGCGCTAGTTTGTTAACTGAGCAAGACTTTAAAGTGGGGCTCTTTACCTCGCCCCATATCTACGACTTTTCGGAACGCATCCGCATAAATGGTTGCCCGATAACACCAAAAGATGTCATTGCTTTTTGCCATCGTTTTCAAAACTTGAGTTCAACAATAGACGCCAGTTTTTTTGAACTCACCTTCGCCATGGCCTTGGCTTATTTTCAAGCGCAATCCTGCGATTACATCGTTATAGAAACTGGCCTAGGCGGCAGACTAGACGCCACTAATGTTTTAAATCCAAAGGTGAGTGTCATCACGAATATCGCACTGGACCATCAAGAATTTTTAGGCGACAGCATTACAGCTATCGCTATTGAAAAAGCCGGAATCATTAAAACACAGACGCCTGTTGTCATCGGCGAAAAATCAAAATCTACGCAAGCGATTTTTGAAGATCGATCTCGTGTGCTGAATGCACCTATATATTTTTCCGAAGACTTCAAAGATTTGGTCCAAACACTTCCGCTTACTGGTTATCAAATCAACAATTTCAAAACAGCATTATTGGCATTGAAAGTGATTGGTTTTGATATTTCGCCTCAAACGCAATTAGCAGCACTCAAAAACCTAAAGACCAATACCGGTTTTTTTGGCCGACTAGAGCTTTGGCAAGTAGCGCCAAGAATTGTTATTGATGTCTCGCACAACCCAGCAGGTATAGGGGCCACTCTTCCAATTATTCAAAAAGAATGCGAGGGGCAACTTTACATTCTATATGGAGCTGCAAAAGATAAAGATGCGCAGCAAATTCTCGACCTCTTTCCCAAACAAGCCAACATTGCCGCTTGTGTATTTAGCAATCCTAGATCGAAAAGTGCGGCAGATTGGCAACTTTTAGGCGTAGAGCAGGTATTTGAGGACTTACCGAGCGCCATATCCCAGATAGAAAAGCAAATGTTGCCACATGATTTGCTTTGGATTACGGGTAGTTTTTTCTTATTATCAGATTTGCCTTCCATAAAAAAGATTTTTTAAAGTATCTTTGCAATAATGGAAAAGCAAGTCATCCTCAATGCCACCCAGCTCGAACTGACGCTCAAACGCCTTTCCCATGAACTCATTGAGACCCACGACACCTTCGAGAACTCCGTTTTAATTGGCCTGCAACCGCGTGGCATCCACGTCACTACCCGCATCAAAACCCAACTCGAAGCTATTCTAGCGAATCCTATTCAAGCAGGCAGCCTCGACATCACTTTTCACCGCGACGACTTCCGCCGCAGAGAAACTCCCCTGCTCCCAAGTATTACCAACATCGATTTCTCAATAGAAAACAAGCGCGTTATCCTCATAGACGACGTCTTGTTTACCGGACGCACTATTCGTGCAGGTCTAGATGCGCTGCTCACTTTTGGACGCCCATCGCAAGTTCAATTGCTCGCACTCATAGACCGTCGCTTTAGCCGCGATTTACCCATTCAAGCAGACTACATCGGCAAAACCGTCGATACGCTAGCTTCTGAGCGCGTGGCCGTAGAATGGAAAGAAATCGAAGGACAAGATCAAGTATTATTATTTACAAAAGAAGGCAATGAAGCAGCTCAGCGTTGATCACCTTACCGGCATCGTAGACCTCACCCGTCAAGACATCGAACTCATCCTCGAAACCGCCGCTCGTTTCAAAGAAGTGATCAACCGCCCTATCAAGAAAGTTCCTTCTCTTCGCGACATCACCATTGCCAATGTCTTTTTTGAAAACTCTACCCGTACACGCCTCTCTTTTGAATTAGCACAAAAACGCCTCTCTGCCGATGTCGTCAATTTTAGTGCTTCAAGCTCTTCGGTCAAAAAAGGAGAAACGCTTGTCGATACCGTCAACAATATTCTGGCCATGAAAGTAGACATGGTGGTGCTGCGTCATCCAAACCCAGGTGCTGCTAAGTTCTTATCTCAAAAAATCAAAGCGCGGGTAGTGAACGCAGGCGACGGCACACACGAACACCCTACACAAGCACTGCTCGACGCCTATTCAATCCAAGAAAAACTCGGTAGTGTCGAAGGTAAAAAGGTCGTTATTGTAGGTGATATTCTCCATTCGAGAGTGGCCTTAAGCAATATCTACTGTCTTCAAAAACTCGGTGCGGAGGTCATGGTTTGCGGCCCAAGCACGCTCATCCCAAAATACATTTCAGAACTAGGTGTGTTGGTGTCTCACAACCTACGCGAAGCATTAGAGTGGTGCGATGTCGCCAATATGTTGCGCATCCAACTCGAGCGTCAAGACATCAAGTATTTCCCTTCTCTAAGAGAATATGCACAGCAATTCGGCCTAGACAAAAATTTATTAGACAGTCTTTCCAAAGAAATTGTGATCATGCACCCAGGGCCTATCAACCGCGGTGTCGAGATTTCCTCAGACGTTGCCGACAGCCCACAGAGCATCATTTTAGATCAGGTAGAAAACGGTGTAGCTGTTCGCATGGCGGTAATTTATTTACTCGCAGCAAAAATCGAAAGATAATTTAGTTATTTTTGAGCAAATCAACGCTATGAATTTCTCCGTGGACCCTCAGGGCCAAATTGTGGTTGTCAGTACCGAAGTTGAGAAACTCGACGCCAGTAACGCACCAGAGCTCAAAGCACACTTTTTGCAGCTCAATAAGGTCGGCACCAATTATATCATATTGGACATGAGCAAAACCAAATACTGCGACTCCTCTGGTTTATCTGCAGTACTCATCGCCAACCGACTTTGCAAAGACACCAACGGAAAATTTGCGTTATCAGGTTTGCAGCCAAATGTGCTGAAGCTCATTGAAATTGCCCAGCTAGACAAAGTACTCACCATCGGAAACTCCACTGACGCAGCCCTAGATTTAATTGCAAGGTGAGTTTTGAGCTACACATACTCGGCTCGGGTGCAGCCTTACCTACAAGCAAAAGGCAAGCATCTGCTCAATATGTCAATTGCAATGAAAGACATATTCTAATAGACTGCGCTGAAGGCACCCAACAACAGTTGCGCAAATACGGACTCAAGCTCCAAAAAATACAGTTTATCCTGATTTCACACCTCCATGGCGATCACTTTTTTGGTTTGCCGGGTCTGCTTTCAACCATGCACCTGCTAGGTCGCAATAAAAAATTAAGCATCTATGGGCCTCCTGGTTTAGAGGCGCTCATTAGGGCCATGTTGGCTGCAGGCGGACACCCACTGCAATTCGACATTGCTTTTCATACGATACAACCAGGTGCATCAGCACTCATTTTTGAAGATCGCCTGATCGAGATTCACGCCTTTGCCCTCAAACACCGCTTGCCCACCCTAGGGTACCGGATCAATGAGAAACCTAAATTGTTTAATCTCAATAAAGAAGCCATTTCGGCAGCTGGTTTATGCATAGAAGACCTTCCTAAATTAAAGGCTGGAATTTCAATTGAAAGAAATGGTAAAAAGTACAATTACCTAGATTACACAATGCCCGCTCAGCCCGTTTATAGTTATGCCTATTGTTCAGACACCAAGCCTAGCCCAAGTTATCTTCAAGCCATTCTCGACGTAGATTTACTATACCACGAGGCTACCTTTAACCAACAGCACCTCGAACGCGCTAAGCAAACCTTTCACTCAACTGCCCAACAAGCCGCCCAACAAGCGGTATTGGCCAAATGCAAATACCTACTGCTCGGTCATTTTTCATCGCGTTACGATGCTGTACTGCAACACTTGACAGAAGCGCGCATGATACATCCAAATGTGGCTGCAGCAGAAGACGGCATGCCAATTGTTTTAGGGAAATGGGGGGCTATTTTTGGGAGCGCTGATAAAACACAAGCGCAACAATAGCAAAAATCAGATTGGGCAACCATACCGACCAAAGCGTTGGGAAACCGACTTTAATGGCCGCTACCGTCAGCATTTTCATCGCAAAAATATACACGAAAATAAATGCCAACCCAATGGCGATATTCATACCGGTTCCTCCTCGTTTTTTCTGAGAGGCAACGGATACACCAATAAGGGTAAGCATGTAAGTTGCAAAAGGAAAGGCAGTGCGCTGATGAAGTTCTATTTCAAATTCAGGCACCAGCTTTGAACCTTTTAATTTTTCGCGTTCAATGGCGTTTTTGAGCTCTGTAAAAGTGAGGGCTTGCGCAGCGTTGTCTCGCTGGGCCATTTCTTCAATGCGGTACACGAAGGTAGTGTCTTTGTGTCTGCCGTGGGTGAGCTTGGCCTTTGGGAAATTGTAGTTTTTTTCGTAGTAATCTGTCAATTGCCATTCGTTGGTACCCGGTTTGTTTTTGGCAAAACGCGCGCGCAAAAAATAAATCGGGTGGTTGTCTTTGCTCCATTTTTGAATGGTGAGGTCATTGACGCGCTGTTCTTCAGCTGCATAATTGGAAAAGTAGACGAGCTCATTACCTGGATACTCAGCTTGGTAGTTATTGACCGTCAGCACATCTCGGTAATAGCGTTCTTCGAAAGCCAAACGAATTTTGTTGGTTCTTGGAATAATGAGGTGATTGAGTACCAAAGACATGACCGTAAGAATAGTAGCGCCGATAAAATAAGGCCGTAAAAAACGGGTGACAGGCCGTCCTGAGAACCAGATGGGGATGATCTCGGTGTTTTGCGCCATTTTGCCAGTAAACCAGATGACCGACAAAAAGATGATCATGGAGGAGAAGGTGTTGCCGTAATAGAGGATAAACGTAACGTAATAACGAAAGAAAATCTCGTGTAAAGGCGCCTTATTGCTGATGAATTCGCTTAACTTTTCTGAGATGTCAAAGACAACCGAAAATACCATTATCAGACCCAGCATGAAAAAAAACGTGCTCAGAAATTTCTTGATGATATAGCGGTCGATGCGTTTGAGCATATCTATAAGCGCTGCCCTAATTTTTGAATCACTTGGTTTTTCCAGGCTACAAATTCACCACTTGCGATTTTTTCTCTGGCCACCCGCATGAGCTCCAGATAAAAGGCCAGGTTGTGAATGGTCGCAATTTGAATGCCGAGAAATTCACCTGTTTTGATAAGGTGACGCAAATAAGCTTTGGTATAGACTTGATCTACCCAAACCTGACTTGATGCGTCCAACGGACTAAAGTCTTTGGACCATTTTTCATTTTTTATATTGATGGTGCCTTCCCAAGTGTACAGCAAGCCATGACGCGCGTTTCTACTTGGCATGACGCAATCGAACATGTCTACACCTAGCGCAATTGATTCCAGTAAGTTATTAGGCGTTCCGACACCCATCAAGTAGCGCGGTTTTTCGGTAGGTAAGATGCCGCAAACGAGTTCAGTCATTTCATAGAGTTCATAGTCGGGTTCTCCTACAGACAGGCCCCCAATAGCGTTGCCTACCGCATCAAACGACGCGATAGCATGCGCAGATTGTTCTCGAAGGTCTTTGTAGGTACTTCCCTGAACAATCGGAAAAAGTGCTTGCTCATAGCCGTATTTCGGTTCAGATTGCTCCATAGCTGTGAAGCAACGTGCCAACCAGCGATGCGTGAGGTGCATAGAACGCTTGGCATAGTTGTAGTCGCAGGGATAAGGCGTGCATTCGTCAAAAGCCATGATGATATCGGCGCCGATAATGCGCTGAATTTCTATAGCGCGCTCCGGTGTAAAAAAGTGATAGCTCCCATCTATATGCGATTGGAATTTAACGCCTTCTTCTTGAATTTTTCGAGATCCGGAAAGCGAATAAACCTGATAACCGCCGCTGTCAGTAAGCATTGGCCGTTCCCAACCCATAAACTGATGTAAGCCGCCTGCCGCCTCCAAAACTTCAATGCCTGGTCGCAAAAACAAATGATAGGTATTGCCCAAAATAATTTGTGCGTTGATGTCTTCGCGGAGTTCTTGTTGGTGCACCCCTTTGACTGAGCCTCCGGTACCGACTGGCATAAAAATGGGTGTCTCGATGGAGCCATGGGCGGTGTGCAGCCTTCCGAGACGTGCTTTGGATTGAGAATCTGTCTTTAAAAGATCAAAGTGCATAACAATGTTGAAAAATACCTAAAGCAAAGATACGGGTATTTGAATTCCCTAGACATCTTTGTACTCAGAGATGAACTACTTACCAAACATTCAAAACGATTACTGGTCTTATTTGCTGTTCTGCGGCATATTTTTAGGCGCAATACAATTGTTTTATGTGTTTTACTTTTACGCCAGATTTGCCTTTAAACGTAAAAAACCACAATTAGAAGCTCAAAACTACCCGCCTGTTTCTGTCATTATTGCCGCTCGAAATGAATCCGATAACCTTTACGAGCACCTTCCTTCTATTTTGAGCCAAGATTACCCCAAATACGAAGTTATTGTAGTTAACAACCAAAGTATCGATGACAGCAACTGGATCTTAACTGCTTTTGCACATCAATTTAAGCAATTAAAAGTGGTAGAAATATCGCGGAGCCCACATCTCAAACTTGGTAAGAAACTTCCTATTACACTTGGCATCAAAGCTGCCTCATATGATCATTTTGTGCTTACCGATGCCGATTGTCAGCCCCTTAGCACACAATGGCTCAAACAAGTCATGGGCAAGCTAAATGTGAAGCAACAACTCGTTATTGGCTACAGCCCCTTTACCAAAACCAAAGGTTTCTTCAATAAATTAGTGCGCTTTGACAACGCTTGGATGGGTGCGAGCGCCTTTAGTTATGCGCTAGCTGGCAATGCTTTTAAGGCAAACGGACGCAATTTGGCCTATTCAAAACTCTTGTTTCAAAAAGTCAATGGCTTTAAATCACATTACGCCATAAGCCCCGGCGACGACGACCTTCTTTTGCAAGACGCCATTCAATTTAGCAAAATCAACATTTCCGATGACCCCAATTCTTTTGTAAGGTCTGCGGCGCCAATTAGTTGGTCCGATTGGCTCAGACAAAAAGCGAAATATCATGTCAGTTCTGCCCGTTATTCGTTTATTAAAAAAGTATTGTTAGGAATCTATCCACTCAGCCTGATTTTGATGTGGATTTCTTTCGTTGCTTTGTGCTTCAATATAATATACTTGCCCCTAGGGTCTAGTATATTTATTGGTGTAATTGCAATCAAATGGTGGCTTCAAGGTACTTGCCTGAATCGACTCGGCGAAAAGAAACTCATGTTGTTTTTTCCAGCTTGGGATTTATTTTATAGTTTCCTTATGCCCATCGTTTATTATATATCTGAAAGGCAAAAATATTACCGATGGTAGAAAACGAGCATTTATCTGATAAGGCCAAACAAGACCTGCACTTGGTTGCTGCAGCCCGATCGGGAAGCCAAGCAGCCTACGCAGATCTCCTGGACCGCTACCGCGACTCCATTTACTTCATGATGCTCAAGATGGTCAAAAATTCAGACGACGCCGACGACCTCACCATAGAAGCTTTTGGAAAAGCCTTTGCCCGCCTTGACCAATACTCGCCCAGCTTTGCTTTCAGTACTTGGCTCTTTAAGATCGCTTCCAACAACTGTATCGATTTTATCCGCAAAAAACGCATCGAGGTTACTTCCATAGATCGAGGCATCACTACCAGCGATGGCGAGCGCATGCACATCGATGCCAAATCACAGACCCTCAATCCAGAAGAAACCATCATTCAGGGCCAACGCTTAGTGCATATGCGGCTATTGGTGAGCAAGCTCAAACCCAAATACCGCGAACTCGTTGAGAAGCGTTATTTTGAAGAAAAAAGTTACGAAGAAATTGCCGAAGAACTCAACTTACCACTCGGTACGGTTAAAGCGCAATTATTCCGTGCCAGAGACTTCTTAGCTGCCATGATGAAGCATACTAAAGATAGTATTTAATGACGCTACTTCAGCACTATTTTCCCGACTTAAGCAAAGAACAAATCGCGCAGTTTACTGCCTTAGAAGCACTCTATACCGAATGGAATGCGCAAATTAATGTCATCTCTAGAAAAGACACTGAACACTTTTATGAAAGACATGTTTTGCACTCACTGGCCATTGCAAAAGTGCTGCAATTTTTGCCCGGGGCACAAGTTTTAGATATTGGCACGGGCGGTGGTTTTCCAGGTATTCCACTCGCCATTCTTTTTCCGGAAGTTCAATTTCATTTAGTAGATTCCATCGGGAAGAAAATCAAAGTGGTGCAAGAAGTTGCTGTAAGTCTTGGGCTTCTTAACGTGAAAGCGAGCCATGCCCGTGCAGAAACCATCAAAGACCGCTACGATTTCATCGTGAGCAGAGCAGTGACCCAAATGCCCGTATTTTTAACTTGGGTAAAAGGCAAAAGCGGTAAAAAAAACCTGCATCCTTTCAAAAATGGCATTCTCTATCTCAAGGGAGGAGACCTCAGCGAAGAACTAGCAGGCATGAAGTACCCTTTCAAAGAATTTCCAATTGCCAATTTCTACAAGGAAGCATTTTTTGAGACCAAAAAGGTTGTGTACGTGCAACTAGTGCCCTGATCGCTATAACTCATAAAGTAAGGCCGAGGCGTACGCTTTGATAGCGCGCTTTTCACCAAAAGAATCTACCTTTTCATGGGTTGTAGCCTTGATACTCATTTCGGCCGTTTCTAAGTTCAAAATACCAGCCAAAACTACCTGCATTTGTTCGATATGTGGATTGACTTTCGGCGTCTCTAAAATGACCGTAGCATCGATATTGACAATGCCATAGCCCTTTTCACTGACCAAGCGAAACACCTCTTTGAGTAGTATCTTGGAATCTATTCCTTTGTATTGCGGATCTTGATCAGAAAAATGGTAGCCGATGTCTCTGAGCGCTAAAGCCCCGAGTAAAGCGTCGCAAATGGCATGAATGAGCACATCTGCATCGGAATGCCCTACAGCGCCAAGCGGAGATGGCAGTTGAATGCCGCCAATCCAAAGTGGGTAACCCTCAGCGAGCTGATGAACATCTACACCGTAGCCAATGCGCAACTTTGGTTTGGTTTGCATTAGTTGCCACCGAGATTGAGGCGCAAGGTAAAGCGCAGGGTGTTGGCCAATGGGCTCTGACGCCCGTTTAGCGAAGCTAAATAAGAGAAGTCAATAGCAAACATATTGTACTTGAGCGAGGCGCCTAGGTTCAAAAATTGGCGGTTACCTTTGCTTTTGTTTTCATAGAAGACACCGCCGCGCAAAGCTAAAACATCGCTGTACCACCACTCAGCACCTGCTGCAATATTTATTTCTGCCAATTCTTCTTTGAGGCGAGTGCCTTTAACGATTTCGTAAGTACCCTCGGCAGTCTGGATCAAGTCGCCATTTTCATCTTCGGCAAGTACACCTGGCGCATCGTAAAAAGATTGCATCATAGAGGTGATGATACCGACATCGCCATCCATACCCGCTAACATCACGTAATCGCCGTTAATGAGCTTGTAAATAGCTGGGGTCGGGACGAGTAAACGTTGGAGGTCTAGTGAAAAGGTTACTTTATTGTATTCGTCAAATTCTGCCAAAAAGCTATTGCCAATTTTGAGGTTCATCGGGATAAAATCTCGGCGCGACAACTCAGAGTAAGAAACTTTGTTACCTATGTTATTGATGGTCATGCCGAAGGTATACGTACCGTCGGTACTGCCAATATGAGCGTCGTCGTTGAAATAACTAAAAGACAAGTCTGCAGCACCCACCACACCTGGTTTGGTATTGACACCGGCAACTGGTAAACCTCCTGTCAAGTTCGAATAGGCAAATTTACCATTGACACCAATACTGAAGCGGTCTGCCAATCTGAACGCGTAGGCACCTACGAGCTCGAATTCACTTGGTTTGTCGTCGCGGAGAACATCGCCGTTGATATCTGTAAAGGTGATTTCACCCAAACTAAAATAACGCAAGGCGCCACCAATAGAATGCACTTTATTCAGCTGTTTGTAGCCTGCTAAATAAGACAAATGGATGTCGTTGGTGAGTTGACGCAACCAGGGGGTGTATGACAAACTTACCTCAGATTTTTGCTTTGCAAAACTCAAAAGTGAAGTGTTCCAATAAACCGAAGTGGAGTTGGCACTCAGTGCTGTTCCGGCGTCGCCCATACCGCCTGCGCGCGAATCTGGCGTAATGGCCATAAACGGCAAAGACGTGGTAAGGGTATTGAGCTGAAGATCGTTGTCTGTGACGCCAGAACCGCCAGTAGGTGCTTGCGCCTGTGCAATTTGGTAAACAAACACCAAACCGACAACCAGTAATAACTTATAAAATCGTGGAATTTTCATATAGGAGGTAAAGATAGGGAATTTGAGGAATTTTTATTTCAAGATCACAAGTTTTTCAGTTTGCTCTGCGTAGGCGCCTTCTGGTGTTTGTACCCTTAAGCGATACAAGTATGTACCTCTTGCCAGTTCAGCACCGAAGTCGTCGTGGCCATCCCAGTACAAACCGCTAATTCTGAAGCCGCTTGTGGGCACTTCCTGTGCTATCGTTTTGACCAAACGGCCCGATACAGTAAAGATTTGTATTTGCACATCCAAAGAAGAACAAGATTGATTGTGTTCAAACATGAATTCGGTGCGGGTGGTAAACGGATTGGGGTAATTGAGCACGTGTTGCAATACTGGTGCTTCCTTAGCTTGTACCACAAAATCAATCTGCGACGTGGAAGAATTATTATTGACATCCCAAACCTTCAACGATAAAGTATGCGGCCCTGGGCTTAAATTCTGAAATTGGTAGCGCACCTCTCCAGACTGGTACGCATCTAAATTGGCCGCATAAAAATCATTGAGCACAATTGGCTGAGCACTTTGCCCGTCGAGCACTGCAACGATGTCGTGCCCAATGCCATTACCTACTGTATTGATCCCGTTGTCGTCGGTAACTTTAGCTAAAAGCACTGGGTTTTCGTCAGTTACTGACCCATTTACAAAACCTTCCTGATTCATGTATAGCTGCACCGTGGGGCCTTGGTCATCGGCTACACCATTCGGATCGATGCCACCCACATAAAATAAGGTGTCAAAACCTTGCGCGTCTATTTGTCCATTTTGACCATAATACGAGATTTTTCCGAAGTCAATTTGCAGCGCAATATCTTTAGGAACAACAAATTCGAACTCAAAATAACCATTCGCAATACTGCTTTGTCCGCGATAAATGCGATTGGTTTGCTGCTCATAAGCAATAATTGGCGAGCCCTGATCCTGGCCTAATGTGTTTTGAATTTTGCGTTTGTCAAAAACCGTTGGCGTGAGCACCCCATTCCAATTAGAGAGTACTGCACCGCTGTAGTCTTCTATGTGCCCTTTGATCTTGACTTTACTCAAGGCACGCAAAGTATCTAACTGCTGTTGCGGATCTAGGCCGTTTATGCTATCCGTCACGATGCGATATCTCGGCAAAGCCAAACGCAGTGCGGGGTCGCCGATGAGTGTAAAACTTCTTTTATTGGAGGAGCTTACCGATGCTGCATTTTTAGTTCTGCGGGCAATTTCACCAAACTCATACGCTTCGCCATTTGGGTAGCGATTAAACACACGCTCAATCAATTTGATGCCGATATTGCTATTCACCCCAAAATAAACGGAGCGCGTAGTGGTGAGCATGGCAATGGCGCCACCTGCCGGATTCAGGTACAACCACTCCCCTGCAGATACGCGCTCGGGGTCATCGAAACGCGTAAATTCACAAGTTGCCGATACAAACAAATGCAAGGCCTGAATATTGCTCCAACTATTCACTTGATCTATATCTACAACGCGTTCTTCGGCTAGGCCTACTTCTCCTCCATGACCAATGTAATTTGCAACCAGCACACCGCGTTGAATATTTGCGTCAATTGCGTTAACCATTGCAGGAAAGCGCTCACCCCCCGCTGTTACCACCTTTGGAAAAGCATCCATATAAAGTTTGTTGTAATTGATTTCGGGGTTCAACATTTTGGAGATGGCATATTGCGGCTCAGCATCAGTATTGATGAAATATCCGCCCTCGCGGTTGTCGGTCATGATTAAATACTGATTGCGCCAGTCGCCAAAAGTTTTATCGGTTTGGGTTCCCATACAACAAGAGCTGTTCACCGGATAAAAGTTTGAACCGTTTTTCATGTAGTGTTCAATCTTATCGACCATTTGCTTGGCTTGTAAACTACTACTGACAATCATGCGACCTACACCAATATCCATCATATCTGCCGCGCTCATCGCTTCGGCATTATCGAGTATGCCAAAAAAGTCATCGACCACCATAGCGTCTATCGCATTCTCGCTACTGGACATTTGATAAGTGACAATGAAGTTATTGTTGTTGGGTTCTCTATTTTTTGGATCGTAGGTGCCATCGCCAAATAAGAGTAAATACCTTGGTTTAGCAGTAGGGTCATTGAGTGAAGCGCGGTCATAAAACATCTTGACAAAGCGGCGTATCGCCCCTGGGTCTTGCATTCCGGAACTGAACTCATTGTAAATTGCTTGCGGCTGCACCACATGCACTGTTAGTCCGTTAGCGCGGTGTAAATCGGCCAAGCGATTGGCCTCTGTCAAAAAGTCGGGATGCGAAACAATTAAGTAATCTGCCAAAGGAAGTTGGTGCAAGTTTTGATAAGTGACACTTCCTACTCTTTCCGGAGTGAAAAACGAGACACCGCTTGCAACCACGAATTCTTGGTATTGTGCAAGTGCCTTGAAGGTAGCCTGATTGCCCTGTACTGTCAAAGGAATACGAACTGGGCTGTGACGATCTGAAATGTCCCATACAAAAGCATTTGCATTCACATTGCCAATCTGGTAACTGGCTAAATTTGAAGCTGAAGACCACTTTGAAACGCGAAAATTAAGTTGTGATCCAGTTAAAATAAGATTGCGCTGGGCATTGATCAGAATGCGATCTAGATAGGTCACTACACTCGGATTCAGCCTATTGATCGTTAACGTTAAATTGAGAGCAGAACTTGGTGTAGAATCGGCACAAAGTAAAGTGCCACGTTGAAAATAGGATCCCGAGTGTGGCATGACCATTTGGCCGATTGGTTCTGTCCCATTTTTCAGTGAAATTTGATTGCCGGCAGTTCTTGAATTAGAGGCGTAAGACACCTGAAAACGAATCGGAACAGGGCTCACATTGGGAATCGTAAAGTTGAAATTTTGACTTAAATTGACATCAAACTCTTCTCCGTACCAACGCTGCCCGCCCTTCACTAAATTCTCGAGGTCGTTTTCATAAACATCTCTGTATTCATAGGTGCTCACTAAAGTATCTGCTGGTGCATCAATAACGGCGGCATCGGCAATGCGCAAAGGAGCTACATCAGAACCAACATAAATATAATAGTAAGACTGATCTGAATAAGGATGCCTGACTTGATTGTACTGATTTGCGCCCGAAAGCTCCCAACGGTGTGCGCCCCAACCATAAAATAGAATGTAGTCGTTGGCATCAAAAGTGCCATCAGCTTCACCACTCACTATAATTGCATTTTGAGCAATGTCGTCTGTGATGGAGGCACCATTCCATTCTGGTATCACCCCTTCTCCATTTCCGTACAAATGAAGATGTGCCGGATTCAAATTGGTTGTATTGATGCCGCAAACTTCTAAAAAAGCTTTGTCCATTTTGTAAATGCCATCTTTATTTACAGCAATCCGATACCATTTTCCGCTGGTATTTCCCAAAACAGAAGAGGCCGCGTAGTCTTTTGTTTGTAAATTGTTTTTTGCGATAAAGCGATAATCAAGACTAACCAAGCGCTCTAGCTTGCCATTTGCAGAACGAAGAGGCAATATATAACAAGAGAAAATGGGTTGGCCGCCCTCCGAAACTATTTTCGCATCAATTTGCGCATTCTCTGCAAGCACCGGGCCCAATTGTTGATAGATCAGCTGCTGCTCTTTAGGTATTTTTTCGTACACGATGTTCAATATTTCAACTTCTTGATTCATGGAACTGTGCTTCTGCTGAATAGCGAAAAATGGCTGGCCATTATCCAAGCCGAAACCTTTAACTGTTTGGACATCATAACGCTCTTCACCCAGCAAAACACGCTCAGTGCCTGTCCAATCCAAAACGATGCTTTGGGCCTGTCCAAATGAGCTAACAGTATTGAATAAAAGTAAAAAAAGAAAGCAATTGCGAAAATAAATCATCAAACTTGTAGTTTTAAGCGCTAGAAAAACGTCAATTTATTTATTTTATTTGAATAAATATTCGATATTTGTAACCTTTGAAACCTGAATAACGTTAAGATTGTTCGTGCTAAAACCAACTTTCGTGAAAATAGTTAAACCGCTGCTAGTCGCCCAATTTAGCCTCATTACCCTGATAATGAGCTCAATAACATGGGCTCAAGACCCTACTTTTACACAATTCTATGCCAACCCAACCTACTTAAATCCTGCCCTTGCAGGGTCGTCTGGGTGCCCTAGAGTTTCTTTAAATTACCGCAACGAATGGCCGCAACTCACCGGCAACTACGTCACTTACGCGGCAGCTTACGACACCTACGCTAAAAATATCTCTGGTGGTTTTGGACTCCTCGCCATGCACGACGTGCAGGGTCAGGGCACCATCCAAACCACGATGGTTGGCGGTATCTACTCTTACAATGCCAAAGTAACTCGCAAATTTTCCATCATGTTCGGTGCACGCGCCGCTTATTTTCAAAAATTCCTCGACTGGGACAAGCTCACCTTCGGTGACATGATCGACCCACGTCGTGGTTTTATTTATCAAACAGGCGATGTGCCTCGCGGAAACGGACGCCGTGGTTTCTTCGACGTCAGCTTTGGCGCCGTTGGTTTCACTAAAAACTTCTATTTTGGCGTTGCAGGTCATCACCTCAATCGCCCAGACGAATCGATGATTCTCGGCGAGTCTCGTTTGCCTATACGCGTTACGGGCCACATGGGTGCAAATATCAAATTAGGTCAAAGAGGTCGTTACTCAAGCACCACCTTTTTGTCTCCAAACATCATTTATCAATACCAAAACGGGTTCCAAGAGCTTAACATTGGCGCTTATCTCAAATACGAAAACTTTACTGTCGGTGCTTGGTACCGCAACCGCGATGCCTTTATCATGACTGTCGGCATCAATACAGACAAATTTAAAGTAGGATACAGCTACGATTTAACTGTATCTAAGCTAGGCAATGGCATTTCAGGTGGTTCCCACGAAATTTCTATGGGCATCAATCTCAAATGCAAGAAAAAACCTAAAAACTTTAGAAAAACGTCTTGTCCGTCTTTCTAAATGTAACCAAACGAATAAACAGAACTTTACGTTATAAACGCAAAAAAATATGAAGCGATTGATTCAAAACATCTTCGGAATTGCCCTAGCAGGAATGTTAGTGCTTTCTTCGTGTTCTAAAGAGCGCTCTTCAGCTACAGGTTGGGAATTCAATAACTACAAAAACGGTGGTTTTGAAAAATTCGATGCCCGTGAGCAAGAAACAGGCCCTGGTTTGGTCATGATCGAAGGAGGTACATTTACAATGGGCCGCACAGAACAAGACGTCATGTCTGACTGGAATGCGCGCGCTTCTCGTGTAACAGTAGCTTCTTTTTACATGGACCGTACAGAAGTAACTAATTTCCATTGGTTAGAATACATGTACTGGATGCGTCGAGTTTACTACAAAACTTACCCGCACGTCTATAAAAAGTGCTTGCCAGACACACTCGCCTGGAGATCAGCATTGGGTTACCGTGAAAAATACGTCAATTACTACTTGCGTCAGCCATCTTACCGCGACTACCCAGTTGTTGGTGTATCTTGGTTACAGGCTAATGACTTTTGCAAATGGCGTACAGACCGCGTCAATGAAGCTATTTTAGTACGTGAAGGCATCTTAAAATGGCACTTTGCCGAAGAAGGATCAGCAGATGTTGGTGCAGCTAATAACGCTAGCTATGACAAAAAATATGCTTCTGTACCACAAAACATGTTCTCCACAGAAAATTATCTCAACGGAAACTATACAATAGAGTCTGAAGGTGGTTACGTTGTCAACAAAGACAGCAAACCAAAACCAAAAGTAGATTCCAAAACAAAAAGATCCGTTCCGCGCGATCCCTACCAACTCGAAAACTACGACCCAATTTATGCAGACATGGACAACGGTCGTTTGGGTACCCGTCCTGTTAAAATGGAAGACGGTATCTTATTGCCTTCTTACCGCCTACCTACCGAAGCCGAATGGGAATTTGCAGCTATGGGCCTCATTGGCAACTTAGATCCTAATTCTGAAAACATCAACGATCGCCGTATCTATCCTTGGGATGGCCACTACGTTCGCCAAGAAGAAGAGCAATTTGCTGGTGCAATTCAAGCCAACTTCATGCGCGGCAAAGGTGACATGATGGGTGTAGCAGGTCGCCTCAACGACGGCGCCGACATTTCTGACCGCGTAGATTCATTCTGGCCAAACGACTACGGTCTTTACCACATGGCTGGTAACGTTTCTGAATGGGTAATGGATGTTTATCGTCCGCTTACTTCAGAAGTAGCCGATGGTTTCATGCCATTCCGCGGTAACAAATACCAAACACAACTTTTAGTTCCAGACGGTCTCTATGACAAACCTGTCAAAGCCAATGAAAACATCTATGATGTCCACGGCATGAAAGAATTTGTCAACGAGTTTGCACGTGTCAAATACCTTGCGCATGCCAACAAAAAGTACAGCCAAGAAGCAGGTACTAACTACCAGTCTAACTTTACCAACCAAAATGCAACAAAAGACACTAGCACTGCTAAGAAAGATACAGCAGGGGCACAAGGGGCGCCAAAACCAGGTGCTGTCAATAACAATCCAATGAATTCTCGTATTTACGCCAAACAAGACCCGCGCAAATACCAATTCAATGCGCCTTCTAACTACTACGTTTCTAATAACTCTCAATTCACCTCACAAGAGCGCATGCAATTTGAGTTTTTAGATACGCTAAACATGATGTTAGATACAGCTATTGCCCTTCACAACCAAGGCCGAACCATTGCTGCATCCGCATACGTAGAGCGCGTATTGTTCAATAAAGACCTTCCTGCGGAAATTCAAGAAGGCACCAAAAAACAAGATTTACTTGAGCTAATGGCGCTAGCTTTTGATTACGAGCAACCTACCGCCTACCTTGGTATCGACACCGCACTTTTCAGTCGCGAGTACCTTGAGCGCAAGTTTTTATCATATAGCACTGACCCTACTATTACAACTTGGATCATGACACTTCGCAACGGCTTAAGTGAATTCATCACTACCACAAAAGGAAGTCAGCGTTGGAGAGATGTTACGGTAGAAGAAAATGCTGGACGCTTGAACTACCGCAAAGACGACTACATCGACTACCTCGATGGTGACTTAGAATCTTCTATTTACTATAACAACACGCAGCGCATAGAAGAAATCAACAGCGGCATGCGCGACCCTAAATTGGTCATGTACCAGAGTGAGCACGAAAACAACAACCTACTTAACGACCCAATTAACGCAGGTAAAGCAGGTTGGCCAACAACACTCATCTCAGACAAGAGTCGTGTGTACAAAGGTGGTTCTTGGTCTGATATCGCCTACTGGCTTGCCATCGGAAACCGCCGTTTCCTAGACGAAGACAAAGCGTCGGCAACCATTGGTTTCAGATGTGCTATGGACCGCGTAGGCAGCTCTCGCAGACCAGACATGAAAGAATAAATTGAACATTTCAATTATAATAATCCTTCAAAAGCCCGAGCAATCGGGCTTTTTTTTTGCAACTTTGCGTCATGGAAAAATGGCTTTCAATTTTAGATGCATGTAGCGGAGTGAGTACAGACAGCAGACAAATTCACAAAGATTGCTTGTACATAGCGCTCAAAGGCACCAACTTTGATGGCAATCAATATGCGCAGCAGGCGCTTGCCGCAGGGGCTAAATTTGCAATAGTGGATAACGCCACTTATGCAAATGGTGAAAATATATTACTTGTTGCTGACGGCCTCTCTTTTTTACAAGCATTAGCGCAGGCCCACCGCCTGCGTTTTGACATTCCAGTCATTGGAATTACGGGCAGCAATGGCAAGACGAGCACCAAAGAACTTGTCAATTGTATATTGCAAACCCAATTCAAGGTCTTGTGTACAACAGGAAACCTCAATAATCATATTGGTGTTCCGCTTACCCTACTTCAACTCAATAAAAACCACGAAATCGCCATCATTGAAATGGGCGCCAATAAGCCCCTAGACATTGATGAATTGTGTCGGATTGCCTCACCTACCCATGGGCTCATTACAAATATAGGTAAAGCCCATCTTGAGGGTTTTATCAACTTTGAAGGCGTGCTCAAGACCAAATCTGAACTCTATGATCGCGTCAGTCAAAACAATGGTGGCTTATTTGTAAATGCCGATGATCCTATTCTCCTCGCTGCAGCACAACATCGTCATATCGCTTTGTTCACATATGGAGCACAAGCTGGAGAACTCAAAGGGCAGCTGCAAGCGCTAGATCCATTCGTGCATCTTTCTTGGACGCATGCAACTTATTGGTCAGAAATGATACATACGCAAATGATTGGAAAATATAACTTTTATAATTTCTTAGCAGCATTGCGGGTTGGTTTGCACTTCGGTATTGATCCAGAAAAAATGAATGAGGCTATCTCGCGTTATGTACCCACCAATAAACGCTCTCAAGTAGAAAAAACAGCCCACAACACGCTCATTATAGATTGCTACAACGCGAATCCGTCTAGCATGATGAGTGCACTCAGCTCTTTTTTGGAAATTGAACACCCTCATAAATTGGTCATTTTGGGTGATATGCTCGAGCTTGGCAAAGAAGGTCCGATAGAACATCAAAAAATATTAGATTTTCTACTTTCAAATGATTTGAGTTACTTAACTGTCGGAGAAATCTTTAAAGATCTAAACGAAGAAGGGTACACCAACGTAGCAGCACTCCGAGAAATACTCAACAAACAAGGCTTGAAAGACCATTTCATTCTTTTGAAAGGCTCAAGAGGAATTGCGCTAGAAAAATTAATCGATATCCTTTAAATAGCAGTTGGTCTCATTTTAAGACCCATATTGCATCAAAAAAGCTTTTAAGAAAGGATCGAGGGCGCCATCCATAACGGCATCGACATCACCTGTTTCCATACCTGTACGCACATCCTTAACCAATTTATACGGATGCATGACATAATTGCGGATTTGACTCCCCCACTCTATTTTCTTTTTACCTGCCTCAATTTCGTTTCGTTTTTCCATGCGTTCACGCAAAATGAGTTCATAGAGCTGAGAGCGCAATAACTGCAAGGCCTTTTCTTTATTGGCTAGCTGAGAGCGCGACTCCGAGTTTTCGATGATGATACCCGAAGGCGCGTGTCGAAGGCGCACTGCGGTTTCTACTTTATTGACATTTTGGCCTCCTGCCCCACCTGAACGGAAAGTTTCAAAGGAGATATCGGCAGGGTTGATATTGATTTCAATTTGGTCATCGACTAATGGATAGACATATACGGACACAAAACTGGTGTGCCTTTTGGCATTGGAATCAAAAGGTGAGATGCGCACCAAACGGTGCACGCCGTTTTCTCCTTTAAGATAACCGAAGGCAAATTCACCTTCAAACTCTAGCGTAACTGTTTTTACACCCGCAACATCTCCTTCTTGGAAATTGAGTTCGGTAATTTTGTAGCCATGTTTTTGACCCCACATCAGGTACATGCGCATGAGCATACTTGCCCAATCGCAGCTTTCTGTTCCGCCGGCACCAGCCGTAATTTGCAAAACAGCAGACAAGCCGTCTTCTTCGTTGGAAAGCATGTTTTTGAGCTCGAGTTCTTCGATTTCTTCGAGTAACTTGGCATACTGACTATTGAGTTCAGGTTCTTCTGCCATTCCCTCCCGAACAAATTCCATCAAGACATCGAGGTCGGCAACGGAGCTGGCTGTGCGGTCAAAAGTCTCGACCCAAAATTTAAGCCCGCGAATTTGCTTCATTTTGTCTTCGGCCTTTTTGGGGTCATCCCAAAAGGAAGGGTCTTGCGTTTTGAGCTCTTCTTCCTTTAATTGCATGCGCTTCTCATCGATTTTAAGAAACGCCTGTATGGTTGAAAGTCTGTTTTGTAAGGCCTTATATTGTTCGGTTGTCATGGGGCAAAGTTAAGCATTCTAGTATGGAAAGAAAAGGAAGGTGCGCTCATGATTCAGTCAAAATGTGTACATTTGTCTCAAATCAATGTAACATGAATATTCCAGCTGAACTCAAGTACACCAAAGACCACGAATGGGTAAAACTCGAAGGTGACATCGCCACTATTGGCATCACCGAATTTGCACAAAGCGAACTCGGAGACATCGTTTATGTCGAAGTAGAAACCGTCGGAGAAACGATGGCGCAAGAAGAAGTTTTTGGTAGTGTTGAAGCTGTCAAGACTGTATCTGATTTGTTCTTGCCTATGAGCGGCGAAATCATTGAATTAAACGCAGCGCTCGAAGACAACCCAGAGTTAGTCAACAACGATCCATATGGTGCAGGCTGGATGGTAAAAGTACGCGTTTCTGCTGTGGCTGAATTCGCAGCCCTTTTAGATGCCGAAGCATACGCGCAAGAAGTACACTAAGTAAGACCCTTTTTCTAAATTTATAGGATATTATTAAATCCCTAGTCATTCTAAACCGCCTTTTGGGCGGTTTTTTTATGGCCAAATAGTAGATTTGGACTCGATTTGCTGCTCTAACTGATCAGTTAATTGATAGAAAAAATCTCGCCCCAACTTTGCTTCAAGAGCATCTATGGTCATTGAGAAATAAAATACATCGGCATCCGATTTTGCATTGGGCAACAAAAATGCAATTCCCTTTTGTAGTTTGGGTGCGATGAGCGCTTTGTAATAGTATTTAGGTACACTCACTTGATTGGGGCCAATGGTTGGCAAACCTGCTTCCAATACAGGCCCGGTAACAACATAAAGAGAGTCGTAGAGGAGCGCCCAATCTCGAACTTTTTCTTCGAGCTTTTTCCAAATACCACGATTGAACCCGGGTAACTGCGGGCTCATGTTGCTGTAATAAAACGATTCTTGCATCACTTGTAAGGACCAACTCATGTCTGCTGCTGGAGCCAAATGACCGCGGTCATAACCACTTTTGGCATAATCTACGTTTGTTGCGGTCTGACTTGAAACCAAAGGATCCTCGAGGAATCTGTTGCTGCGCTCGACGCCATCCCCTAAATGCGCTTTTGTGAGTACATAAGCAACCCAATTGGCTTGTTCATGTTGTTCATTATAGGCAAAAGTGTAGGCACTACGGCCAATGACTACTTCGCTTTGCTGCGGTAAAGGACACGCAATCGAAAGCTTGACATATTGATCATTGGAGTCATTGCGTAAAGAAAAAGAAAGCATGAAAAAAGCCGCTATCCAAAAAAGGAGTAACGGCTTTAAAAAAGTAATTTGCTTGAATTTAAGCATCTATTTTTGCGTATTTAGCGTTTTTCTCGATGAACTCGCGGCGCGGCGGAACGTCGTCGCCCATGAGCATAGAAAAGATTTGATCACACTCTGCAGCGTTTTCAATGGTGACCTGACGCAAAGTGCGGCTTTCTGGATTCATGGTGGTTTCCCAAAGCTGCTCGGCGTTCATTTCACCAAGACCTTTATAACGCTGGATATTGACAGAAGTTTCAGCGCCGCCACCTTTGAGTTCTTGAACTAGGCGATCGCGTTGGTCTTCGTTCCATGCGTATTCAGATTTTGTACCTTTTTTCACTTGATAAAGTGGCGGGGTTGCAATGTATACATATCCTTTTTCGATGAGTTCTTTCATGTAGCGGAAAAGGAAAGTCAAGATAAGTGTTTCGATGTGCGATCCATCGACGTCGGCATCACACATGATAATGACCTTGTGATAGCGCAATTTTTCGAGATTAAGTGCTTTAGAATCTTCTTCGGTGCCGATGCGCACACCCAAAGCGGTGTAGATGTTCTTGATTTCTTCGTTTTCGAAGATTTTGTGTTGCATGGCTTTCTCGACGTTCAAGATCTTTCCTCTTAAAGGCATGATGGCTTGAAAGTGGCGGTCACGGCCTTGTTTGGCTGTACCACCCGCCGAATCACCCTCGACAAAATAAACTTCACATTTTGCGGGGTCTTTTTCAGAGCAGTCGGCTAATTTACCTGGCAAGCCCGAACCTGTTAGCACATTCTTGCGCTGTACCATTTCGCGGGCCTTGCGTGCTGCATGGCGCGCACGCGCTGCTAAAATGACTTTTTCGACGATCAGTTTGGCCTCTGCCGGATGCTCTTCAAGATAAGCGGAGAGCATTTCAGAAACCGCTTGGCTCACAGGAGCGGTAACTTCGCGGTTACCAAGTTTGGTTTTGGTTTGACCTTCGAATTGTGGCTCTTGAACTTTGACAGAAACGACGGCTGTAAGGCCCTCACGGAAGTCGTCGGCATCGATTTCGATTTTCTCTTTGGCTAAGATGCCAGAGTCTGTAGCGTATTTTTTGAGTGTGGTGGTCAGGCCACGTCGGAAACCAGATAAGTGGGTTCCACCTTCATGGGTGTTGATGTTGTTAACGTAAGCCTGGATATTTTCAGTGTATGAGGTGTTGTAAGTAAGCGCGACTTCAACAGGAATGCCTTCGCGTTCACCTTCAAAGTAAATAACGTCGCTAATGAGCGCTTCGCGGTTGCGATCGAGATAAGAAGCAAATTCTCTAAGGCCACCATCTGAATGGTAGGTAGTGCAAGGATGTGTGCCGTCGTCGTTTTGTTGGCGTTTGTCGGTGAGGGTGATGGTAATGCCTTTGTTGAGGAAGGCCAACTCGCGCATGCGTGCTGCCAAGGTGTCAAAATTGTATTCTGTAGCTTCAAAAATTGAGGCATCTGGGGTAAAGGTTACTTCTGTACCCGTTTGATCGGATTCTCCAACGACTTTGACGTCGTACATGGGCTTACCGATGTTGTATTCTTGCTGAAATACTTTGCCTTCGCGGCGTACTGTAGCCATGAGGTGTGTGGAAAGTGCGTTGACGCAAGATACACCCACACCGTGCAAACCACCAGAAACTTTGTAGGTGTCTTTGTCAAATTTACCACCGGCGTGCAAGACAGTCATAACGACCTCCAATGCCGATTTCTTTTCTTTGGTGTGCATGGCCGTAGGGATACCGCGGCCGTTGTCTACGACGGTAACGGAGTTGTTTTCATTGATAAAAACGTTGATGAGGTTACAATAGCCTGCGAGGGCCTCATCAATAGAGTTATCAACGACTTCGTATACGAGGTGGTGAAGGCCTTTGACGCCAACATCACCGATATACATTGCGGGGCGCTTTCTTACCGCCTCTAAACCTTCTAATACCTGGATATTATCTGCCGAATAATTGTCTCTCTTTTCGTCTTCAGCCATGTTGTTATAGTTTGTGGATAGTGTTTAATTTCGTGTAAACAAAAATAAAAAAAAGCACCTCGTAAAAGGTGCTTTGAAGGGGCTGTAAAGCCTTAACTTATCAACAAAATTTCAACCATTTGAACTATTGCTCAATCCAGGCGATAATACTTGGGTCATTAGGTAAAACGCGCGGTGAAATCACTTTTGATAAATGGCCGTTTTCGTCTATTAGGTATTTTTGGAAATTCCATTCCACCTTGCTGTCTTCTTTGCCATTTTTGGCCTTCTCTGTGAGAAAGTGATAGACCGGATCCATGTCTTTTCCTTTGACAGAAATTTTAGACATCATGGGAAAGCTCACGCCATAGTTCATTTGACAAAATTGGGCGATTTCTTTATCCGAGCCGGGCTCTTGAGACATGAAATCATTGGCCGGAAAGCCAATAATAACGAAATTCTTTGATTTGTATTTCGTGTACAATGCCTCTAGCTGCTCGTATTGAGGCGTGAGACCGCATTTAGAGGCCGTATTGACCACCATAATCTTTTTACCTTTTAAAGAGGCAAAATCAAAGGTATTTCCGTTGATGTCTTTGACTTTAAATTGGTAAATACTGGCAGAATCAGAGGGTAAGAAGCTCATAAGGAGAATACTTAAGGAAAATAAAAGTGCTTTCATGGTCGTTTTTGTTTTAAACAAGATCAAACAAAGATAGTTCGGCTTGGAACAAAATATTCATTTTTACGAATAAGAAAACATGAAGTATCTTTTCCTTTATTTACTCTTCTGGACGCCATTTTGTTGGGGGCAAAAAATGACAGGTTTTTGGCAAGGGATGTTGTTTTCTCCAAACGATCAAACTGTTCTCATTCCTGTCTACCTCGATATTTTTGTGACAAACGGCTTAATAGATGGCAAAATTAGAATTGAGAACAAAGAAGGTGCTAGCGTTTATCCAGTTGTAGGCAGGTATGAAAATGATGAAATGCAACTCGTTGCGATGAAAGCAATGTGGCATTACTTACCAGAATTTTCGCTCTCTCCATATATTTACACACTCAAATACAATGCTCAAAATGGTTATTTAGAAGGGGGCACAGACAAGCAAGATTACCGTTTTGTCGCCTTTCAGAGCAAAGGAGAAGTTTCAATGAGTAAAACCGCTTACCTCCCGAAAGATTGGTTGTTGCGCTTCAGTCAAGAGCTCAAGGATGGTATTTCAGCGCCTCAAATCCGCAAGCAAGAGTTATTGAATTTCACTTTTCAGCCAATTTACTTCGATTGCGACCAAGCAGTAATTAAAGCTGAGTATCAAAGCTATTTAAAGGAATTGATCAGAATGGTGAAGAGTCATTCGGACTTGCGCATTGAAATTACTGGGCACACAGATGCAGACGGCTCAGATGCCTATAATTTGGCCTTATCGAAAAAACGCAGCGAAGCATTATTGAGTTTCTTTGCCGCTAACGGACTTCCTAGAGACAGGGTTGTGAGTGCGTACAAAGGTGAAAAAGAACCCGTAGATCAGAATAAAACCGATGAAGGCAAGCAACGCAATAGACGCGTTGACTTCAAATTTATTTGAGTTAGAGACTCTTTAGTTTTTCTTCAAGAATTGCGATTTTGTTGAGTGCATCAGCTTCTTTATTGCGTTCGTTGGCCACTACTACATCTGGCGCTCCGGCCATAAATTTTTCGTTTTGCAACTTACTTTGAACACTTTTAAGGAAGCCTTTAGTGTAGTACAATTCTTCTTCGATCTTTTTCTTTTCAGCTTCGAGGTCGATTTGTTCGCCGAAAGGCACAAAAAACTCGATACCATCGACAATAAAGCTATTGGACTGCGCTACTTTTTCTTGTACATATTGCAAAACAGACAAATTGCCCATTTTAACTAAAATGCTGTCTGCGTCTGTTGCGCGGGTCGCAGCAGCTTTGATGTAAAGCTCCAGCTTGACTTTTGTCGCGATGTTATTTTGCTTTCGGATATTGCGGATCTGCGTAATTACTTTTTCATTAAAGGCGAATTTTTGCAGAGGTGTTTGATCGAGCTCTTGAGCCGTTGGCCATTGTGCAATAACGATGTCGTCGCCGGGTTGGCGCTCGCGCAGTGCATGATAGAGTTCTTCAGCTACAAAAGGCGTAAATGGATGCATGATTTTCAAGATGCGCTCAAAGAAATTGAGCGTATGCTCGAGTGTCTGACGATCGATGGGCTGTTGGTAGCCTGGTTTGATCATTTCTAAGTACCATGAGCAGAAGTCGTCCCAAACGAGCTTGTAGGTCGACATGAGGGCATCAGAGATGCGGAATTTATCAAAATTGCTATTGATTTCACTCAAAACCTGCGCAAAACGGTTGTCAAACCAGTCAATAGCTACTTTACTGGAGAGCGGCTGGTCTATTTCACGGACTTCCCATGAGGAGACCAAGCGGTAGGCATTCCAAATTTTATTGGTGAAATTGCGGCCTTGTTCGCACTGAGAGCTATCGAATGGGAGGTCGTTGCCAGCCGGAGATGAAATGAGCACCCCCACGCGAACGCCATCGGCGCCATATTGATTGATGAGGTCGATAGGGTCTGGGGAATTGCCCAAAGACTTGGACATTTTGCGGCCGAGTTTGTCGCGGACAATTCCGGTGTAGTAGACATTTTTAAAGGGTTGTTGGCCCATGTATTCGTAACCTGCTATGGCCATTCTTGCCACCCAAAAGAACATGATTTCGGGCGCAGTAACGAGGTCGTTGGTCGGGTAATAGTAGTTGATTTCTGGATTGTTGGGCTGTGTGAGGCCGTTGAAAACGGAAATTGGCCACAACCAACTAGAAAACCAGGTGTCTAGCACGTCTTCGTCTTGACGCAATTCGGCATCATCAATTGATCTGCCTGCTTTTTGAGAAGCCAAAATAATTGCTTCTTCTTGGGTTTTGGCCACAACAAAATCAGCTGGACGGTCGCTGTAGTACCATGCAGGAATGCGATGACCCCACCAAAGCTGGCGAGAAATGCACCAATCTTTGACGTTTTCCATCCAGTGGCGATAGGTGTTTTTGAATTTCTCTGGATGAAATTGGATGTTGCCATTCATGACATTTTCCAAGGCAGGAGCAGCGAGTTCTTTCATCGACACAAACCATTGTAAAGATAATTTAGGTTCAATGACAGCACTGGTGCGCTCAGAAAAGCCCACTTTATTGATGATATCTTCGGTCTTGACTAAAAAGCCTTTGTCGTGGAGTTCTTTTTCAATTTCTCGACGCACCTCGAAGCGGTCTTTGCCTTGGTAGTGTGCGCCATGCGCATTGAGCGTGCCGTTGTCGTTGAAAAGATCGATGCTTGGCAAGTTGTGTTTCTGACCGAGCTCATAGTCATTGGGGTCGTGGGCTGGAGTAACTTTCAAGCAACCTGTTCCAAAATCTTTGTCGACGTATGCGTCTGCAATGACGGGAATCTCGCGGTTGATCAGCGGAACCAAAACCGTTTTGCCAATGAGCTGCTGATAGCGCGTGTCTTCGGGATGCACGCAAATTGCGGTGTCGCCGAGGATGGTTTCGGGGCGTGTGGTGGCGATAGTGAGCCATTGGTCGGTCTGACCAACAACTTGGTAACGCACATAAAATAATTTGGAATTGACCTCTTTGTAGAGGACTTCTTCGTCGGAAAGAGCGGTGAGTGCTTCTGGATCCCAGTTGACCATGCGCACGCCTCGGTAAATTTTACCCTTTTGGAAAAGGTCTATGAAAACAGCAATAACAGACTCAGAGTATTCAGGGTCCATAGTAAAGTGCGTGCGCTCCCAATCACAAGATGCTCCAAGGCGTTTGAGTTGCTCAAGGATGATACCGCCGTGCTTGTCTTTCCACTCAAAGGCATGGAATAGAAATTGCTCGCGGGTGAGGTCGGATTTTGAAATGCCTTCAGCCTTCAGTTTTTGAACAACTTTGGCCTCGGTTGCAATAGAGGCGTGGTCGGTACCTGGAACCCAGCACGCATTTTTGCCCAGCATACGCGCCCTGCGCACCAAGACATCTTGAATGGTATTATTGAGCATGTGGCCCATGTGCAACACACCGGTTACGTTTGGCGGCGGAATGACAATAGTGTAAGGCTCGCGCTGATCTGGAGTGGAATGGAAATAACCCTTATCTAACCAGTATTGGTACCATTTTTCTTGTGCAAGTTGCGGCTCGTATGTTTTTGCAATCTCCATGACTTCGTTTAAAGTGGCAAAGATAGCAAATATCTGAGCGCGCGCTGCGACTATCTAGTTGGTCACTGGAGAATCTGAAGGGGTCAGGACTGTGCCTTTGATGGTGAGTACGATGGGGTCCCCGACATTTGAGAAAACTGTTATCGTTTTGGTAAAAGCCCCAACGCGCTTGGTGTCGTAGTGCACTTTAATGACCCCTTTTTTTCCTTTTCTAATAGGCGTTTCAGGACGATCAGCTGCCGTACAACCACAACTAGTTTGGACATTTGTAATGACCGCAGCTTTTTTAGCGGTGTTTTTGAATTCAAAGATAAAGAGGTCTTCGGAGCCATAAGGGATGTCTTGACGCTCGATTTCCAAAACAGCGAAGCGCAAAGTTGGCGGGGTAGTTTTTTTGCTTTTTTCGGTGGTTTGAGCAAATAAAAATTGAGAGAGGCATAAAAACAAAGAGAGTTGTAGCAGTTTCATGATGTAGTAATTAATGATTTAAGTACGAATTGGTTTTCTTGAACAAGTTTATAAAATTCAATGAGGTCAATAATAAAATTAACACATTTTTAGCAAGAGGACGCTAATAATTCTCGCAAACCGGGGTAGGTTTGTTCCAAACGACCGCGCCATTCTTGATCTTTCAGCCAAAAAACTGCTTCAATTCCTTCTTCAGTTTGTGGATTCAGCGCTGCTTCTCCGAAAAATTGGAAGCGAAACCAGTGATTTTCTTTGAAAACAGAACGGTTTTTGAAGGGGTAAACATGGTAGGTATTGGGGAGCTGTTCTCGCAATTCAAATGCTCCGTTTAAGCCTGTTTCTTCTTGAATTTCGCGGAGTGCTGCCGCAGCAAACCCCTCCCCTTTTTCAATTTTACCTTTGGGTAAATCGAGGTGCTCAAAACGATACATCCACAAAAAAGCGTCTTCATGCCCGCGCTGAACTAATCCGCCAGCTGTTTGCACGAACTTGAAATCCTTAAAAAAAGAAAACATAGCCAGCTTCGGATCAGCAGAAACAACCTGAAAATTGCGCTTTTGAACCGCGCGGGCTAGCTCTTCACAAGAAAGCGGGCGCTCAAAAGGCCAATTTGGCAAGTTTTGATCTGTTTCACTAAAAAAGATGTAACTCGATTCTATGAAAACTTTGTATTTTTGCAGCATGAATGTGAACAAAGATTTGAGCCTAAAGGTAGCAGAATTGCTGCTCAAAACAAAAGCAGTACGTCTTCAACCCGACAAACCCTTTACTTGGGCATCTGGCTGGAAGTCTCCAATTTACTGTGACAACCGCATCACACTCAGCTTTCCAGAAGTGCGTACCCACATCCGACAAGGCTATGCGCAAACTATTCTCGATAACTTCGGAAAACCAGATGTTATTGCGGGTGTTGCTACCGGTGGCATTGCACAAGGTGCACTCATTGCCCAAGAACTCGGCTTGCCATTTATTTATGTGCGCAGCGCCGCCAAAGGCCACGGCATGGAAAACCTCATTGAAGGCGCCTATCAAGAAGGACAGCGTGTTGTCGTTATCGAAGACCTCATTTCAACAGGTGGCAGCAGCTTGAAAGCTGTTGAAGCACTCCGCGCCGGCGGCCTCGATGTCAAAGGGCTAGTAGCCACATTTACGTATGGTTTTTCTTTAGCCGAACAACAATTTAACGCTGCCAATTGCCCGCATGTTTGCCTCACCGACTACAGCACACTTATCGCTGTTGCCACCAAAACTAACTACGTGAGCGCAGCAGACGAAGCAACCCTTCATGCTTGGCGCAACAACCCCAGCACTTGGATGCAAGACGATCAAGTCCAATAAGCAATGCTCACGCTCAAAAGCCAAGACTTTACCATAAAAACCTCTGTTGAACAAGTGCAGCTATTCTTGTCAGAGACCAAGAACTATCAGCTCATTCTTCCTGAAAACCAAACATCAGATTTTCAGTCCACCCCTACTCAATTCAGTTTCAAAGCTGCCGGGCAAATCCATTTAACACTTGAAAAACAAGATGCAGATGCTTCGCTTCTTCATTTCAAGGGAGCGAGCAACAATCCTTTTTCCTTTGATTTATTTGTTCGGATGCAACAAGTGCAAGACAGCACAATAGGCTACATAGAAATCAAGGCGGATGTCAATATGATGCTCAAAATGCTCATTGAAAAACCTTTGCAAAAACTACTCACCGAAATGGCGTTCAATCTTACTGCGCAATTACGTGCTGGGCAATAAATATCGGATTTCCTGATTGGCAAAGCTTTGCACCGCACCACTCACCTCCACTTGAAGTTCCCCTTGTGTATTTACCCCTAAAATTTTGCCTTCTATTTGGGTGTGGTCATTCTTTTCAAAGTAAAGAGATTGGTTTTTGAACCCCAAGCTAAGCTCAAACATGTTTTTGAGCTCAAAAAAATCTCCGTTGAGAAGCTGTTGTTGACCGTTGAGTAAATCAAGGTACTCCGATAGAACAGTTAAGGGCTTGAATTGCTGACCCGTTAGTGCGAAGATACTCGAAGCACCCTGAATAGTTGGTGCTTCATTTACATTGATTCCGCAACCGAGAATACACCATTCGAGTTGGTTGCCCTTCAATTGTTGTTCGATCAGGATACCTCCAACTTTACAGCCATCTGCATAGATATCATTGGGCCATTTGATTTGCGCATTGAGCCCAAAACGGAGCATGCATTGTTGCCAAATGAGCGCGCTATACCAGGAGAGGCGAATTTGCTCGTCTAGGGAATATTTTGGTTTAAAGGCAATGCTAAACATCAAATTTGATGCACTGACAGACTGCCATGAATTACCGCGTTGCCCCCTGCCCATTGTTTGATAATCTGCCATAATTACCGAACCATCTTGACAACTTCCTTGTTGTATAAGATTGGCAGCATAATTGTTGGTAGAATCTACCGATGCTAACTGAATAAAAACAGAACCGAATTTGGTCATCATGAAAATCAAGAGGATTCAAATTTATCAGTTAGTTTTGTAATAGAAACAAATCAATGGCAAAAAAGAAAAAATTAGAGCCCTCAGCGTTGCTCGTCGACGCAATTATTGAAGGGATGCAAAATAACAAAGCGCAAGACATCACCATTCTCGACCTCCGCGAACTAGACAGCGCAGTATGCGACTTCTTCGTTATTTGTAGCGGCGAATCCAGCACACAAGTAGATGGTATTGCTAGCAATGTGCAGCGCAATACACGTAAAGAACTCCAAGAAAAACCTTGGCACACAGAAGGAAAGTCTAATTCCGAATGGGTTTTGCTAGACTACATCGATGTTGTTTGTCATATTTTTTACAAAGACGCACGCTCCTTCTATGACATCGAAGACCTCTGGGCCGATGCCAAACGTACCGATCTACCCAACTTATAATCTCCATCAACATGTCTGAAGAAAAAAGAAAAAACCCTTTTTCCGTCTACTGGATTTACATCGCGTTTGTACTTGTATTGGTCAGCACGCACCTCTACATCAACAGCGAAACCACCACCACCATCAAATATAAAGAAACGCTCCTCGACCTCGTAGAAGCAAAAGGGGTAAAGCAAGTCAAAATCGTGAACCAAAGTACGGCTAGATTCCAGTTGCGTAAAAGCGCTACTGCATATATCAACAGCCGCAAAGACCTCGACTTTCCAAAATTGCGCAAGTTATTGGTCAACAAAAACGCACAGCCTTCCAAAATTGTATTTGAATTAGAAAATATTGGCAATCACGCCAATTTTGAAAAATCATTGGATGAGCGTGGGTACCACGACTACGAAAATATCATAGAAACCAACTGGATTGCTCAAATTCTTGGTTACTTATTGCCATTTGGCATCATCGTATTGATCTGGATGTTCGTCATGAGACGCATGTCTGGAGGCGGCGGTGGCGGTGGCGGCGGAAGTCAAATTTTCAATATTGGCAAGTCTCGTGCGCAGGTCTACGAAAAAGGGAAAAGCACCAACATAACCTTTAAAGATGTCGCTGGTCTAGAGGGTGCCAAAGAAGAAATCGTCGAAATTGTAGAGTTTCTCAAAAACCCCAAAAAATATACCGAGCTTGGGGCCAAAATTCCGAAAGGCGCCTTACTTGTAGGCCCTCCAGGAACTGGAAAAACGTTGTTGGCCAAAGCTGTTGCAGGCGAAGCCAAAGTACCCTTCTTCTCGCTCTCAGGATCAGATTTCGTTGAAATGTTCGTTGGGGTTGGTGCCTCTCGCGTTCGCGACCTCTTCCGACAAGCCAAAGAAAAAGCACCCGCTATTATCTTTATTGATGAAATCGACGCTATTGGCCGTGCCAGAGGAAAAAACAACGGGTTCAATACCAACGACGAACGCGAAAACACCCTCAATCAGCTATTGACCGAAATGGATGGCTTTGGCACCAACTCAGGTGTAATTATCTTAGCTGCAACCAACCGTGCAGATGTGCTCGATAGCGCCTTAATGCGTGCAGGTCGTTTTGACCGTCAAATTTATGTCGACATGCCAGACCTCAACGAGCGCAGGGCTATTTTTGGCGTACACCTCAAGCCTATCAAAATTTCGACAGAAATCGACGTCGAGTTCTTGGCCAAACAAACACCTGGCTTCTCTGGAGCTGATATCGCCAATTTATGCAACGAAGCTGCACTCATCGCGGCGCGTCACAACAAAACGCAAGTCGAAAAACAAGACTTCTTAGACGCCGTTGACCGCATCATTGGTGGCTTAGAAAAGAAAAACAAAATCATCACCCCCGAAGAAAAGAAAACAATTGCCTACCACGAAGCTGGCCACGCTGCTGTTTCTTGGTTGCTGCAATATGCAAATCCTTTGGTGAAAGTCACAATTGTGCCGCGTGGTCAGTCTTTAGGTGCAGCGTGGTACCTACCAGAAGAACGCAGCATTACCACTACCGAACAACTCCTCGATGACATGTGTGCCACCCTAGGCGGTCGTGCGGCTGAGCTGCTTACGTTCAAACGCATTTCTACAGGCGCGCTGTCAGATTTAGAGCGCGTGACCAAACAAGCTTACGCCATGACCTCCATTTATGGTCTCAACGAACGCGTTGGCAACATCTCCTTCTATGATTCTCAGGGCCGCGATACCTTTACCAAACCTTATTCAGAAGACACAGCAAAGGTCATCGACGAAGAAGTCAGTAAACTCATTGAAAGTCAGTACCAACGTGCGCTGCAATTACTCGGAGAAAACCAAGACAAACTTGCTCAACTCGCAGATCGCCTTCTTACTTCTGAAGTCATCTTCAAAGAAGACCTCGAAGCGATTTTTGGCAAGCGCCAATGGGATCCAATTGAAGAAGTTGTCGCTGAGATAGCCACAACTTCAGAAGCACCTGTTGCTACAGAAGATAGCGCTACCGAAGAAAATAGTACTGCTCAGCAAACGGAAGATTCCGAGGAACCAACAGCCAACGCATGATTGGAAATCTAGGGCAACGCATGATCACTGGTGCTGTTTTTGGCACCCTTGTTATCGGCTCTATGCTCTGGAATCCTTATGTTTTTGCACTTGTATTTTCTTTTTTTATGGTGGTTGGTTTATGGGAGTTTTACAACTTTTTTAAAGCACACCAAATTGTACAGGTTTCTAATGAAATAGGTATTTTCATCGGGATATTTATTTACATTCTTTTAGTTGGCATCAGCTTTGAATGGTTCTCGGTGATCTCTCTAAGCCTCATTTTTCCATTGTTTTTTACGCTCATCCTCAATGAGCTCTGGGCCAAACACGAGCATCCACTGCTCAATATCTCCGTATTGGTTTTCGGCATCATCTATGTTGTTGGGCCATTTTACCTGAGCATCGATTTACATGTCCGCGACACCTCTCTCCTCCCAAAAGTACTCGGCATGTTTTTGCTCATCTGGACAAACGATTCCTTTGCCTATTTTACTGGAAGAGCTCTTGGTAAGCACAAATTATTTGAGCGCATTTCACCAAAAAAAACCTGGGAAGGGACTTTAGGCGGTTTTCTTTTCACCTTATTGTTAGGGTTCATAATTGGTGCATATATCAACCAAGGCGAGGTTCTTTTTTGGATGGTCTCCGCTCTGATTATTGCACCCGGAGCTATCCTAGGTGACTTATTAGAATCACTTTTTAAACGCAGCTTAAACATAAAGGATAGTGGACGCATTCTACCCGGTCACGGTGGCGTTTTGGACCGCTTTGATGCCGCTCTTTTTGCGATTCCATTTTTCTATTGTTGGTCAATAATCTATCTTTACTGGAAATGATGACTTTTCACCGCGAAGGACGCTCTATCATGCTTGGAAGCATGGTTGTATTTTTGGGCTTGAGTGCCCTAAATTATTATTTTTTAGCCTGCTCAATTTTCGGTCTTTTCTTGTTTCTCGAAATTGGATTTGTGGTTTTACTATACCTCATCATCCAGTTTTTCCGCATCCCTAATAGAACTTGCGTAGGTGGTCTGCAGGATATCATGTGCCCGGCAGACGGCAAAGTAGTTGTCATTGAAGAGGTCGAAGAAACCGAATATTTCAAAGACAAACGCATTCAGGTTTCTATTTTTATGTCTCCTTTGAATGTACATGCCAATTACTATCCAATTGCAGGCGAGGTCAGTTATACCAAATACCATTCGGGTTTGTTTTTAGTTGCTTGGCACCCGAAAAGCAGCACAGACAATGAGCGCAGCACCTGTGTAGTCAAGCACGCTAGCGGAACAGAAATCTTATTTCGTCAAATTGCAGGTGCCTTAGCGCGCCGTATTTGTTATTACGCCCAAATTGGCGATAAAGCAACTCAAGGTGAAGAATTTGGATTTATCAAATTTGGGTCTCGCGTCGATTTATTCTTGCCAATAGGCACGAAAATTGATGTAGTGCTCGGACAAAAAGTACAAGCCAAACTCACAAAGCTTGGTACTTTAAAATAATTTGTAACTTTATAAAAAAAAACGCCATGAAAAAAGTATTTGTAGCTATTGCCCTTACCACATTCGTTGGTTCTATGGCAAGCACAGCTTATGCAGCTGTAAACGGAACGCAAATCGTTAAAAAAGACGACGACAAGCGCAAAAAGAAAAAGAAAAGCGGTAGCTGCTGCTCTTCAAGCTCTACACAAAAATCTTGCTCTTCAAGCAACACGACTCAAAAGTCTTGTTCTGGAGAAAAGCACTAATTTCAGTTGCTTCTTGTAACGCAAAAAGCCGGCTCACGCCGGCTTTTTTTATGTCTCATTCATGCGCTAGGCACTATATATTTCTTGGTATTGAACTTGGTATTTTTCCAATATTTTTTTGCGCTTGAACTTGAGCGTTGGAGTGAGTTCACCTCCTTCAATTGTGAATTCTTGCCCTAAGAGCTTGACTTTTTTGAGTTGCTCCCAAGAACCGTATTCTTTGTTAATGGCTGCAATTTCTTTATTGATGCGATCCACTAAAGTTTGGTTCACAATAATTTGCTCATGAGATAACTCTGAAAAATTGAGATCATGACGCAGTGCCCATTCTTTGACAAATGCAAAATTGGGTACAATAAAAACGGCCGGGAATTTTTCTCCCTCACCAATAACCATAGCTTGTTCAATCAGACGAGATTGTTTCAAGCGATTTTCCATCGCTTGTGGCACAATATACTTCCCGCCTGAGGTCTTGAAAATCTCTTTTTTGCGATCGGTAATCTTCAAAAACTTCCCTTCTTGGAAGGTGCCGATATCGCCAGTACAAAACCAACCGTCGGCATCAAATACTTCATTAGTAGCTTCTTGATTTTTATAATAACCCATCATGACGTTTGGCCCCTTCACGAGGATTTCACCATCTGCTGCGATTTTGACCTGAACGTTGTCTACTAGGGGGCCAACAGAGCCTATTCTGATGCCCGTATTGAAGTTATTGACCGTTACTACCGGAGAAGTTTCGGTGAGGCCATAACCTTCCAAAATAGGAATGTCTGCTGCCAAAAATATCCGAGCCAAACGCGGTTGTAGCGCTGCAGAACCAGAGGCAATTGCTTTGACATTGCCACCGAGAGCCTCTTGCCATTTTGAGAAAATAAGTTTGCGCGCAATGGCCAATTTCACTTTATAAAATATAGATTTCCCGATGACGTCGTAGTCCTCTGCGACGCCAACAGCCCAGAAGAACAGACCACGCTTGACACCGCTAAGCTCTTCGCCTTTGGCCATGATTTTATCGAAAACTTTTTCGATCAGGCGAGGTACAGCAGAAAATACATCTGGCTTCACTTCTCTGATGTTGTCACCGATGGTGTCCATGGATTCGGCAAAATGAATAGAACAACCGATGTACATATAGAGGTAGTGAAGCATGCGCTCGTAAATATGACAAACAGGCAAAAAGCTCAATACCTTGGAGTTTTTATCGGCAGGAATAGGATCTATACACGCCGCTACTGTGGAGAGTATATTGGCATGCGAAAGCATGACACCTTTTGGATTACCTGTTGTTCCTGAGGTGTAAATGATGGTTGCTAAATCAGCAGTTTTGACCTCGCGCATGCGCAGCTCTACGGCCTCCACTTCAGTTTGACCTTTTGTGGCTTCTATTGCAGACCAATGCGGGCAGTTGGGCAGCTGGTCAAAAGAAAACAAATGCTTAAGACTAGGCACATCATTTCTGACTGAAGTAATTTTGTCTACCAATTCTTGGTTGGAAACCACACAGATTTCTACCCCTGCATCATTGAGAATGAAACGGTAATCAGCTTCTGAAATATTGGGGTAAAGCGGCACGAGAATGGCGCCCACTTGCTGAACGGCAATATCGAGTACATTCCATTCAAAACGATTTGAGCTCGCGACAGCCACGCGGTCACCAGCCTGAACGCCCATGGAAATTAGGCCACGAGAGACGTTCATAGCGGCATCTAGAAAGGCAGAGGTAGAGAGCGGAACCCAAATTCCATTTGTCTTGGTGACAAACATGTTGGGATTGGGGTAATTCTTGAGCTGATGTCTAGGGACATCAAATAAGCGATCTATAGTTAGCATACAATAGGTTTGGTTCCGAAAATAGGAATTTTGTTTCAATTAAAGAAACAAAATCACAAAAAGGATGATCAAGGACAAACTTATGATGTTGAGCACAAATCCATAGCGAATCATGTCTTTGATGCGCAAATAACCCGAACCAAAAACAATTGCATTTGGAGGAGTTCCGACCGGCATCATAAATGCCAGACTAGCACCTAGCGTGAGCGCCATAGCAAGCGGAACCAAAGGCAAACCTGTTTGGTGCGCAAAAATACCTATCACGGGAATAAATAAAGTAACCATCGCTAAATTGGAGAGTACTTCAGAGATGAAAATAGCAAGTGTAGTGAGGATTGCGATAGCTGTAAGGAGACTCATTCCGTGGAAAGATTCAAAAGTTGTCGCTAAAAATTGAAGCACACCATTTTTTTCGAGAACCGCCGCCAAGGCCAAGCCGCCACCAAAAAGCAAGAGAATACCCCATGGTAATTTTTCGGTATCAGACCAGCGCAGGACTTTTTCTTTGGACGCTTCGCCACTGGGCATTAAAAACATGGCTAAAGCACCTAAAATAGCGGCATTTTCATCGCGATAGTTAAAGCCCAGATAAGTACAGATAGCTTCTCGGAAAATCCAAAGCCCGGCTACAATGGAGAAAATCCATAAAACTCTTTTCTGAGCTTTGGTCCAGGGCAGGGCCTGAAAATGAAGGTCGTGGACATCTTTGCGCTCGGCACCCAATAGGTAATTGAAAATCAAAAACATCAGTAGCAACAAAATGATGGCCAAGGGCATACCGATTTTCATCCAGTCAAAAAAGCTGATTTCAATATTGAAATTTTCAGAGAGGATACTGGCCATTTGCGTGTTGGGCGGCGAGCCAATGAGCGTACCGACACCTCCAATATTCGCTGCATAAGCAATCGAAAGCATTAGAAATACACTGAATTTTGAGTTGCGGTGGGCAGGTGGCATAGCCTCTACAACGGCCACTGCCATTGGGAGCATCATGAGTGCTGTAGCGGTATTGGAAATCCACATGGATATCAGACCAGTACTTAGGATGAAACCCAAAAGGATATTGGATTTTTTATCGCCGACAACAGCTATAATTCTTCTGGCAATTTGTTCGTGCACACCCCATTTCTCTAGCGCAAGGGCCATAACAAAACCTCCGAAAAACAAAAAGATGTTGGAATCGCCGTAGCACTGAGCGAGGTCTTTTGGGGTGAGTAAGCCAAATGGCACCGCCAAAAGCAAGGGCAAGAGAGCGGTGAGGTAAACGGGAATCCATTCAGAAATCCAGAGTAGAACCATAATGCCTGCCAAAAGCAAGGCAAGTGCAAAACCGTCTAAAACCCACATTGGGTAAGGAGAATTATTTGTTTAAGGCATTGAGCGCCTCTACAAAATAGATGGCCTTAGCCTCCACTTCTGCGGCAACAGCACGGAAATCAGCCTTGACCTTTGCTTGATTCATTTTGGTCAGCATTTGGTCTTGAAATGTAGCAGCTTCATCGATTAAGTTGGCCGAGCGGTCCGCTTTGTCTGGAGCTGTCATTTCAAAAAAGAAGCATTCTTCTACCACATCAAAAACCATTTCATTGATGTTTCTTTTGAGGATTCGTTTGTTGGCCATAACTCTTAATTTTTGACAAATGTACACTTTTTCGGGCTATTTTTGTACATGTCTTATCCCCTACTGACCATTGCCAAAGGCAAAGAGCACTCCATTGAACGCAAACACCCTTGGGTATTCTCTGGGGCTTTGGCTAGCGACACCACCGAACTTCAAGATGGCGATCTCGTTTGCTTAACGACTAAAAAGCAACAAATTCTTGGCATTGGCCATTTTCAGCACGCTACCATCTCTGTTCGCATCCTTAGTTTTGATTACGAAACCATAGATGAAGCTTTTTACGAACGCCGCTTATCCAATGCTTACCAACTGCGCTTGCGCATTGGTTTGCTGAGTCCTAACAATAATATCTTCCGCTTGTGCCATGGAGAAGGCGATCTGCTTCCAGGGCTCATTATCGATTATTACAATGGCGTGGCTGTCATTCAATGTCATTCGTTTGGCATGTACCGTCAGGTGGAACTCATTGCACAAGCACTACAAAAAGTAATTGGCCCAGAACTCAAGGCTATTTATCACAAATCGAGTGACACCCTGCCCAAAAGAGAGGTGGCTATAGAAGGGGTTGCAGATGGCTATTTATTTGGCGAAGCGGTTGTTCCACATTTAGCGCAAGAAAATGGCGTTCAATATCAAATTGACTGGATCAACGGGCAAAAAACAGGCTTTTTTATCGACCAACGCGAAAACAGAGCACTGCTCGGTAAATATGCACAAGGCAAAAAAGTACTCAATACCTTTTGCTATTCTGGTGGCTTCAGTTTGCAAGCCTTAAAAAACGGCGCAACGCTCGTACACTCCTTAGATAGCTCCAAAAAAGCAATCGCACTTACCGACGCCAATGTGGTGCTCAACCAGTTTGAAGACAGACACGGCTCTATTGTAGACGACGCCATGGATTACATGAAAAACCTGCCCGAAGACTACGACATCATTGTACTAGACCCCCCGGCATTTGCCAAACACCGCGACAAACGACATCAAGCCGTTCAAGGATACAAGCGCCTCAATGCGCATGCCATTCGGCAGATCAAACCCGGCGGACTCATCTTTACTTTTTCTTGCTCACAAGTGGTAGACACGCTGCTGTTTACCAATACGGTCATTGCAGCCGCCATTGAAGCAGGGCGCTCTTGTCGTATTTTAGATCAACTCCATCAACCTGCAGACCACCCCATCCAAGCTTTTCATCCGGAGGGTGCCTACCTAAAAGGGCTCGTTATCCAAATCGATTAAATGCTCGCACTCAATTACAAAACGATTTTAGGCGTGGCTTTGCCCATGATGGTGACCGGTTTTATTCAATCGATTGTCTTGCTCACCGATGCTTCGCTCATTGCGCGCTATTCAACCGAAGCTTTTGACGCAGTTGGCAACGCAGGCCTCATGTATGTCACTTTATTTATGTGTTTGGCGGGCATGGCCGATGGCGCACAGATCATTATCGCCAGAAGAATAGGTCAGCAAAAACCCGAGCTCATCGGCCAGGTTTTTGGCAGTACCGTCTGGGTTTTGTGCACCTTGGCGCTTGCATTGTTTGGGCTGCTTTATTTTGTCATGCCCAATTTAGTGCAAGCTTATTCAGAACAAGGCGAAATAGCTAGGCTGCAAGGCATTTATATCGAACAACGGAGTTTTTCATTGTTCTTTGCCATGATTACGCTTTCGATACAAGCTTTCTTTTTAGCTGAAGGAAAATCATGGGTTGTACTCGTCACCTCTTTGATGACCGCAAGTTCTAACGCTATTTTGGCCTATGCGCTCATTTTTGGATATTTTGGTCTGCCCGAAATGGGTATCAAAGGAGCCGCCTTAGCCTCTACAATTGCCGACGGCATTGGTATGGTGAGCATGCTCTGCTTTTTGTTCTTTTCCAAGGAACAGAAAAAATATCAACTATTGGCTTATTTTAAGGTAGATTTCTCCTCGATAAAAGAACTTCTTAAAGTAGGGAGCCCTCTTATGCTACAAGGTTTTTCTGCCCTTGCCACCTGGACGCTCTTCTTCACTTGGCTCGAACAAAAAGGCACTTTTGACCTCACCGTTTCTCAGAATATTCGCTCCATTTATTTCTTGGCTTTTGTACCTATTTGGGGTTTCGCCGGCACTACCAAAACCTATATTTCACAATACTTGGGCGCTAAAAAAATGGAGCAGATTCCGCAGATCCAAAGAAAAATTCAGTTGCTTACCGTGTGTTTTATGCTCGTTACGTTTCATGGCGCACTACTCTATCCTGAAGCCATGATCAGGATGGTCAATCCTGCAGAAGCGTATGTGGCTAAAAGTGCGGAAATCCTGAAACTCATTGCCATTTCCATTCTTCTATTTGGCTTTATCTCCGTTTATTTTCAGACCATTCATGGCAGTGGAAATACCCTGCACTCAATGCTCATTGAATTTTTTACGGTAGGTGTTTATAGTATCTTTTGTTATTTATTTATCAAGGTCTGGGCGCTAGATGTCTATTGGATTTGGACGGTAGAATACATTTATTTTGGCATTTTAGGTTTGGTTTCTATTACCTATCTGCGCAAATATAACTGGCAAAACAAACAAGTATGAGTGCAGCACTTCGCATCGTTTTCATGGGCACACCCTCATTTGCAGCGCGCATTTTAGACGCGCTTCATCAAAGTCAGCACCAAGTTGTGGGTGTAGTTACAGTTGCCGATAAACCTGCGGGCAGAGGCCAACTGATGCACCAAAGTGCCGTTAAAACCTATGCACTCGAAAACCACCTTCCCTTATTACAACCAGACAAACTCCGCAACGAAGCATTTATTGACGCGCTTGAAAATTGGCAAGCCGATGTATTTGTGGTGGTGGCCTTCAGAATGCTTCCCGATATAGTTTGGAAGCTCCCTCGCCTCGGTACATTTAACCTGCATGCTTCTTTACTACCGGCCTATCGCGGTGCAGCACCCATTAACTGGGCGCTCATCAATGGCGACACCGAAAGCGGCGTAAGCACCTTTATGATCAATGAAGAAATTGATGCGGGAAGCATTCTCAAGCAAGCTAAAGTTACACTCACACCCAACATGACCGCTGGTGTTTTACATGACCTCCTTCAAGATCTTGGCGCCTCGCTGACCCTTCAGACTTGTGATGAGCTGGCCTTAGGACAAATTGAACCAAAAGCGCAAACACCTTTAGTAGGAAAGCGCTCACTCGCACCCAAACTTTTTAAAGAAAATACGAAGATAGACTGGTCTTTGACTGCACAAGAAATACACAATCTTGTCCGAGGTTTAGACCCCCACCCTGCAGCGTGGTGCCAACTTTGGTCAGCACAAAAGCAAGCGCATGTTCAGTTTAAAATTTTTAGTTCGCAAATCAGCACTATTGCAGCCAATAGAACGGATGGACCGCAAGCGCACAAAGAAGGTATTTTAATTCCTTGCGGAGCGCAAACCACCTTGCTGGTCAAGGAAATTCAGATGGAAGGCAAAAAGCGCATGGATGCGAAAGCTTTTATGGCGGGAAACAACACTGCAGATTTCTTTCTGAATAAGCCCAATTCATAATAAGTTGATTTGCAAATGATTGTAAATTTGATTAGCTTGGTACGAGTTAATTCAATTTTATGAACCGCTTGCTACTTTTTTTCGTGTTCTTTTTATCGTTTCTTGGATTCGCTCAAGAACAGGCCACGCGTACCTGGGAATTAGTTGCGCCCATTCCTTTTGAGCGCTCCATAGATTCTGCCGAATTAAAGACCACAATTACTTGGATTGAGCGCATTGAAGAGCGCACTTATTTCTCCAAATTTTTTAGAAGCGAAAGTGGTCAAACCAGACAAGTTTTTAGTTCGGTGCCGGTCCACTATGCCGGCCCAAATGGCCAGTTGTTACCCTATAGCTTGAGCTTTCGCAAAAATGCAAACTACACCATTTTTGAACAGCAAGAACATCCAATTTTGATATTTAACGACGGAAGCTTTGGTTTGAAATTAGGCCAAAACGAGCTGGTTCAAATGGGAAGAAATACACGCATAAATGGTCAGCTCGTTTCAAAAGAAATTGGTCCAATGGGTGAGCACATATTGGTGCAATTTGAAGAACAACCCTTTGCTCAGCAATTGGAGGTTGGAAATGGCAAGGTTGGATTTCATTACCGCCTATTTGAACCGTTGGCCATAAATGGCACTGCGCTTTGCATCGAAGAAGAAATTGATTTGCCAGCAAACTGGACTATTGACACACAAAAAAATAGGCAAGATGACTACCTCTATATTCAAGATGCTAAGGGGGTAAATCGGGCAATTTTAACGAATATCTTATGCTACGATGCAAACGGGAGCACCTATGCCACATCATTTGAGTTAGAGGGGCAGGTATTGCGGCTTCAAATACCCACCGCTTGGTTAACAGATCCGCAACGCGTCTTTCCTATTACAATTGATCCACTCCTCGCCGGCATCCCCAGCATATGGAGCAGCGGACAAATGCCCTCATGCTTTATGCCCGGATATAATGAAGACAGCATTCAGGTAACTATTCCAGCCGGCATCACGCCCACCGGTGTTTATGTAGACGCCAGCTTTTATGCAAATCCGTTTACTTTTAGCACTATGTCGCAGGGTTCAATGTATTTTAGTACCTCTTGCGGCGCATCACAAACGTTTACCGTGACGGGTGCCACTGCAAGTTTGGCTGGAACTGCCTACCTTGATAGTTTTAATTTGATGAATCCCTTAGTTTGCTGCCTTCAAAAATCATGTAATCCGATACAATTTTGGGTCAGTATGCACCTTGGCAGAAATGCCAACGGACCTGGATGCAATACCAATTATATACTTTATGACCCGCTCACAACAAGTTGGCCATTTCGAGTAGTTGTCTATGGGCGTTCGCCAGAATCCTATGGCAATGAATGGTACACTTCACAAACGCCCATCTGTTCGAACAAATGTGAGGTTTCGGCCACCGGCTACGCACGATATGGCGTTCCACCTTACACTTTTACGCATCCCTGGACCGCCACAGTGGGCACTGCCGGCCAAAATATGGGCTGCAATTCGGGTGCGAGTAACTTTATTTTTACTTTGGACGTGCCAAATTGCCCGGTATATTGCGATTCAACTTATACCTCATTAAGCATTCCTCCACCAGTTATTGTCGATGCCTGTGGTACGTATATTACTGGTCTTCAAAATGCGAACAAACCACTGATTGCGGCTATAGAACCTCAACTGATTTACGATAGTATTATTTGTAATGGCGAAGCAATTGTCATTGAAAATGAGCCTTGCATTAGCGATGGTGTAACCATGTTTGTCGATCTGAATAATACCGGGTTTGGTTCGATCAATACGCTGATTGCAAACAATACGGATAGCACAGTGACCCAAACATATCAATTTATGGCAGAGCGTCTTGGCTGTCTTTCAGATACAATTGTTGCAACCATTGATATCATTCCTTTACCTGTTGCCAATATCGCAATGAATCCAAATCCTGTGGTTGTTGGAAATACGGTGACAATTGTCAATACGTCGGTCAGTTTATCGGGCGCCCCACTTTCCAGTTACTGGATATTTGCAGACTCCATGAGCTATGCAGCTACTTTAACCAATCAGTTCAATGAGCCCGCAAACATCAATTATTGTTTATATATCACGGATGCATTTGGCTGTGCAGATAGCAGCTGTGTTGTCTTGACTGTTATACCTGCAGACATCGAAAACATCAATATCATTACCGCTAATGCAGATGGAATCAATGATACTTTGTATTTTCAATACCTTGACTTCTATCCGCAGGCGCATCTAGTAGTGCTCAATCGCTGGGGGCAAACAGTATATGAATCTTTGGACTACAAAAATGACTGGACTGGTGCCGAGCTGGTTGAAGGGACCTATTTTTATAAGCTCCTTATTCCTGATTTGAACAAAACGCTTCAGAGCTTTTTTGAACTCAAACGCTAATTACTGAGGAATATTCAAAGAAATCCCAAAACGCATTGGGTAAACACCTGCTGTGGTACCTTCTTTGAACATACTGAGGATGGCATAATTAGCAAAAAGCCCAAAATGTCCGTAACCGATACGAACGGTAGCATCTAGCATCCAGGTATTGAGATTGAATTTGGCTTTTGTAGTGTTTTCGAACTCATTTCCATTTGCATAAGTACCCGTAAAGCGCTGATGGCTGTACAAGCGAACGCCACCAATGACGCCTGCATTTACATAGAAAATATTTTTATACGCCTTGTCTTTTCCTGCTGTGAATTCCAAAAGTAAAGGAACTGTCATGTAAGCTGAATAGAGCGTGTTGCGCTTATAGGCTTGATTGTTGTCGATGAGCGCAAATACGGTGTCTGCTGTGTGTTGAAGCACGTAATTGGAGGTGAGTTCTGTGGCGCCAAAATTAAAGCCATAACCCGTTGTGAGGCCCAATACATCATTGACTAAATTGAACTTGTGCTGAAAGGTATTGAGGTTAAATAACACACTCTTAGAAAGGTTGTTTTCCCAATAAGGTGTGGTAGCAAAGGTGGTAGTTGGATCTAGAAAACCATTGGTATTGAGCTGAAAACCTAACTCAAACCCAGCCCAGTGTCCTTTTGTTGATTTGATAAACTCCTCCTCAAATTCAAAATCGCTATCTATGTCTAAATCGAGGTCAAAAAGGATTTGAAGGCGGTATGAAGCAACAATTGGCAAACCGTTTTCATCGGAAGCTGGAATCCAAAGTGGCATATTGCGAACGATCTCAAGTGCTGCGCTATCTAGCAGGGCATCATAACCCATCTCAATAAGTGGATTGACCACCTTTCCATCAGTTGCAATTTCGAAAGCAACGTAAACAGACTCTCCCCACGGAAAAGTCTCGTTGGTATCGGCATAAATAAAGCTTTCTACAGCTTCTTTAATGTAAAGGTCTAGAGAATCTTGCCCCCCAGGAAACTGTGGTAAATTGCGGTCTTCGATAGTTGTCAAGTCCGTAAACTGGGTAACCTCGATAGGCGGGGCCTCTACCTCTATGACTTGAGTACTTATGTGAAGACTCGTATCTATTTTTTCAACTAATTGCGGTTTTTCTAAAACTTGGGCGTTTGCCACAAAACATAATAAAATAGCAACTGAGGCGAATATCTTTTTCATGTGGAGAATTTCTCCAAATATAAAGAATTAAAGTTGGATGTTCATTTTCAATAAGAAATGCCTTCCTGCTTGCGGATAATAGAAATTTTCAGTGGTGGTTTGGCCGCCATATTGGTAACTAAATGTGTAGCCGTTGTTCGCATAAAGCGCATTGAAAAGGTTATTGACCAGCAAGCCAATTTCCATTTGCTTGGCAAAATTTTGCTTGATTTTATAATTGCAAATGAAGTTGGTAAAGGTGAATGGATCTAGACTTCTCTTGACATCAGAGGTATTATCTAGAAATTGCCTAGAGACATATTTAGATTGAAGCAGCAGCGATAAACGCGCTAATGGCGCATATTGAAGGCCAAGGGTTTGAATGAAATTGGGTGAGAAAGCCAAATCTGTGGTGCCGTGTTCAATCAGCACTTGGTTGAAGTAGGGCGCTTCATCTAGATAGACATCGGAATATTCGACAAAATTAAAGATCTTATTTTGACTAAGTGTTGTTGCCCCTTGGAGGCGCCATTTTTCATTCAATTGATAAGCTAATTCTACTTCTAAGCCAGCGCGGTAGCTTTGATCGACGTTGGTACGCGTGTAGCCTCCTACGTCATTGATTTGACCCGTTAAAACCAATTGATCTTGGTAATACATCAAAAACAAATTAGCTTGGGCAGACCAGCGTTTATATGTTGTGCTGTAGGCAAGTTCCGCATCATACATGCGCTCAGTTAAAGGTCTGTTTTGGGGTGTACTTTCTCTGAAATCACGTCGAACGGGTTCGCGGTTGGCGATTCCAACAGAGCCAAAAATTTTATTTGCGCCAATCGTTTTGACAAATGTCAACTTCGGATTGAAAAAATGGAATTGTACATTTTGCGTAACGTCTGTTATTGCACCACTGACTTGATCTACACCCAAAAAGGAATAGGCAATACCGCGGTACTGAAGATCGAGTTGGAGGTCCCAACCGTTTTTGGTGTAGTTGGTTTTTATATAAGTACTCAACTCCGTTTTGTTGGCGTGGTTTTCGTAATAGCGGTCGTAAATTTGGCTATTCGATGCAAATTCGGCCCAAATGACTTCTCCAAAATGAAGACCTGTGTACCGGTTTACTGCGCCTCCCAAAGCAAACTTGAAGTTTGGTTTCCACTGAAAATTGAGTCCATAAACAACGCCAATAAAATGGTTGTCGAGCCAACGTCTTCTGATCAAATCTGTGCGCAGAATTGAATCTAGACCTACAATGACGGGTGCAAGTCCGTATGCGGCTAGGTCATCTTGCTTTCTGTATTCTTCGTAATACCCTCTTCCATAGGTATAATGAGCTGCCAAATTAAGGTCGAGTTTTGGTGAAAACCGATGGATAAAATGCAGCTGATAGTTATCTTGATTGTAGTTATCTACTTGGTTGGCGTAGGTGTAGTAATTGTAGGTGCGGCCCGATGCGAACAAGTTTTGAGTTTCTGTTTCGCTTAGGTTGTTGCGCGCTGCGTAGTCAAGCATACCGAGGGAATCGCCACGATAGCGGCTTTCAGGTGTGCCGTACCAAGCCTGATACGTGCGCTCTTGACCCGTGAGCACCACTGCCTTCCAAACGGATTTTTCGCTCAGATACGTAGCGGTTAGGCCAATGGATTTTAAGTGGCTCGTTGCTCTGTCTAAGTAGCCATCGGAGCGAATTTCAGAAACTCTTGCATCTAATGAAAAATGCTTGTTGAGTAAACCAGTTGAAGCCTGTAGCGTTCCTCTGAGCGTTCCAAAAGACCCTCCTGAAAAATCTATGCGCGCGGATGGTTCTAGTCGCAAATCATTGGTTTTGATATTGACACTTGCGCCAAAAGCGGCGGCACCATTCGTAGAGGAGCCTACCCCGCGCTGCACTTGAATGTTTTCTATGGAGCCCACGAGGTCGGGCATATTGACCCAATAGACATCGTGAGACTCGGGGTCATTGACCGGAACGCCATTTATGGTCACATTGATGCGGCTTGCATCTACACCGCGAATACGCAAGCCGCTGTATCCTACACCAGCACCCGCATCGCTTGTGGTAACAACCGATGGTGTGAACTCCAGTAGCGTGGGCATATCTTGACCAAAATTCTTGGCATTTAGCGCCGATTTGGATACGGTTGTGTTATTGGGCGCTTCTTTAGCCCTCAGGCTATTGACTACAATTGCTTCGATTTCTTGAATGCGTCGGATGGTATCGCTCGCAACTTGAGTTGTGTTTTGCTGGGCCAATACAACATGACCAAATAATGAAATTAAAAGCAAAAATCTTGTTTTCATTTTCTAAAAAATTAAACAAGAACAAGGGGCTAATTCTTGACATTTGAATCAAATTAGCGCGTCATCTTCCCTTCGCTGGCATTATCCAAATCAGGTTCAATGGGTATGTTCTCAGCCTTTCGGCACCCCTTAGAGACGGTACAAAAATAAGTCATTTTGAAACAACCTGACCAAATCAAAAATAAAAATGATGTCAAGTTGGATAAAAAGAATTGATGCTAAGCAAACAAGGAGCAAACCAATTTTGCGATTTGCACCGCATTGGTAGCGGCACCTTTGCGCAAGTTATCGGCGACAATCCACAAATTAAGCGTGTTGGCTTGGCTTTCATCGCGGCGAATGCGACCAACAAAAACGTCGTCTTTGCCTTCGGCAAAGCGCGGCATTGGGTATTCGTAAGCAGCCGTGTTGTCTTGAAGTGTGATGCCAGGGGTATGCGAAAGGAGCGTGCGGACCTCTTGTAAATCGAAGTCGTTTTCAAAAGAAATATTCACCGCCTCTGAATGCCCACCAACCACCGGCACGCGCACTGCAGTTGCAGTAACATTGATGCTTGGGTCTAAGATTTTTTTGGTTTCGTTGGTGAGTTTCATCTCTTCTTTGGTGTAGCCATTGTCTAGAAAGACATCGCACTGAGGGATGCAATTTTTATCGATGGGGTACTTATAGGCCATTTCGCCTTCAATACCCGCGCGCTCGTTTGCGAGTTGCTCAACGGCTTTAACCCCTGTGCCGGTGATTGATTGATAGGTAGACACCACCACGCGCTTGACACTATACTTTTGGTGCAATGGCGCCAAAACCATCACCAGCTGAATGGTACTACAGTTTGGATTGGCAATAATGAGGTCTTGTTTGGTGAGCTGTTGTCCGTTGATTTCCGGAACGATCAGTTTTTTTGTTGGATCCATGCGCCACGCAGAACTGTTGTCAATGACCACGGTTCCTTTCTCGGCAAAACGAGGCGCCCATTGCAATGAGGTTTCGCCGCCGGCCGAAAAAATGGCAATATCTGGGGCGGCGTCTACCGCTGTTTGCAGCCCAATGACTGCATATTCTTTTCCTTGATACGTTAATTTTTTACCAACGCTGTTTTCGGAGGCAACTAAAAGTAATTCAGTAAAAGGAAATTGTTGCTCGGCCAGCACTTCTAACATCACTGAACCAACCATACCGGTGGCTCCTACTACAGCTATTTTCATTGTTAATTTTTCTACAAAAATAATCTTTGTTTGACATGCGAAACTTGCTCTTTTTAATTTTCCTGATAACGGCTTGCTCACCCCGCCCGATAATTGCACAAGTATTTGACGATTTTCACGACCAAAGTCTGTTTCAAGGCCTTTTGTGGGGTGGCGATATCGGCGCATTTGCGACCAACAATAACCGACAATTACAACTGAGTGCAACGAGTGCAGGATCGGCCACCCTCTTCTTTGAAAACCAATTGAACAATAGTACAAACTGGGAATGTCAGTTTTGGCTGCGGCTCAATTTTAGCCCCTCGAGCTTCAACTTTAGTCGATTTTATTTGCAAGCAGATCAAAGTGATTTGCTGACAGCAGCGAATGCACTTTATTTGGAATTTGGAGAAGCCGGAAGCCAAGATGCGCCAAAATTATTTTGCCGCCAAAACGGTATCGATAGTTTGCTTGCGATTGGCCCCGCTGGCAGCGTTGCGGCGGCTTTTCAATTATTTTTCAAGTTCAAGTACAACAATGGTGCCTTCACGCTCGAGACCAAAACGAGTCAGGGCGCCGCAAGCAACCTATGGTTGTCAGGGCACTTGCCCTGGCTGCCAGCGGGGCTCTATGCAGGCCTAAGTTGTATTTTTACCATTGGAAACAGCCAAGGATTTTATCTCGACGATTTATATCTAGGGCCCACATTAAATCAACTCAATCTCGACCTGATGATCACCGAATTAATGGCTGATCCAGATCCACAACAAGGCCTGCCTAATACTGAATACATTGAAATTTACAACGCTGGCGCAAGTGCTCAACAACTCAATGGAATGGCTTTGAGCGATGCTACAAGTGCTTGTGCGCTGCCTTCCTTCTGGCTGCAGCCGGGTTGTTATGCCACATTGGTAGGGAACGGGCATAGTAGTGGTTTGAATCCTATGAAGACAATAGAAGTCACCGCATTTCCAAGTCTCAATAACACAGGTGAAACACTCGTCATCAAGAATGCCCAAGGCCTGACTCTTGATCAAGTCACTTACAATTCGGCTTGGTATCAAGATTCAAGCAAAATGGAGGGCGGCTTTAGTTTGGAGCGCTGTTCGCTACTAGACCCCTGCTCTGCTGCAGACAACTGGCGTGCGACGCAAGCGCAGCTTGGCGGCACGCCAGGAATGCAAAATTCAGTATTTGAAGCCGCTCCAGATACTGTCGCTCCGCTCATCATTTACGCCGAAGTGCGCGATTCCAACCAAGTGGCGTTCGTATTTTCAGAACCTATAGACAGTTCTAGTTTAGCGCAGTGCGCCATTACCTTTGATCAAAATCTGGGGTCCTACACACGAATTGTATTGCCTTATTTACAGGTTCAAAACGGAGCTCAACTGCTTTTACAATTTGATAACGCCCTTCCTAAAAGTGAGCCAATTGAGGTATCCATTATTGACTTAAAAGATTGTTGGGCCAACACTAACAACCTACAAACGAGTTTCATTAGATACGAAGATCCGCAGCCCGGCGAGCTCCTGCTCAATGAATTGTTATTTGACCCCCCAAGCAATGGCTCAGATTTCATCGAACTTTACAATGCAAGTCAGAAATACCTCAGTTTGGGACAGTGCAGTATTGGCAATGGACAAGCCGCTTATGCAATAACAAAACCAAACCTCGCACCTAAGGAATTCATAGCGCTGTGCCCGGATACCAATTTTTTAATTGCTTACTATCCAAATACCCAAGCTGAAAACACCGCTACACAAATCCTACCCTACTTTTACAATGACAGCGGCACTTGTGTACTCTATTGCAATGGCGTCGTCTTGGATAAATTACAATACAGTAATTCTTGGCACGCAGCAATTCTTTTAGATACCGAGGGGGTTAGTTTAGAGAGGCTAGACGCTTCAGCACCCACACAAAGCGCAAATAATTGGTTTTCAGCGGCTCAAAATGCAGGCCATGCCAGCCCCGGACGCAGCAATTCTCAACAATTGGGCGCCAAGCAAAATGGAGCTCTTTACCTGTCACAAACTGAATTTAGCCCAGATCAAGATGGCTACCACGACTTTTTAGAAATTCAATACGAACTACCAGCTCCAAACATGTTGGTTCAGGCCGATATCTATACACTCGGCGGAAATTTAGTTAAACAACTAATTAACAATGAGTTATTCGGAACAAAAGGCGTCTTGATTTGGGATGGAAGTACGGAATACGGCACAATTGCCACCAATGGCATATACATCTTGGATTTCAGAGCCTTTTCAACAGACCCAAGTGTATTTTTTAATCGAAGATTGAGTTTCGCGCGCTGTATTAAACGCTAAATTTGATTTAAACTTGATTTCATGAAAGCGCTTTTATTTTTACTCACCTTATTGCTCACCCTATCCGTTTCTGCACAGCGCTATACCAGCGCAATTGGCCTTAGAGCTGGAAGCCCTGGCGTCACTTACCTGAATGCTAAATACAGACTCAATCAGCAAGCTTATGAAATCGGTATTGGCGGCAATACTGGGGCGGTTTGGCTACACGGCAATGCGTATTATCAAAACGAACTCAACGATGCGCTAGATTACTACTACGGTTTTGGCGCCAACTTAGGCCTTGGTAGAATGAATCAGTTTGACGCCAACTTCAGTGGGCTCGGTTTAGGAGCAAGTGCAGTAATCGGGCTCGAACACACACTCCAAGATTATCCATTTAATGTTTCACTAGACTTAGGCCCGGGCCTTTATGTGCTGCCTCGTTTGCAATTTGGCTTTGCGTGGGCTTTAAGCGTGCGGTATGTCCTCCACTAAACAAGATTTTTCTCCTGGATCCAAAAATTGGATTGCTAAATTTTTTGAACTGCTCGAAAACGGTGTTTTTGGCATTGATGAAGACCTCATTCACCAGAAAGAGAGCAATCTCACTCATTTTATCTCTCATCAAACAGGCCTCATTTACGGTACGGCCAAGTCTTTTATTTTTTCGAATGCACTCGATAAAAAAAGATTCAATTCCGATGAGCAACTTCAATTACTGCTTTTTGAAACCTTGTTGTTTACCTACATCCGAAAACAACAAAAACCCGCAAGCATTGCAGAATTCACAAATACCCTTTTGTCATTTTATAAAGGCTACAACGGAACAAACCTCCTCGATCGTTTCAAATATAAAACCACCGCTCAAAGCGCTAAGAAGTTAGAAATTATTCTCGCTTCAAGAGTAGGAATCAAAAGTTCTTTTCTAGGCGCCAATTACTGGCTAAAGCACCTCTCCAACGCCTTCATATTTTTAGACGTCATCTTGTTTCGTGCGTTTCTAGAAGGAGATCAAACACCATTTCTTCAAAAATATGAGCGCTATACCTCATCTGTTTTAAATGGACTCATTTATGTTGCGCACATCAATGACAAAGTAGAAGAAAAAGAAAAGAAAATTCTGCAGTTATTTATTGCTTCTGCCGCATTGCCCAAAGCAATCCGAAAAATGTACAAGGAACGCAGCAAAATTGGAATCAAACTCAAGGTGCTTCAACAAGAATTGGTAATCGACCACCTCTTGGCACAAATTACTTTTGAATTCGGACATTTGCTTTTACAAAGTACACACCTCATCACTGCTGAAGATCGTCAAAAACTAGAGGCCCTTGGTAGCGCTTTACATTTGAATACAACACAAATGCTTTTATCTGAAGAAATGTGTTTGGCTTTTATTGCACAAAGTGGACCCAATGAGTTATTGGTTTACAAGCAATCTACCGAAGCAAGTTTTGCATTTAGAGAAACCAGCAAAAGATGGTTGCGCATTATTGGTCGCAACAGAGATCGGCTGCTGACCGAAATGCGAGAGAGTAAAGAACTCATGGCGCTCTTGCACAAATCTACCAAAGAAGACCTCAGCCCCGAAGAAAAAGAACAGGTAAAAGATCAATTTTACGACATCCTGAAATCGATGCCTTCATTAGCGCTATTTCTTTTACCTGGCGGCAGCCTCCTGCTTCCTATCGTCATGAAACTCGTGCCGGAACTCATCCCTTCTGCTTTTAAAGTCAATGAAGTAGAGAAAAAAAACAACGAAGATGAACTGTAAAATCCACATCCATTTGCTCAATGAGCTGTTTTCTCAAGAACTTGCCGATGAAAAACACGGCGGCAAAGAGTCCGCCGATAACCTTCTCTACGATTGGGAAGACGAACTTGAAATTACCTCAGAAGTCACTATGGTTCAAGAAAAAACAGACACCGTTTATACCCTAGCTGGTTACGACGAAAACGATGCGCTTTTTTCTTATGAAATTCCAAACATGCACATTTTTGAAATTCATTCTGATACCGAGCCCATTACTTATGTAGGTGCTTCCAAAAGTATTGTAGACCACTGCTTGTATACACAAGATAACGATGTGCATACCGTCCGGATTTTCATCAAAGACTACGAGCCCATGGCCAATCCTATCCCTGGAATTTTCATCGCTTCAAAAGCTTTCCCTAAAGCGCTTATCCGATGATTGAACTGCGCAGCATTGAGCTCAATTACCAAAAAGCGGTACTCAAAACACTGCACTTGCAAGTGCGGCGCGGCGAAATCCTCGGGCTTGTTGGCAAAAGTGGCGCGGGCAAATCTTCCTTACTCAAAATTTGTGCAGGCTTACAAGACCCCGATGCCGGAGAAATTTGGATAGAAGGCAAGCGACAAACACCTGTTCGCCATTTGTTGGTGCCCGGATTCTCTAAAGTGGCAATTGTCAATCAAGATTTCAAACTCGATCCATATCATACAGTCGAGGAAAATATCCGCGAAGCCATTTTACATTGGCCCTATGAAAAAAGAGACAAACGCGTGCAAAAACTCCTGCGTCTTTTCGGACTCAAAGAAATAGGAAGCACCAAAGCGCACCTCATTTCTGGCGGCGAACAACAACGCGTTGCTATTGCGCGTGCAATTGCAGATCAGCCCACCTACCTGCTACTCGACGAACCATTTGGGCATCTCGACGCACATTTGCGACAAAAATTGAGTAGTCACCTGATGGATCTGCGCGATGAAGAGGATACCGGTATCATTTTGGTATCGCACGAAGGGCAAGATGTGCTTGGTTTATGCGATCATATTTGCATCTTGCAAAATGGGAAATTATCAAAGAAACAAAAACCAGAAGCTGTTTATTATCATTACAAAGCGCCGGAGCGCGCCCGTCTTTTTGGCCCCTTAAATACCCTTAAAATCGACACTGAACTGCTTCATTTTAGACCCGATGAATACAAGGTATCCGACACGGGAGTTGCCGTTCAATTTGAAAAAGCCATGTTCGTTGGCGGACTCTATCATAATTTCGTGCGCAGCAGCAATAACGAACGCCTATTGCTATATGCATTTGAAAAATTAACAGCTATCCAAGCCATTGAAATCCACAAAAAATAAATACGGCAAACTGCGCCTCACGGTACAGGCCTTTTGGACCGCCCTCAAGGCATACGTCAAAAACGGCGCTTTTCACCATGGTGCAGCCTTGGCCTACTACACCTTATTTGCCTTTGTTCCGATCATCTACCTCACTACGTCTATCTACGGACGCATCATCGGACAACAGAACATGCGCAATATCATTTCATCTCTGCTCAAATCTGAACTCGGTCTTCAAGACCCCGCTTCCATTCTACAGCTCGTAGACAGCATGTCATTTGATAAGCCCAATTTCTTTTTGGAACTCGTCAGTATTGTTGTGTTGTTATATACTTGTTCGGCCTTTATGATTTCACTCAAAAGAAGTTTAAATGAGTTTTTCCATGTCAGTAAAAAGAGCCGAGAAGTATCGAATCTTTTTATGGAAATCATTGGATTTCGCTTTTTGGGTGTGCTACTCTTAGCTGTTTTTGCACTTGTGATTATCTTATTTTACTTCCTACAAGTGTTTATTTTCTCTGCCCTCACAAGTTGGCTACACTGGCATAATGGCTTTGTTGATTTCTCATTGCAACTGCTGCAAGTATTCTTGACATTGCTATCAAACGCACTGATTTTTACCTTGATTTTCAAGTATATGCACAACGCAAAAGTAAGTTGGCGCATTGCCAGAGACGGCGCAATTACCACTTCTATCTTGTTATATATCAGTCAGTTGGTAATTGGTTATTATCTACAACACTATTTTATCATGGGCAAACTCGGCGTGGCGAATTCGATTTTCATCATGCTGGCTTGGGTGCACTACTCTGCTCAAATTGTATTTTTTGGCGCCCAATTTACGTATCAAATTGGAAAGGTTTTTCAAGACCGCATCAAGTCAGAAATCAAAGAAACGACGGCGGTTTCCTGAATTCAATTTTGGCGTCACGGAAAATACTAGAAGTATTGCGAATCGTGAGCAAGAAGCTTTTATTGCCGCCGATAGGCACATAATAAAACGAAAGCGCCCAGCAGTGCATGTTGCGGTTCAAGGAGAAATACGCATTGGTAAGCCTGCCTTGTTGTAAGTTGAAGTTCAGGTTGCCCGATACATTCCAGCGCTTAGTGAAGCTTAAATCACCGCTCAGCACCAATGTTTGAACATATTGCCAAGCCGCAGGGCTCGTGGCAGAAATTTGTTGATTGGCCTGAATTCCATAGACGTGTGACACATTCATCTTCCAAGGAATGTCATAATAAATTGCGCGTTCAGGATGCAAAGCATAGTAATTCAAATCGGCATTCCAATCTTGCTCATTAAACAAAGCACTGTGGTCTTGTAATTTCTTGCGGTCTTTTTTGGGAGCTAAGACCAGTGTGGTGGTGAGGTTGGTGGTGGTGAGGCGGCCAAGCTTCTGGGCATTTTGCCAAGCATAGGTTCCAAAACTAGCTCCTGTTGCGCTCCATGCGTATGGACTCCATTGTGCGTTAGATACAAAATTGATCCAGCTCGCAGGGCTTATGCGCAAGTTGAGTGCTAAATCGGAGAGTTTCATGCTGTCTTTGGTGAAGTCGTAGTTGCCCGTTACCGAGAACTGATCGATGAGCCTTACTTTTTTGTAGCCCGTTAGCGTATCTTGCTCAGATTTGAATTTGAGCTCCGCTGTATTGTTCAGTCCAAAGGTGAGCATAGAAGCTTCTCTAACTGAGCCTACTGCGTATATACTGCGCTCAAAAGGCGAATAAGAAATTGCACTTTGATTTGGGCCTACATTGGCCGTCACGAGCGGATTCCAGCCCGGTGTGTAGCGATAACCAATATTTGGGGTCATGAGGTGGCGCAACCGGGCTTGCTTGGGGCCCACAAAACGGTAGTAACCATAAAGAACCGTAGTTGCCGTTAAATTGAAATTGAGCTCATGACGCAGCGCCATTTGCCTGATCGTATCGGTTATGGTCTTGTTCTCAATAGGGTCGTAAGACTTCTCAATTTGCTGAAAATTGATTTTGTTGCCGTAATTGAGGCTCGGATTGATTTTCACCGCGTTTTTAAACAAGCCCGAATTGGTTTGGATGCTGATGCCTTGGCTGACACCGTTCATGAGGCGCTGACTAATGGCCGTAAAATCGCCATTGGTGAGCAAAGAATCGGCAAATTGCGAACGGTTTTGCGCCTCAATATTGTAGGTAATGCCAATGCGTTGGATGGTTTTTTTCCAATTTTTATCTGCAGTTTCAAAAAGGTCTTTAAAGGGAAAAACTCGGGTTACATTGACATTAAGTACCGGACTTGTAAACGAGATATTTTGAGCAATTGAGTTTTGGCGCAACGACATTTTTAGACCAGTATTGATCGGCTTGCCGGGAAAATTGCGCGCTAAATTGATATCTGAGTTGAAAGAATTGGAGAAGTATTCGGGATTAATGGGGTCTAGTGAATTCTTGGATTGATTGTCGGAGATGAAATTGACATTTGATGAAAAATCCCAAAAAGGATTGGACTTTGGTGCCTTGCGGTGGTTCCAACTCACGGTCACTTTATTGCGCTTGATATTTGTAGGGAAGCCGCTATTGAACTGCTGAAAACCCAATGACAAGCGGCCGTTGTAGCCATAGCGCTTGGCGTAGTCGAGGTCGTTGCGCAGGCCCCATGAACCTCTGCTATATAAATTAGCATTGACCGATGTTTGGTAATTGTCGTTGATCGGAAAATACCAACCTAAATTCTGAAAACCAAACCCGTAGGCCGAGAGTGGTATGAATTCCGGAAACAACAAACCAGAGGTGCGTTCTTTTTGATTGGTTGGGATAAACGCAAAAGGCAAACCAAGTGGCGTTGGGATGCCCGATACCCACAAATTCATGGGGCCCGTAACGATGCGCTCATTGGGTACCAAAACGCCTTTGCTCAGCTGAAAATGATAATGCGGATCTACTAAATCACAAGTGGTGAGAATGCCTTGGCGCAAATGCAACTCTTCATTGGCCTGACGCTTGGCGGTTCCCATCCGAAAATAAAACTCATCCTGCTTGATGGCAAGTGCTTTGATGTACGCTTTTTGCGTCTTGTAATTCATTTTAAGCGTCTCGCAGCGAATGGTTTCGCTGCCTTCAGTTAACTCAGGAAATTCTACCTTAGCGCCCGTGCTGTCTATACGGTAGCTCGCCTCTATTTGATTGGAATCAATATCAATGAGGATATACCCTGCCTTCAAAGAAAAACCTTCGCTTTGCACCTCTGCGTTGCCATACAGATAAATTCTGCGGTTTTCGACATCGTGCCTGATTTTTTGACTTGCCTTGTAAGTAACAATCTGATCGAGGCTTTCTCCATCAACATACAGGGTATCCTGGGCTGTAACCAATACCTTATGGCACATTATTAACAATGTGGCGAAGAAAAGTTGTACAAAGCGCTGGCGCTGGCTCAAGATGCTTACTTAGATTTGTAATATGCAGGAAAAACGTACAAAGCTACCAATTTTCAATGGCTTGCAAAAAAACGCAATGCGTGTCTTTTTATTGGCTGCGTTGTTTTTTATTTCGGACAATATCTTTTGGGCTCAAACAAACAAAATCAAAACCATTGTTATTGACGCCGGACACGGCGGACACGACCCCGGTTGCCATGGCGCACAGAACAACGAAAAAGAAGTTTGCCTATCAATGGCACTCAAGCTCGGCGCACTCATCAAAGAACGCTATCCAGACATCAAAATCATTTACACCCGCAGCACCGACGTATTCGTAGAGCTTGCTGAGCGCGCCAACATTGCCAACCGCAACAACGCCGATCTATTTATTTGTATCCATGCCAACGCAGGCAGCACCACCGCTTACGGTTCTGAAACTTACGTCCTTGGTTTGCACCGCACCGACGCCCAACAAAAGGTTGCCGAACGAGAAAACGCAAGTATTGCCCTAGAAGACGACAAAGGCGCCAAATACCGTTCCTATGACCTCACGCCTGATGGCATCATTGCGCTGCAGTTTCAATTAGCTGTTTTTCATCGGCAGTCTATTCTTTTTGCCGAAATGATCCAAAAGGAATTCAAACGCATTGGGCGTTTTGACCGCGGCGTAAAGCAAGCAGGTTTTTTAGTGCTCTACAAAACCACCATGCCCAGCGTTTTGATCGAAACCGCTTTTTTACCCAACCCCACAGAAGAAAAATTAATTGGCACCGCAGAGGGACAGCAAAAAATGGCGCAATCGATGTTTCAAGCTTTTGTGACTTACAAAAATACGACTGAAGGCAAAACAGTTGTGGGCGGCACCACTACCCAAAACAACACCGAAACCCAACCAGCTGCAAACATTCCTACACAACCCGTAGAATTACCTAAAGAAACCATAAAAGAACAAGGATTGGTATTTAAAGTACAAATAGAAACTTCTAATAAGGCGATCTCTACTAAATCAAGCCATTTCAAAGGCTTGGAAATATATGAATATCAAGACAATACACTCTTCAAATACTGTGCAGGATTCTTCCCGAACGACCTCCAAGGGGCAAAAAATTATAAAAATGAACTCATTCAAAAAGGGTTTGTCAATGCTTTTGTGGTAGCTTTCCTCGATGGCGAACGCATCAGTATTGAAAAAGCTCTTAAATTAGCAGAAAAAAACTAGCTTGAAATTCTCCAAAGAAATCAAAGCCGCGCTCATCGCGCTTGTGGCCATAGTGGTGCTCATTGCCGGCATCAACTTCCTGAAGGGCAATAGCTTTTTTGGTGGCGACGACGTCTATACCGCTTATTTCCCAAATTCTGGCCAGCTCATGGTGTCGTCTAACGTCACGCTTGACGGCGTTGAAATTGGCAAGGTAATGAGCATTAAATCTAACCCCAACGGAGATTCACTGCACAAAGTCAAGATGACTTTCAATATCCACAACAGTGACATTCGCCTTCCAAAAGGATCTTTTGTTGAAATTGGCTCACTAGATTTCTTTACAAAAGCACTTGTTTTACAACTCCCTACGGCCGGAAACGGCAAATTTTACAAGGTTGGTGCCACTATACCGGGTCGTGTATCTGTAGACATGGTGACTCAAGTGAAAGCTTACGCAGACCCTATTTCTCAAAAATTACAAACCATGATGCTCTCCGTGGACAAAATGGTGAGCTCGCTCTCCTCTTTCTGGGACACCACCGCCACTTCTGAACTCGAAGGCAGCCTCAAGCAAGTCAAACTCACAATTAAGAAACTAGGCAATGTAGCTGATGAACTCCAAGGTTTTGTTGCTGCTGAACGCGCACAGTTCTCGAAAATCATGGCCAACGTAGAGGCCATTACGCTCAATTTGCGCAAAAGCAATGACCAAATCACTGGCATCATTGGCAATACGCGCAAAATTACCGATGAGCTCGTTACCGCCGATTTCAAGGGGACTATTTTGGAAGCGCAAACCACCCTTAAAAAATTCAATATGGTCTTGACCGAAGTTGAAAAAGGGCAAGGCACGCTGGGTAAACTCATTCACGATGAAAAGCTCTATGCCGAACTCGTCAATACCAACAATGACCTTCAAAATTTAGTCAAAGACCTCGAAGCACATCCAGAGCGCTATGTTCACCTTTCGGTTATTGGTGGTAAATCCAAAGGATTGCAACTTTCTAAGCAAAACGAAGACAAGCTCCTCAAGATATTGGACAGCTTGCCTGAATAAACTGAACACATGCAACAACTCATTTTTGGCGTCCTGACGCTTGCTAGTTTTGGCTTTTTTGCATTCAACTTGCGTAAAATTGGTCAAAATATCCACATGGGCTTGCCCCTAGACCGCACAGACCGCAAGGCAGACCGCTTGCGCACCATGCTTTTGGTGGCACTCGGTCAAAAGAAAATGTTCACACGCCCTATTCCCGCTCTTTTGCATTTGACCATATACGCATCGTTTGTCATCACCCAAATTGAGCTCATCGAAATTCTTGTTGATGGCATCAGCGGTTCACATCGGTTCTTTCAAAATGGCCTCGGTCATTTTTACACCTTCATGATCAGCTTCATTGAAGTATTGTCTGTTTTGGCTTTTATTGGCACTGTTGCCTTTCTAGCACGACGCAACATGCTCAAATTGCCGCGGCTCAACATGAAAGAACTCGCAGGCTGGCCAACACAAGATGCCAACCTCATCCTTGTATTTGAACTCATCTTAATTGGTTTCATTTTCACCATGAACGGCGCAGATGAAGTATTGCAGTCGTATGCCGGAAATTCAAATGGTTTTGCGATCAGCTCTTGGCTAGGTCCAATTTTATTTGACGGAAAAAGCAACCACACCTTGCATATTTTAGAGCAAATCGGTTGGTGGGGCCATATCATCATGGTCTATACCTTCATGAACTACTTGCCCTACTCCAAGCACCTGCACATCTTTATGGCATTTCCGAATACGTATTATTCCAAATTAGAGCCAAAAGGACAATTTACGAATATGCAGAGTGTCACAAATGAAGTCAAACTCATGCTCGACCCCAATGCCGACCCATATGCCGCACCCGCTTCAGACACCGTTGCTTCGCGTTTTGGGGCAAAAGATGTCACTGACCTCACTTGGAAAAACCTCATGGACGCCTATAGCTGTACGGAATGTGGCCGTTGTACGTCTGCCTGCCCGGCCAACACCACTGGCAAATTGCTTTCACCGCGCAAAATCATGATGGATACCCGAGACCGCATGGTAGAACTCGGCGACTACAAACGCAAAAATGGAGCTGACGCAGAAGACGGCATAAGCCTTTTAGGCAACTACATTACCGAAGAAGAACTTTGGGCCTGCACCAGCTGCAATGCTTGTGTGCAAGAGTGCCCGGTAAATATCGATCCGCTTTCAATCATTATGGATTTACGCCGTTTTTTAGTGATGGAGGAATCGAAAGTGCCAACGGAGCTCACCGGCATGCTCACCAACATTGAAAACAACGGTGCGCCATGGCAATTTGCGCCAACAGAACGCATGAATTGGGCCAACGAAGACTAAGCCAAAAAAGACCACGCAATGAGTATACAAGTACGCACAATGGCCGACATGATGGCCGCCGGAGAAAGCCCAGACATCTTGTTTTGGGTGGGTTGCGCCGGATCCTTCGATGACCGCGCCAAAAAGATCACCAAAGCGCTCGTCAAAATCCTCAATCACTGCAAGGTCAACTTTGCGGTATTAGGCACCGAAGAAAGCTGTACCGGCGACCCCGCTAAACGCGCCGGTAACGAATTTACGTTTCAGATGCAAGCGCTCATGAACATTGAGTTGCTCAATGGCTATGAGGTCAAGAAAATTGTAACGGCCTGCCCGCATTGCTTCAATACACTCAAAAACGAATATCCTGGCTTGGGCGGCACCTATGAAGTCATTCATCACACCCAACTGATCCAAGACCTCATCAATACTGGCAAACTTACCCTTGCCGACAACGGCACGTTCAAGGGCAAAAAAATTACCTTCCACGATCCGTGTTACCTCGGACGCGCCAACGACGTCTATGAGGCGCCGCGCGAACTCATTGAAAAGCTCGACGCTGCACTTGTAGAAATGAAACGCTGCAAAACCAACGGCTTGTGCTGTGGTGCAGGTGGCGCGCAAATGTTCAAAGAGGCCGAAAAAGGCAACAAAGAAATCAACATTGAACGCACCGAAGACGCCATTGAAACAAGCGCTCATATCATCGCAACCGGTTGCCCTTTCTGCAACACCATGATGACCGACGGCATCAAGCACTTCGAGAAAGAAGAAGACGTCAAAGTCATGGACATCGCCGAACTTATCGCCAATGCAGCCGATCTCTAAGTTAGTACCCCATTTTAGCCCAGGAGCACGCGTATGGGTTTTCATCGGCGCTAGAGCACTAGACGCAACAGAAAGCCAATGGATAAACGAGCAACTCAGTGCCTTTACAAATAGCTGGCAAACCCACGGAAAAGCCATGAATGCCACAGGTTTTGTTTTCGAAAACCACGCATTGGTCATTGTTGCCAACGAAGAAGGCGTTCAAGCATCGGGCTGCTCTATGGATAAAATCAATCATTTAGTGCGTCAAATGGGTACTGAACTCGGCATAGATTTTTTTGCGCGCATGAACACATTGGTTAAAGAAAATGACCAATGGTCCCTATCCCAATTTGACCCCTCAGAAACACGCCAAACCATCTCTGCTTCAACGCAGTTGTTGGGGGAGTTGATGTAGGCATTTAAGATTTTGAAAATTGCTTTAGTTTAGTATCGTGTATCAATCATGAAATTCTACATCCTCTTCTTTGTACTCCTCTTTTCATTACTCGGGTTAATTGTTTTGGGCTTTTTCATTTGGGCCATATCTAAACTTCCTGTTTAAGTAAGTTTTGATCAAAAGCTACGCCAGTCACCAATCAATCGAACGTACTTTCTTACCTTTCTACTGGCTTTGGCCCGCTGC